>JAZOQV010000032.1:0-38546 GCA_045656265.1 Acutalibacteraceae bacterium | reverse complement strand
TAACCCAATTTCTTTGCCATAATAAAACCTCACTTATATAAAAACTAAAGAGCCGCTCAAGCGACTCTTCGTTTTTAACTATAAGAAACTGTTTTATTTGGGTTTCAAGAAAACATTAATTTCACCCCAAAAACACATTTTTTCAAGTTTTTCGAGGTGCTTTTTACACATTTTTTCAAAAATGCAACTATTAAATAAATCAAAATTCTATACTTTTTGCAGAATTAATAATTATTTCTTCAGCTATTGATCTAATTAAAGGAATTTCTCTTGCTAATTCTTGATCGTGCAAAAAAGGTTCGTATCTCAGTTTTTCACCTTCCTTGCTATGTACAATAGCATTTCTAACCGAATACACTCTATCACGAATAGCTTTATAAATTTTTTCGTCATCATTATCGAAATTAATTCTTTTGGCATCTTCCGCAAAAGATACATCGTTTGTCTGATAGTAATCAAGAGCATTTTCTTCTATGGAACTAATTCGACTCTTTAAGCCCAAAATATCTGGCACATATTTTTTCAAGCATAAAAGGAGCCCTATTTTTTCATCCCAGACTCCATCCTCTCTTTGCTCACGTATCTTCTTTTTGATTTTATCATAGAAGCAACGCAAATCATTTTTATTGTAAGGGGAAAAAGATGGCTTTGTGATAAAATCACTAATTTCCTTAAATGCATCCTCCTCCACAATAGTATGAAAATAAAACTCTGCAACATGATAAAAAGCCATATACTTCGCAAAAGAAATATCTGTTGATAAAGCTTGATAATAATACCGTATCAACTCTTGCTTATAGCTCTTATAAGGGAATAGTTGACCATCTCTTTCGGCAACTATTTTATGAGGTATTCTCTTAGATGTAAGATTCTCTATATCAAATGCAATGTCATTGTTAAACGCTATATTAAACAAATAAGAACTCAATAAGTTTTTAAATCTACCCAAATTACATTCAGTAGGTGAAACAATTTTTGCAGTAAGTATTCTTAATACATCCGACAAATCAGAGACACTTGTTATTGGGTTGGGCGACATTCCTGGTCTTCTCCCAATAGGATATTTCATAATGGGTTCTGTTAAATTAGCAGCTGAACAAATCATTGCAATTACATATTTAGTGCTTGGCTTCGAAATCTCGAAGATATAATTATGCTCTTCTATCCTACAAAAATCTCCATCGTATAATCTATATGTCATAGGACTATGTTCTTGCGGTCTTATTGATATTTCAAACATTGTCTTTGTATGTAACATATTTTCAATAAATTTTGTATCTGAATCTATTTCTTCTATAATTTCAATTATTTCTTGTTTATTAAGTTTTCCTATATGATCAATCGAACTGCTTGAAACATACGAACGTCTTAGAAGAATAATAGTCGTATCAGTTTCTTCTATCCTAATACCACGATTTAAATTTTTTAAACCTGCAATGAAATTTTCTAGATTAATCATTTTTTGACCTCCTAAATAGATTGTTTTTAAAATCCAGCATACTGCGACATTTCTGCTATGTCATGAATTAGTTTTTCAAATTCCTCTTTACTCCAAAACCTTGGATGCAAATGGCCATGCAGCACCTTATTACGCCCATTTTCTTCGTGAGGATCTTCATAATCATATTTAAAATACTTCTTCGCTTTTTCAAGAAGTTTAATATATTCTGGTTTATCAGTATTTTCCGCTATTGCAAGGTTAACCAATTTTAACCCTACTTTTAAATTGTTTTTCTTTCCTTCCCTATCTAACAGAGGGATACCATATTCAGATGTTGTGGAACGTATTAATTCTTCAAAATATGTATAAGCAAAAGGTGTCAATACCGAATATGAATCTGGAAACTTAATATAAATGTCTTTAACTATGATCCAATCCGGTCCCCAATTCCACATATGCGCATGATCATATATTTCATCAAAATCTTTTAATACTGACATTATATCACCTCTTTCATTGATTATAGCATGTTATTACTTCTTTTTCCATATGCAAACAAAACTTTGCCCTCGTTCCTGCTTTGGAACGAGGGCTTTTAAAATCACTGTGTTTCTGTTTTAGCGTCGAAAGTTTTCCGTTTGAATTGTAGATAAGCGTTATAATTAAGAATCACTACACTCCCAGCAAAGTGTTTTGTCTTTTCATATCAATTGTGCTCTCCTTTCTTAATTGTTCGTCTTACGTTTAAACAGTCTTGAACCACTTTCTAAGGTGTATTTGGAATGGTGAAATGTGCAATTCATCATCTCTCATCCAATGATTTTAATATTTGGGCAATTATCAAAAACACAATTCTCATAAATGCCCAAACGAAGACTTAAGGTGGGGAAATTTTTGAAAACCATATCCGTATAGGTAAAGGGTATCACCAAATTATATTCATCGCAAACCTTGCCACCGCAAAACATGATCTCGTATTTGTTCGCAGAAGTACGTTCTTCTATCCCATTGGCAAGCGCAAAATCTTTGTTATTTTTCCAGTCTAAAATCATAAAGGACTCCATTTATAATCAATCTTTGAATGGATACATTTCTTCAGCATCAAGAGCATCCTTGTACAAAATCTTAATTATTTCTTCCATGATCTCGGCAAGATTAGTCCAAACTTCCTTGTCACCATCTTTTATAAGTTCCTCGATTTTCTCAAACGTTCTTTGTGGCCGGTAGGTAGGATAACTCATCTTTATTTGATGCCAAGAAATATCTATCAACTTTTTTCGCAGATAGGTCCCCATTTTTCTCGCCTTATCCCAACTTTCTCTTTCAATGTTAGGGATATTCTCAATGTCACAACTACTGTAATCCGTAAATTTTTTATCAAGATTATAATATTTTGATGCACATGTAATAATCACATCGTCAAAGCGCTTCTCAACGGAAATATAATAGGGGATCCAAGAAAATTTACCCCCATCCTCTATTGACCACCCCCTCGTGCAGCAGAGAGCTCCATCGTTAAACGCACCTAGATCCATTAATATTCCCCGCCATTCATGATATTTAAGAATTTTGGCACAACACAAGTTTTGCACTTCTCTATTTTTAGAATACCATAAACAAAAATTTGTCCCGAAGTGCACGTTATAGAACAGTTTCTGAAAACTAATTTTCCATATACGTTTATCGGCGCATTGATTTTAACGGAGCAGTTTTCTATAATGCGCTTTTCCGAGGAAAGGATGTTAATTGAATCGTTTATTATGTAATCTGTCATACCTAACACCTCAGTTTAGATCAATTGACTGTGTTTTAAGTCTGTTATATAGTTTTTATGATATGGAATTTTTTCAGCATCAAACCGGATTTGATATATCCGTTTTAGCCAATCGGGATAGTCGGTATAATCCCAATCGGCATACTTCTGAAGCCGTCTTTTGCCACACCGCCTATCCAAAATAGCAAGTGCAGTTATGAACGGGTCTTGTGCCCACGATAAACTTTCTTCAATGTCGGCATGAAGATATGCTCCTATCAAATCAATAATATCGTGCACTCCATAGATGCCGGCATAATGGGATGTGATTTTGTCAGCTTCGGATATTGCGTAACCTGTAAGCGCTTCGATTATATGTTGAGGAAGTGAGTAATCATCAAGACGATATTTGTTATAAATTTCTTTCGCAATTCGATCACGATGTCCCCAGTTAACTTCGGTTCTGCGGTATTTTTTGTCCCACATACGCTCGGGCTGTGAAACATCCAGCAACACCTCCGCATCATATTTCATAATAAAATGCTGTTGATACCAAGGTGCTGGTCTGTAATCTGTGAGATCATATGTAATATGACCGCGAAGCTTCTCGCAAAGGAATTCTTTTTCAAGCAACTTTTTAATATATTTCCAGTTGGTTGGCATAGAAAAATCCTCCTGTAAGGTTAATTTGCAATCAAATTATACCCACACAGGAGGACAAAGGTGTGTCTATATATAATATTAACGTTGTTCCAAACCGAGGAACAGAGCAATATAGCAGGCGAAGTCGCCTTTCGCTTTTCGGTCCGGCATTATTTCGTCAATGCCTTCAATTCCAAGGTTTCTGCATACGGCTCCAAGACTGGACATATAGGAGTCGTGTTTAATGCTTCGGCTCCGATCCCTTTCCATCCGCTCGGAAAGCTCCATGAAATTCCACTCGGTTCTCGTTTCGGCATAACTCACAGCGGATTTCAAGAAACCGTTGTAAAAGTCATCGAAACCGGGACGTGTGTTGCTTGTGGCTTTCGCTTTGATTTCTTCGTACAGCTTTTTCGCGATTTCATATTGTAGCATTGCAATCAACCTCACTTTCAAATATAGTATAGCGGCCTAAACGGACATGTGTATGTCCGTTTCAAATCATTTTGTTTCTTGGCGCATTATTTGAGTATCAATTCTATTTGGTGTTCCTTAGCAAACTTAGCACCCAATGTACCTTCCTTCGCCCTAATTTTGGGCTTCATATCTGTAGGCTTAGAAAGAGGAGAAAGAGCAAAGGCGTTGCAATCAATGGATTCCACAGATTCCGGGACTTCGACGATTGCATCGACATTACCGAAAGTGTGTTCATATATTCTTTTTATACCGGTGGGTAGAACGATTTCTTTAATATTCCTGCAACGGTCAAACAAAGAGTGGTCAAATTCGCACTCCTTGCATTCGAAGTGTATTTCCGTAATTTGACTTTCTGAAAAAGCATATGCCCCTATATATCTTACATTTTTTGGAATCGTTAGTTTCTTGATATTGCTTTTGCAAAATGCTGCCATTGCTATTTTTGTGACATCTTCCGGAATGGTATATTCTTCGATTCTTTCATCCACTTTATGCAATATACCATCGGTGATAAAAGCACCACCATTCGCTTGCTCTATTTCCCAAGGTGTATAAGAAAAAGCATTCTTCCCAACAACTGTACCGCGATAGAATGATATACTTTTCAAATTTTTACAAAACTCAAAAGCAGCATCGCCAATTCGTTCAACGCTCTCTGGAATCTCAATTTCCTCAAGACTATCACAACACATAAATGCTTCAGTATGTATTTTCTTTAATCCTTTTGGGAACTTTATGCTCCTTAGATTTTTACAATCTTGGAATGCGGCATATCCTATTTCCATAACACTGGCTGGGATAGTTATTTTTTTCAAAGATGTACATCCATAAAAGGCGTGGTCTTCAATCTCTGTTATTCCAAGTGGCAAATCTATGTTGATTAAATTTTCGCAGCAATAAAAGGCATTTCGTCCAATCTTTTCCACCTGCTCCAAGCCATATATACTGGTTAATTTCTCGCAGTTTGAAAAGGCACTCCACGGAATTTCTTTGATTTCTTTATTAAGTATTACGCTTTCTATCGTAGTGCATTTCGAAAAAGCATATTCACCAAGTTGTAATCCGTCGGGTATTACAATGTCTTTTCCCTTGCCGTGGTATCCCACAACTTTGAAATTTATAATTTCAAAATCGTTAATCATATAATCTTTATTGATAATGAAGTTGGTGATTTCCCTAATGTGGCTTTGAAATGTCTTATCTTCAAGCATTTTTTCTCGTGTTCTTTTTTCTGCATTGCGGCGAGTAGTATAGCCTATATCATTACATCCAAAACTATGAACAACCAATTGCCTGTGAGCAACCATATTTTCTCGGCGAGGTTTCTTTTTACAATTGATTGCAACATTAACAAGAATGTCCAAAACATCGGGATGATCCTGCATATAGTCATCACTTACTATGTCCGCTTCACTTATCTGTAAATACTCGGCACATCCTTTAATTATTTCATAGTCAGATATTTCTCGACTTTTTTTCATTCTAAACAGCCTCACATCAAATCTCCTTTTTCAATTTTTCTTTAAGTTCCTGAAAATCTTCTTGGCTTATAGCACCGCGTTCTTTGAGCCGGTATAAACGCTCAATATTATCAATCGCATCTACACCATATTTCGCACGTTTCTTACGATGGTGGTTCTCAATTTTGTCCGATAACCACCAAGCGAGTGTAGGAACGGTAGACAAAAACTTTCCGTGTTCTGTTGACATCATAACACCCCCCAAACGAATGTCCCCTTAGGACGTATTCTTAGATTACACTCTAATTATACTTTCCAAAGGGGACAAATGGGTGTCTGTATGATATTAAACAAGTGCTAACATCGCTGTCGAAACAAATTAATTTTCTTCAATTAAACACCCGATTTTTTCTTTAGATGCAGTATATTCCCGAACAACAAATTCATTTGCAGCGACTTTACTATCATGTGCAATCGCTCCGGACTCACAACAAATTCCAGTACAGCCAACTAAATGAATATTTTCAAACTCCTCGATTGTCTTTTTAACAGCTAACAGCGGAGATACCATGACTAGCGGCGATACCGAGTTATGTTCTCGCAACGATGCTGTTCGAACAACCTTTTTGTCTTTGCGCGATGATTTGCAATTAGAAAACTCACAATCACTAATTTTCAGAATTTCATTTTTGTGTTCTACATAATCGTTTCCTTTGATTATGTATGAGTTTCCTAAATCCATATTGCAAAATCGACATTTTACTATTTGAGAGTATGTCTTTTCTAGTTTGCTGTGTGAAATATGAATGATTGCATCTTCGTAAAAATCCTTTGTTACAGCATCTTCTATAGAGTGCAGACGATTAGTAGAAATTATGTGATCCATACATTTCGGTTTTTCTGAGCTTGCCAAAGTCATACAAGTATCAAAAAGACAGTATTTTACATCGATTCGACTTGTGCTTGTAAGAACATCGCCACAACATTTATAAAACTGACAATGTGAAACCACGCTTTTTCCAGATGTCTTAATTGGATTCAAACAATTGTAAAAATTGCAGTTTTCAGCATCTAAATTGTTTGCAGATATCGCGTTTTCGCATTGTTCGAAAGCAGATACCCTAACCATGGTTTCATTATTACCATCTGCTTTGATGCAGTTAGTCCAATTTTTAAAGGTTACGTGATGAATCTCAACCTTCCTTGAATTAAGAAATGCCATTTTGCGACCATATTGGCTATGTGAAAAGCAATTACGTTCTCGTTCAACCTTGCAATTATCAATTATAGAAATACCACTAAGAATGCTGGAATATTCCTCGACTCCACTATATTCAATGTGGGAAGGATAATATCTCTGATAAAAGGACGAATTGCTTACTACGCAATGACTGTCATCCTGTGACTTGCATGATAAAAGATTAACGCCCGGATGTACAAATCGGCAAGAATCAACTTCGCAGTTACCGGCGGTTTCAATGAACATGCCACAACCATTTAAGAAACAATTTTGCAAACGAATAGATGTATTTTTAGCAGCGCTAATCAAAAAATCAGAAGTTTTATGGTACATAAAAAACCTGCACTTATTAAAAATAATAGTCGCGTTTCCGATTAATTCGACACTACTTTTGGGGAATTCAGAATCATCTATGGTAATTTCGCAATCGTCAAAAATCAGTTCCCCTTCACATTCAATAGTAGCTCTAAAATCTATTATTTTTTTCGTATAGAGACAATGCTCGTCTACTCCTACATGCATAATCTCATTGAGTGTAATTTCACTAGGTCCATCTTCTATAGTGTCATCATAATCTTCGTTTTCAAAGCACCAATCAATCTCATCGTCATCTACAAAAGCATCATATTCTTCCGTAGCACTATAAAATGTTTCAATATATTTATCTTTGTTGCCATATATATGGATATCCTCTTCAACATGGTTGCGAATTGTTTTCTTTTCTTGTTCGCTCAATTTAATATATTGAAACAATTCGTGTTGTTCGTTCGGCAGGGAGTCATTTAATAAATGTGAGTACAATTGAAGAATACTGAACAGGATTTTATGAAAACTATCGCTATTTACTGATTTAATAACATCATAGCTTACCTCATCATATGTGTCATGAGACTGTTTGGCTATGACAGATAACAATTTTCCGGTATCCTCGTTTGATCCTTCAATTGCATATTTGCGGAGTACGGCATAAATAATGTCTCTTTGATTCTCACTCAACTCATCAAATCGTCCTTCAGATTCGAATCCGCGCCGGATAATCAAAATTTTATTAGCAATTATCTCCTGCTGAGCGGACAAGTCGTCAACTTCTTCTCTGAGCGATTTGATCTTCTGCAATGCTTCGTATATTCTATCGGCATTATTCTTGCTTTGTTTGGAAAGCAAGAATAATGCCTTCATAACTATCTCGTTTAGTTTCGCAAGGTTCGCAACACCACGGGCCTGAATTTTTTCATTATCCTTGCTGAAAGTAACAAGTTCCCAAAGCCGCTTATACCACTTTTTCTCTTTGATACGCTCAAAGTCTTGCTCAGATTTGGCAGCGATATCACGTGCTGCTTCAATAAGTGTGTCAATAGCCGCATATGTGTTCTCTTCGGCCTCTTTTGATAATATAAGCTCGTAATTATCCATATTATAGCTCCTCTATCAGTTTCTTTGTTCTTTGCTTTTGGGCCTCTCGCGCAGTTCTTGTTGCGTTAATTTCCTCGATAATGGCTCGCGATTTTATGTCAGTTCCATAAGCTGCACGCATATTGGCACCGTATGCATCGAGCAAATCAACTATATTTTGAGATACACTTGCAACATACCCACATGCATGCAGAATCTGCTCATATGCACCTTCTCCAAACACTTCATCAAGCAAATTGGTACAAGCCGCATCCAAGTACATTGCCACACCCATAGCTGCAACTGCGCCAACCACTCCCGGAGGGAATGCAATCACCGCCATAGAACATGTGACCAATGATCCTTTAACAGCATCTTCGCCAAATGCTTTGGCCATTTCGGCTTTCGTCAGTTCGCCATTTTTGTATTTGAGAAAATTGGTAACCGCAGACTTGGTAATACCATAAACCAAACCAACGGCAGCACCTGGAAATTTTGTCTCAGAAAGTGCTCGTATGGAGGAGGATGATGAGTTCTGCATTGCTCCTTTTAAAGCTGCGCCTCCCGCACCGACAACATAACCTCCTATAGCACCTTTAGTTGTGTCTACAACGATGTTCTTAATTGCAACATCTGCTTTGATATCGCCATTGCTCAGCTTAATTACATTACGAACAACTGATACACCGCCACCGATGAGTGCACCTTTTTGGGCAGCCTCAAGTCCGGCTTGGTGTGCATACCTGGCAATATCTTTTGCTGTGGATAATTCCGGATGTTTCCTCGCTTCGATTGCCTCTTTGCTTGTAACATTACTCTTTCTAAGATTATTCTTTGTATTTTCAACGCGTTTTAACTGTTCTTTATGCTTTGATGCTAACTCAGTGTTTCCTTTTCTTTCGGCAAGCTCAATCTGTGTTTTAAGATGATCTGCACGTTTATCGAGTTCTTTTATAATCTTGTCGTAAAAATCAGAAGGAACCTCCAAGGCAACCCCGTGTTTACGGTATTTGTCATAATCCTTTTGCAGCAAGCTCTTGGTACTACTCTCGGCATCATTTCCCACAAACTTCAGCTGACGACCAGATCCTTCAATGTATACACCGTTTTTGTCTACCTCGGCAACATCATAAAACTGATCATTTGTGCCGCCAACGCTTCCTCCACGCCCATCTGACTGACTACTCATATCATCAGTACGGGTTGTTCGGGTTGTATCATCACCGTTAATTATTCTATCAGCATTTGCCCGAGCTGCCGATTTGATTTCGGCAGAAAAACCCGCCTGTTGCTTAATGTTCCTTGCACTATCATTAGGATTAACCTTGCTCTGTGCAACACTCTTTAAGCTACGGCTTGCAACAGTTCCTCTTTCATAGTCCACCCCATCATAAGCAACAAGATGCTCCTTGATGGCTGCGCCATATTTTTGAACAGTTGAGGCGCTAACGGTCGAGGTGACCATTGTCTGCATCATCTCATTAAACCACTCTGGGTGTTGTTTAAGTAATTCCTTATATTTGGGGCAGAGATCATTTTCCTCGTGAAAATCTCTGCATTGTTCACAGTATCTTCTCATTGCTACACTCCTTTAATGGATGCTGAATGTACGCATAATCAAAATTCCAAGTTGATGGATGCGTTCCATACATGTAGTTAGGAAAATTACAAAGTTTTTCATGTAATACTAACTGTAGGTTTTTTACGCCTTTCGTACACAGGTTTATCACAGAGAAGGGCTCCAATGCCGCAAGTCTATCACATAGATCTGATGCACATTGACGTTCAAAACACGACAACCAAAGTTCATCACGCTTTAGCTTGTTTTCGTATTTGTTTAACGGCAGTCCTAAACTACACTGATATTGAACTGCATTAACAAGAACAACGTCATGTATGTCATCTGTTTTGATATCTTGAAAAATATCGGTACGAGAAAATAGAGCACCGAAATTTGTGTTAAAAAGCGCCCCTGTTTTCCCATGTGCAATTCCGAGCGGCTTTGTACCGGAGAATTCGGATTTATGAGGACTTTCGAGAACAACCACAATGGGGCAGCGAGGATGGCTAATTTCTGTTGGACATTCTTTATATAAAATATTTTCTCTTTCAGCGATAGAACGAGGAATGTATGTTTTACCCTTCATGTGACCGAAAATTTGATCTGGGCAAGGGCTTAGTACGGAGTGCCGCTGCGGAGCAAGCGTTCCGAAGTTAAAATCTGTCATGAAATTTTCATACATATATGTCTGCCCCACTATCAAACTTCATAAAGTTGCGCTGCTTTTTTGATTTCATCTATTACTTCATCAACGAATTCTTGTGGCGCAACTACCTTTACCCATGCGCCCTGACTAAGAAGCCAAATTTTGATGCCGTTGCCGTAAACTTCGGCTTCAATCAGATATTTCTTGCCCTCACGTTCAATAATCTTGGCGGTCGGAAGTTTATCCAATACCGCCTGAACGGAAGGTCCGGTAAATTCAAAGCGAATGGTCTGCAATTTACCAGGCCACATAAACAGACTTCTTTTGCGAAGCATACCTTCATCAAAGTTAGGGATATCGTTCGTATTAAAATTCTTTCTATGTTCCGTAATGCCTTTTATTCTATCAAGTCGGAAATAATATGGTTTTTCCGTTTTGCCCTCACACATAAAAGCAATGAGATAGAAATAATAGTCCGTAAATATTACCGATGCAGGTCGTAGCCTGTGAGTAACCCACTTACGATCCATTCGATAATACTCGATAGATATTTCTTTTTTTTCGTTAATGCAGTTTATAATCTGCCACAGTCTATCCTGAACGCTCTCACAATCGTGTTTTACTTCAGGATAGTGATACAGTTCTTTTCGGATAAGTTCGGCAAGTTTTGTTTTATCCTCGCCCGTTGTGAACCGCTTCAGTTTATCCACTAAAATCAAAAGTTCATCGCGAGAAAAAGCGCGGGCGCCGATCATAACCTCGACCAGGGCGAAAAGCTCTTTACTACTCAAAAACTCATCCATAAACAGACGATAACATTTATCTTTGTGTGAGTATTCAAGTTCAGTATTGCCAACGAGTTCGCGATTGTCGGCTAAAAAAGCCTTTAAATCCGAAATACTGCGGCTGATACTTTTAGTTGATACGCCATATTCATCCGCTAATTTTTGCACCGATATGTCTTCACCGCGAAGAGCGCGAAAAAAGATTTCTAAGATTCTATACTGTTTCGTGTTTTCCAAACAAAACACCCCTTTTTTGATTTTATTCTATCATATAAAATCACTCGGACACACCTATGTCCACCTAAACAATTAAAATAAAAAATGCGTAGTCCCGCAAAGGACTACGCACGAAAATCATACCCTCTGCTGTTTAAGGTTGCTGGACACTTAAATAAAACTTTGTTGCAAAGTCAGTCAGGGGGTATGGTTTTACCATAACTAGTCTTTGCAACAACAAATTACAATATCCCATCTTAATTTAAGTATCCAGCATAATCATTATAGCATATTGACGTTTTGTTTTCAACAGTAAAAAGCAAAAAGCGACAGAGAGGTGTTAATCTCCCTGTCGCCTTTAACGTTATGCGTAAATTAGTCCTGAGTTTACAATTTCTGTTGCTCTTTGGCAAACGTTATTTATCGAGCAAGCTTCATTTGATTATCCATTTTGATATATCTGGTTATATAAAAATCAAAAAAATATCACAAAAGTCATTGTACCACCGTTAGTGTAACGGTCCTAGTGTGTTCACTTGCCATCCGAAACATTGTACGATAATGTTGGGTAAGTTTACCTTTTACCCATACAATATCAAGGAGGTTAGATCATGAAAAAAGAGTACACAAAGGAATTCAAGCAGCACGTTATAGGGGAACACTTCGCCGGTAGCACTGTCTCAGCTTTAGCAAAGGAATACTCCCTGTCCCGCAACACAGTATATTCCTGGATCGAGCAACACGGTAAAGAAATCAAAAGAACCAAGCCCATCAACATGCGAGAATACAATGACCTAAAGCAAAAATGTGCGCAGTTGGAAGAAATGGTCGAGATTTTGCAAATGGCACCCTGTACTGTAGATGCGCCGCTCTTAGAACGCTACGCTTTCATTTTCAGCCTTGCAAATCAATATAGCGTAAATCTGCTCTGTAAAACTATGAAAGTGGCAAAAGGTAGCTATTATAATCACATTCTCCGAAACAAAAACGAAGATACAATAGCAGCGCAAAGAAGAGCTGAGATCACTCCTGTTATTGAACAAATATTTGATGAAAGTGACCAGGTATACGGTGCGAAAAAAATCCACGCTATATTGAAAGAACGCGGGTATCAAATTAGTCCAAACACAGTGGCGGACATTATGCACGATAATGGGTGGTTCTCTTCCAGAGGCGGAGCAAAGAAACTCTACCTTAAAGCGCAAGAGCGCAGGCAACTTGCAGCGACATACAAAATGAACGCCACTAAGCCAAATGAAATATGGGTAGGCGACGTAACCATATTCTGTCTGAAAAACATTTATTACTATATCTGTGTGATTTTAGACATTTATTCCCGCAAAGTAGTTGGCTATAGAATTTCCACTTGTAATAGCACTCACATTACCAAATCAACCTTCAAAATGGCTTATGAAAGCCGCCAGCCCGAAAAGTTGCATTTCCATAGTGATCAGGGCGGTAATTATATTGCGCGAACTTATGTTAATTACCTAAAGGAATTAGGTGTAAAGCAAACCTTTTCAAGACCAAGTAAGCCATATGACAATTCTATCATTGAAGCGTTTTTTAAGTCATTAAAAGCTGAAAAACTTTATCGTATCCAATTTCGTTCCGAACGCGAATTACGCGAAGCTGTAAAAGAATACATAGAACATTATAACAGTGCTCGCCCGCACGAGTTTTTGAATTACAGAACACCCGATGCATATGAAAAGAACTATTTCAAAAAGCAAGTGGGTTTACAGGCGTAGGAACTGAACACCCCTGGTTCATATTTATGATATTTTAGAAATCAGGAACTCATTTTAATGGATTTCGGAAATCGTGTGCAATTAGCCTAAAAATAAAAAAGCGGCTTAAAGCCGCATAAACACAGATAATAAAAAAATGAATCACCCTTCAACTGAACATTAATGGTTCAGATTTGAGGGGTGATTCATGTGGAGGCACCACCCGGATTTGAACCGGGGCATAAAGGTTTTGCAGACCTCTGCCTTACCACTTGGCTATGGTGCCATTTATTTAATTAGGGTTTAAAAAAGGACGCTTAAAAATGTTTACTTTTAAGCGTCCTTGGAGCGGATTACGAGGCTCGAACTCGCTACCTCCACCTTGGCAAGGTGGCGCTCTACCAGATGAGCTAAATCCGCACAACATGGTGCCTCCGGTCGGAATCGAACCAACGACACGGGGATTTTCAGTCCCCTGCTCTACCAACTGAGCTACAGAGGCGAATGGCGACCTGGATGGGACTCGAACCCACGACCTCTAGCGTGACAGGCTAGCGTTCTAACCAGCTGAACTACCAGGCCAGCGATGGTGGGAACAACAGGGCTCGAACCTGTGACCCTCTGCTTGTAAGGCAGATGCTCTCCCAGCTGAGCTATGCTCCCACTTCTATTCACCACCGATTATCACCGGCGACGAATGATATATTACCATACTATTTAGCGTTTGTCAACACTTTTTTTAAAAAATTTTAAAAATATTTTTTTAACCTTTTTTTAAGGCTCTAACCTGTTCGGGAGTAAAGGTATAACGCTTGTTACAAAAGTGGCAACTAAGCTCAATTTCGGGCATTTCCGATGCCATGTTTTCTAGTTCTTCATCCCCCAATGTCAGCAGCGCACGCTTTACCCTTTCTTTTGAGCAATCGCACCTATATTCTACCTCTTGGGTATACAAAACCTCTACCTCAAAACCGCTTAACGCTGTGTTTGCAATATCCTCTAAACTAGTGTTTTCGGCAAGCATTGTTGTAAAGGGTTTTAGTTCTTTCATATTTGCCTCGATCTTATCAATAGTACTATCGTCTGCACCCGGCAAAAGTTGAATTAAAAATCCGCCTGCGCAAGCAACCGTTCTATCACTATTTACTAAAACTCCCAAAGAACACACGGTTGGTATCTGCTCGCTAGTGCCGTAATATGCGGTAATATCCTCTGCTATTTCTCCCGAAACTAGCGGAATAACGCCGTTGAACGGCTCTTTTAAGCCTAAATCTTTAAGCACGTAGAGATTACCCTCGCTGCCAACTGCGCCCGAAACATCGAGTTTACCGTTAGGTTTTAAAGGTATAGTTACGTGAGGATTGCCAACGTAACCACGCACGTTACCATAAGCATCCGATACCGCTACAACCGAACCGGCAGGACCGCCGCCGTCTATACGAAGCGTGATACTGTTATCCTCGCCTTTAAGCATATTACCCATCATTGATGCCGCCGATAAAAGTCTGCCCAAAGCCGCAGTTACAACTGGTGTTGTATCGTGTATATTTTTTGCATCTTCTACTATATCGGTTGTATCAACAACGGTCATCATAACCGCACCGTCGGACGTAATACAACGAATTAGTTTACCCATTTAAATACTTCCTTTGTTACATTATATTTTTCTAGTTACGTAATATAACCTTTCGCTTGTTTTTTTTGGCTCTAAAAAGGTCATATCGTCTAATATCGCCACAATCTCTAAACCTGCACTATTTAGAGCATTTTCAATTTGAGGTTTGGTATATGCACGCTCGCAAAAATCTTCGCTAAAGCGCAAATATTCGCCCGATTCCTGCTCTATAAAGAAATCTAGCATAATTTCGGTTACAACGTTTTGGTCGGTTTCGTTTTGCCAGGTGCAAAACACCCCGTTGCCCTCCATTACAAAACTGTTATTGCCAAGAATATTTTTATGTTTATACTCGGTATTTACGTCGAACACAAAAAGCCTATCCTTTTCTAAAAATAAAGCAGTGCGCTCTATCGCCTTACAAAAATCATCATAATCGGTTATATGATTAAGGCTATCCATTAAACAAACCGCGCCATCAACCGTACCGTAAAGGTCAAGTTCTTCTGCTTTTTGATTAAGAAGTAAACATTCAGGCAATCTTTCGCGCGCGATATTAAGCATTTCTTCAGATGCGTCAACGCCAATAACATCAATACCCTGTTTAAGCAGTTCTTCTGAAAAAGCACCTGTGCCGCATGCAAGGTCTAAAAGCAAGGTGGGTTTTCTATCGTACCTATTAAATATTTCAAGCAAATACTCGGTACGCTTAGGATAATCTACATCCTGCATTAAAACATCATAAACCGATGCAAAAGCCTCGTAACTCATACTACTCTCCCAAATGCTTTTCTATTAAAGATTTTAGAGTATCTACACCCTCGCCATTTTGCGACGAAAACGGAAAATACTCTACCCCGTCTGGCAAATTTTCGAACTGCTCTTTGAAAGCATCTAATCTATTTTGACGCTCGGTTTTATTTAGCTTATCACTTTTAGTTAGCGCGATAACAAAATCATAACCCGTTTCTATAAGATAATTTATCATAGAAATATCGTCGGCAGTGGCATCGTGGCGCATATCCACAAGTTGAACAACCAACTTTATATTTCTGCCGGATGCAAAATAATGCTCCATAAGTTCGCCCCAACGCTCTTTTTCTGAAAAAGAGACCTTGGCATAGCCATAACCTGGAAGGTCGGCTAAACGGGTATCTCCCGCTTTAAAAAAGTTAATGGTTACGGTCTTACCGGGCTTTGTACTAACTCTTGCTAGCGCTTTTCTGCCAACAAGTTTATTTATCAAGGACGATTTGCCAACGTTTGACCTACCCGAAAAGCAAATCTCGGGCAGGTTTGATGGTGGCAACTGATTTGAAACACCAAAAGAACTTTCAAAAACAATATTATTATAATTCATAATACTACCGCCTACTGTCTAGTTGAAGCCCTTGTTGTTTTAGTGTGCATTTGCGGAATCAACTGTTCTTCACTAGGTTTTTTAATTTCCTCTGCAAGCGCTAGTTCGATAACCTCGCTAGCGTATGTTACAGGAATAAATCTTATGTTTTCGCGAACTGTTTTATCTATATCTTCTAAATCTTGCTCGTTTGCCTTTGGTATAAATACCGTTTTAACGCCCGCAGAATAAGCCGCCATTGTCTTTTCGCGAAGTCCGCCTATTGCAAGCACCCTACCGCGAAGGGTTATTTCGCCCGTCATTGCAACATCGCGCTTTATGGGTATACCTGTTAATGCTGAAACTAAAGCGATTACCATTGTAATACCTGCGGATGGGCCATCTTTTGGGATAGCCGACTCTGTTGCATTTATATGGAAATCTTTGTTTTTATAGAAGTCCTTATCTACGCCCAAGGTATCTGCAATACTTCTAACATAACTCAAAGCAGTTTTAGCAGATTCTCTCATAACGTCGCCTAAAGAACCTGTTAACTCAACCTTTCCGCTTCCGTCGATTACAGATGCCTCTAGTTGCATCAAGGTTCCGCCAACCTGGGTATAGGCAAGGCCATTAACAATGCCAACCTCATTTTGAGGCAGTAACACCTCGTCTTTAAAACGCGGTGTACCCAAAAATTCTTGTAGGTTTTGTGATGTAACAGAAACTTTATCTGCCTCTTTTGCTACAACCTTTGTTGCAACCTTGCGGCAAACAGTAGCAATAGACTGCTCTAATTTACGCACACCCGCTTCTCTTGTGTAATAATCAATAATATCAGCAATAGCATTAGCAGAGATTTTGCAATTTTTAGCGTTTACACCGTTCTTTTCTAGTTGCTTTTTAACTAGATATTTCTTTGCAATATTCATTTTATCAAGTCTTGTATAACCTGAAATTTCAATAATCTCCATTCTATCGCGCAAAGGACCCGGAATGGTTTCCATATTGTTTGCAGTGGTTATAAATAAAACCTTGCTTAAATCGAAAGGAATATCTAAAAAGTGGTCTTTAAATGTACTATTTTGCTCGGGGTCGAGCGCCTCTAAAAGTGCAGATGACGGGTCGCCTTTATAATCGGCAGCAAGTTTATCAACCTCGTCTAAAAGGATAACCGGGTTGGCACTACCTGCGAGTTTAATAGCATCTATAATTCTACCCGGCATTGAGCCGATGTAGGTACGCCTATGGCCGCGAATTTCCGCCTCGTCGTGCACGCCGCCCAAGGAAATTCTTGCAAAGCGACGCTCCATACAGTTAGCCACCGAGCGTGCAATAGAGGTTTTACCAACACCTGGAGGGCCTACTAGACAGATTATACTACCGCCCGTGCTACCCGTGAGCGCGTGTACCGCCAAAGTTTCTACTATACGTTCTTTAACCTTTTCTAGCCCATAATGCTCGCACTCTAAAATGGTTCTTGCGCGTTTAATGTTGATATTATCCTTGGTGTACGAGCCAAACGGCAGCGCTATACACACATCTAAATAGTTGCGAATAACACTTGCCTCTTGCGAGCCAAACGGCATTTTTTCAAGTTTATCTACCTCTTTTAAAAGTTTATCGGTAACCTCGCTTGAAACATTTAACGACTTAATTTTAGCCTTTAATTCGTCTGCTTCTTCGTGTGGATTAGATTCGCCATAAAGTTCCTCATTAAGCGCTTTTAACTGCTCGCGCATATAATATTCGCGCTGATTAGCATCCATCTGCACCTTAACTTTTTCGGAAATTTTAGCATCAATAGATGTAAGTTCTATCTCTCGCTCTAACATACCCGCAATAAGTTCGGCACGCTTTACGGGGTTACGCTCTTCTAAAACTGCCTGCTTGTCCTCTACCTCAAACGGCAAATTAGACGCAATATAGTTAGAAAGATAACCAATATCGTCTGCAGCTCGCACCGACATAACTATATTTTTTGAAAGTCTTGGCACAAGACCTGCATACTCATCAAACATATTTTTTATGTGACGAACTGCCGCTTGTTTATAAATAACAGTTGCTCTGGAAACGGTATCGGGCGCATCGAAAAAATCGCCCAAAAGATAGTTCATATTATCGTTAATACCGCATAGATATACACGGCGAACACCCTCTACTAAAACGCGCACCTCGTTTTCGCTTACCTTTAACATTTGACGAATTTTTGCGGTGCAACCAAAGGAATATAGGTCGTCGATTTTAGGGTCTTCGTCCATTATATCGTTTTGCGCTACCAAAAGAATTTCTTTATTTACAGCCATAGCGGCATTAAGTGCTGCTATTGATTTATCTCTGCCTGCATCGAAATGCAAAAGCATACCCGGAAACATAACAAGGCCGCGCAACGCTATTAGCGGCAAGGTGTTTACGGTTTTGTTGTGATTTTCGTGTGTCATACACGTCCTCCAATTCTGTGCTACAAAAAGTTAAAACCTATTATACTATATTTTTTCTGCTTGTGCAAGCAAAAAGCACCCTTACACTTTTGGCGTGTAAGGGTAGTTTTCACTTATTTCCAATCGTCAGTCCAACCGTCTCCGTCTTTATCAAGTTCATTTACAGAGGAAGCCTCTGAAGAACTGTCAACCGAAGAAGTACTCTCACTGTCTATATCGCTTGGTGCAGAAGGGTCGTTGGCATCCTCGCTTGAAGTAGTTGCATCTTCACTACTAGCAACGGGATTTGACTGATTGTTAAAAAGTTCAGTCGCTTCGCTTTCGGTAATTTTATATTCCGACTCTGTTCCGTTATACTCAAAAATATCCTTTTCGGTTATTTTTGAGGAGGTATCTGAACTCGACACACTAGGTTTTCCCTTACAAGCAGAAAGAGAAAAAACCAATACGGAGCAAAGAAGCACTAATCCAATTCTTTTCATACTAATCCTCCTACTTTTTACCTAATTTACTTTTGATGTTATCAACGTTTCTGATAATCGGGTCGGCATAAATAACTGTATATTTACTGCTACCCTTTAATTTAAACCTAACGTATGCTCGGGCAGTAAAATTAACAGTATCGTACCTACCGTCTTTTGGAAAATCTTTGATTTCGCCCGTAAAGACCACAGTGCTACCCTTTTCACTATAAATACTGCCAACACTGTTGTGATACACCTGCTCGGTTTCCAAAGTAAGTTCGTTATCGCCCAACTGATTTGTTACAGCGATTAAAGTACCGTAACTTATATCCTCGATTTTCTTCTTTGTTGAGCCTAGTTCTACCTTTGTGCCAAAGCGCAAGCCTTGTGGCAACTTTGTGCGAATCTGTGCGCCAAGCATACCAATTTTTATATCTTTTTGCTTACCCTCTTTTATGGTAAAGTAGGTTAAAGATTCAAAACTATCTGCCGCAGACACTACCGTGCCTTTATTATTTTTAGATGCAATATCTTCTATTGACACCATTATATTTGCTTCGCCTTTAAAATCTTTATCGGCAATCATATAAACGGTCGCTACGCTATACTTATCCTCTTCAATCATATTAACGCTTTTATTAAGTTCGTTATTGATTTCCTTTGTACCGTAAAGCAATACGCGAGCCTCGCAAAACTCCGAGTCCTGCGCGCTTAAATAAGCACTCCACAAAGAAGTACCTATTTTGTTGCCGTTTTGTATATTAGTTTCAACCGATGCAAATGCCAAGTCGGTATTATCGGTGCTTATAATGAACTGCAACCCGTAAAGTTTATTTATATCATCTATACCGCTACAATAAAGGTTAAGTGGAATTAACTGTTTTTCGTACTTCTCGTGTAATTCGGGTATAGAAATATCTCCATTTTTAAGTTCTTTTAAAGATTCGCGTACTTCGTCGATAGAATATGTACCCTTTATCTCTACACTAATATCGTCTGCAGCTATTTTAGCAGTTGCCTCTGCTTTTGGAGTAAAACTTGCAACATTAACTAAAAGCAGCGCCACCATTAAAAACGAAACTATCTTTTTCATAATTCTCTCCGTTCGTAAGTTATATACTATATATACCACAAGACCTTAAAAAATGCAATAGAAATTACTGCTAAAAAACACACTGTGAGTGAATATATTTACTCGCAGTGTGTCTATAATTACTTTTTAATTTTAACAGATTTTATTTTGCTATAACTACCATATATTTTCTTACCGCCCGATAGTTTATAAGCACGAACCTTTACGTAATAGGTCTTTTTGGCTTTGAGTTTTGTTTTTGTGTATGTGGTTTTGCTACCCGTATACACAGTTTTAAAGCCTTTTTTCTTGCTTGTACTTATGCTAATACTATATCCATCTGCACCTGATAGCTTTTTAACCGTTATTTTAGCCTTTTTACCCGAAAGTGCGCTAACTGATTTGATACTTGGCGCCGAAGGCTTTGTAGCCGCTGTTATGGTTGCAGGCTCGCCCACACCTGTTTCGCCACTGAAATTACGGTAAGCAACTACCTTATAATAATAGGTTTTGCCTTTTGATAATTTCTTATCTGTGAAATATGTGGTGTATGGCGTTTTAATGGTTTTTATGGCCTTAAAGCCTGAATCCTTTTTGGTTGAACGGTAAATAATGTAGCCATTCGCCTTAGAAGTTACCTTCCAAGTGAGTTTTAACGAACTTGTGCTTTCCTTACTTACCTTTAAGGAAGCCGGTTTATTAACTATATAACCATTGGTTTTCTCTGCTACCGATGAATATGCGCCGGTATAAACTTTACCATTTATTTTCTTGTAGGCACAAACGCGGTAGTAGTAATACCTACCCGACTGCAAATCTTTATTGGTAAAAGTTGTTGCAGTTTGGGTACTAATTAGAGAATAACCGGAGTTTGCAGACCTACTTCTGTAAATATAATACCCGTCAACCTTAGGAGATGCGGTCCAACTTATTTTTATTGAACTTGCAGTTTTGCCCGACTTTTTCAAACCTTTAAGCTTATCTGGAATGATTATAAAGTTGCGGCTTATTGTTCCGTAATAATTATTTTTACCAACAATTTTAACTGTTGCGACGCCTGGGTATATATTGTTGCTATATTTCAAATCGTAATCTGTACCGTTTACAAGGGTTGTGGCACCAAGTTTTACTGTGATGCCATCCTGCTCACAATCAATTCCATCGTCATAAACCAGTTGTTTGATACCGCTAACAGTAGCACCTTTGATTTCCTTTATATACTCTATACCAAAATCAACATTTTCTGTATCGCAGTAATCTATACCCTCACTAAAGCCATACTGTGAAGATGGGTTGCCTATTGCTACCGACGTAAGTGTTGCGGTAAAGCCTAACCTTCCTGGAAGTATATTTGAAACAACAGATACAGGAATTCTAACCACACTATAAGTTGTACCAAACACAGAAGTTATGTTATTTAAAGGAGTCTTATGATTGTAAATATGAATTTGACCCGCAGATGAGACCATTTCCCAACCGTTTTTAATTTTGTTTTCGGGTGTGCCCGCTAACGCCACACCCTCTGGCAAGGTGTAACTGAACTGCAAGCCATAAATTAAAACATCCTCTTGCGGTAAGGTAAACTCTACATCAATATAACCTTTTGTACCTGTGATTTCGCCATGCGCGTATAACGCGCCCTCGCTTAAATCATTATTTGCCGACACGGTTGGTACAACAAAAAAGGTTGTAATCGCCATTATTAAGGCAAGAACTAAAGTTGTTATTCTTTTCATAAAATTACTCCTATAAAACACATATAATAATTATACCAATAGGTACGTGCCTTGTCAACGATAATATACCGCTTGACAAATTTTTAAATTGTATTAAAATATTTATGTAATAAATTTTGTTGGAGATATTTATGGATAATAAATTTTTGGTTGATGCAGTAAATGCTATTGAGGAACTAATTGATGCTAGCGGTATTAAAAGCGGCGACCTACTTGTTATTGGTTGTTCTACAAGCGAAATCGTTGGAAACACCATTGGAAAAGGCTCGGCACCGGAAGTTGCAGTAGATTTAGTTAATGCAATTATGCCTATACTCAATAAAAATGGCATATTGCTTGCCGCACAGTGTTGCGAACATCTTAATCGCGCTTTAATAGTTGAAAAAGAAACTGCAAAAAAACTGGGATTAGAAGAAGTTTGTGTGCGCCCCGTAGAAAAGGCAGGCGGCTCGTTCGCTACTGCTGTGTATAACACTATGAAAGATCCCGTTGCAGTTGAACAGGTTAAAGCCGATGCGGGTCTTGATATAGGTAACACCCTTATAGGTATGCATTTAAAACACGTAGCGGTACCGCTAAGGCTTAAAACAAAGCAAATTGGTAAGGCTTTTGTAACTGCCGCTAAAACACGCGCGAAATTCATCGGAGGCGAAAGAGCCCAGTACAAATAAAGCCAATTGCCACGATAATAATGGCAATATTTATTACAATATTTTAAATTGAAAAATTATAGCCGCTATGATATACTCATAGTGGCTTATTGATTTTTGGGGGGATTTTTATAAAACTCTTAATTCTTTCAGGAAACACGGGCGGCGGCCACAACTCTGCGGCCAACGCCGTTAAAGATATTTTTGAAAATAATGGTATTTATTGCGATATTCGCGATTCGCTTGCTTTTTGGGGCGAACTGCAATCCGACATAATTAGCGGCGGCCACGTTTTTATTTACAAAAACACACCTAAACTTTTTGGTGTAGGCTATCGTTTTGCAGAAAACCATCCTGCAAAAGACAAAAGCACCTCTTTAATGTATAAAACATTCTCGAAAGGTGCTAAAAAACTTTACGAACTGATGCTAGAACAAAAATACTCGGCAATAGTTTGCACCCATGTTTTTTCGGGTATGCTTGCTACCGAGGTTAAGCGCAAATATATACCGAATCTTAAAATATATTTTATCGCTACCGATTATACATGTGCGCCCGGAACACCCGAGCTTGATGCTAATATGTATTTTATTCCGCACAAGTTTTTACAAGACGAGTTTACTGCTCTAAATCTAGATAAAAACAAATTGGTGCCTAGCGGTATACCCGTTCGTAGTCATTTTTATAAAAAGGTAGATTCAGATGTTGCAAAAGAGGAATTAGGCCTACCAAAGAATAAACGCATAGCGTTACTCATGTGTGGCAGTATGGGGTGCGGACCTATAAAGGAACTTGCAATTCGCATAACTACCCTTATGCCAGAAGATGCACATTTAGCGGTTGTTTGCGGCAGTAATAAGTCTTTGCAAAAAGAACTTGTTGAAAGCCTTGATGAAAGCAAGGCCACCGTTATTGGTTTTACAGATAGAATGGATTTATATATGGACGCCGCCACCGTTGCCATAACAAAGCCCGGCGGATTAAGCAGCACTGAGGCTTTGGTTAAAAACCTACCTCTTGTACTTATAGACGCAGTGCCCGGTTGCGAAACTCGCAACATGGAATTTTTAACATTTAACGGTTTTGCTGAAACAGGAGATACCACCGCAGAACTCACTTCAAAAGTTTTATCGTATCTAACTAGCCAAGATAAGTGTGAAAACAAAAAAGTTCGCCTGAAAAAAGAATTTGGTGAAAACGCTGCCGAGGTAATATTTAACCGCATAGTAGGTGATATAAAATGAAGATAGTCGATTATCGCAAACTACGTTTTAATAACCTAAAAAGCAAGCAGTTTTCGCACTTGTTTTTGCTTATATTTTGGATTTTCTATGGTTTGGGTTTTGAGTTTGTAGAAACCCTATCACTTAACTACACCGCTATATATCATCCGCTTGACGATGTTATTCCTTTTTGCGAATACTTTGTTATACCATATTATTTTTGGTTTGCTTACATAGTTTTAGCAATTATTCACACAGGTCTTTTTGATGTGCCTGCTTTCAAGCGCTATATGTGGTTTATCATCGTAACCTACACTTTTACACTTGTGTTTTATTTGATATTTCCAAATATGCAAGAGTTGCGACCAATAGAATTCCAAAACAACAATATTTTCACAAAAATAGTTGAGGCGACTTACAGCATAGATACCAACACAAACGTTTTTCCATCGTTACACGTTATTGGTGGTGTTGGCAGTATGTTTGCGTTTCTTGAAACCAAGCCCTTTAATACTTTAGGTTGGAGAATAGCGAATATTGTTTGCACTATATTTATCTGTCTATCAACGGTTTTCTTAAAACAACATTCTGTGCTTGACATTTTGGGTGGTCTTGTTGTTTGCGCTATTGCATACCCAATAATATATAAAAATAAAAAGCTAAGAACCGATTACCCCTATTATTTCGATACTAAAAAAGAAAAACCAGCCGCACCCCGTGAGGTAGCCGCTGTAAAATAGGAGTTTTATATGAAAATAAAACAAATAGAAAAGCCCTACAAAGAAGTTGCCAAAATTAAGGCGCCAAAACATAAAAAGCCTAAAAAACCAAGTATTTTATTCAGAACTATAATAAGGCTTGCCTCTATTCCCGACCTCATCTTCACAAGGTTTAAGTTTACTAAAGAGCGTATGGAATTAGCGGGTAAAGGTCCGTATTTTATCCTAATGAACCATTCTAGTTTTATTGATTTAGAGATTGCTTCAAAAATCTTTTATCCTAAGCCATACTGTATTGTTAGCACTACAGACGGTATGGTTGGCAAAGAGTGGTTAATGCGAAATATCGGTTGTATTCCTACGCAAAAATTCGTTACCGACGTAACCTTAATTAAGGATATACTTTACACCTTAAAAACTCTTAAAACAAGCGTTTTGATGTACCCAGAGGCTGGATACAGTTTTGATGGTTGCACTACAACACTGCCTCGACGACTTGGTGTACTGCTAAAAAAATTGAACGTACCCGTTTTAAGCGTTATTACCGACGGTGCTTTTCTTCGCGACCCACTTTATAACGGGTTGCAAAAACGCAAAGTAAAAGTTTCTGCAAAACTTACTTGCCTTTTTACTCCCGAAGAATTAAAGGCAAAAAGCGTAGAGGAAATAGACGAAACCATTGATAAAACATTTGGTTTTGATGCCTTTAAAAGCCAATTAGAAAACAAAGTGGAAATTATAGAGGGTTTTCGTGCTGACGGGCTCCATCGTGTGCTGTATAAATGCACAGAGTGCGGTGATGAAAACACCCTTATCGGCAAAGGCATACACCTTACCTGCTCTGCTTGTGGCAAAAAGTTTAAATTAACCACGCTTGGCGAAATAAAAGGTGTTGGATTCCAAAATAAAATCTCGCATATTCCCGATTGGTATAATTGGCAAAGAGATTGTGTGCGCCAAGAAATTTTAGACGATAATTACTGGTTAGAATTGCCCGTAAGTATCGGTATTTTAACCGACTACAAGGGTCTTTATATGGTTGGCAAAGGTACACTATACCACGACAAAAACGGTTTCAGGCTTGAAGGCTGTGATGGTGAATTAGAGTACACCCAAGGACCTACACATTCATACAGTCTTAACTCCGATTATTTTTGGTACGAAATTGGCGATGTTATTTGCATTGGTAATAAAGAAAGACTTTACTACTGTTTCCCAAAAATAGAGCATCCCGTTGCTAAAACCCGCCTTGCTACCGAAGAACTATTTAAAATTTGCAAAAAGACTGTTACAACTTAAAAAAAGATGCTTTACTTTTTAAGTAAGGCATCTTTTTAACTTATTATTGTTATTTAGTGATATTTTTTTGCTTAATTATTGAAAATATTTTCAAGTGTGATATATTTAAAGTGGACTATTAAAGGAGGGGTATTATGCCTACTA
Source organism: Acutalibacteraceae bacterium (assembly GCA_045656265.1). Classification (GTDB taxonomy): domain Bacteria; phylum Bacillota; class Clostridia; order Oscillospirales; family Acutalibacteraceae; genus UMGS1532. The sequence goes on along the minus strand of JAZOQV010000032.1, from coordinate 12,501 downwards.
TAAACCTTTGCGGTAAATGGGAAATGCTTTATTCTAAAGATGCGCCCAAAAAGGACATGTCGCTACCCACTTTCGACTTGGGGTTTGCGCCAGAAAATGCAGTGCCCGGCTATTTTGAGGATATGGTAGAACTATTTAAAACCGCCCCTTTTTATAACGATTTAGTTTATAACCCTGAATTTAAAGAAATTGTTTACCCAATAAGCGAACGCGTACCTGATATGACCCTTAAAACAATAGTTGGTACATTCTTCTACAAAAAAGAGGTTTATATTGAACCAGAAAACAAGGGTAAAAAATTTATATTTAACTGTGTAGGTGTGCAAAACCGCGCCCTGCTTTTTGTAAACGGTAATTTTGCAGGCGAACATTGCGGATACTCTACCCCGTTTAGTATAGATATAAGCGATCACATTGTTGCAGGCGAAAACAACACCCTTATATTTGTCGTATCCAATCACCAAGCATACAACGAAGATGGGGATATGATAAGCGGTTGCACCTCTCGTGCAGCAAACCGTTTCACAGGCGGTATTATGGGAGATGTTACCTTATCAATTAAATCCACAAGTTATATTGAGGATATTTTCGTTGGTAATTGGGACAAAACAAATGATAATTTTACTGTAAGCACTACAATAAACAACGCTAAAAACTACACTTTAAAGTGGCAAATTTTTGATAGCGAAAAACTATTACTCTGTGGAGAATCTACTACAAATATCTTCTCCATACCGCGAGGTAATTTAAACCTTTGGAGTCCTAAAAACCCTACCCTATATATATTAAAAGTAAGTTTGCTAATTGACGGTAAAATATACGATTTTAAAGAACAGGTTTTTGGTATACGCTTAATTGAAGTAGACGGGTTAAGTTTAAAACTAAACGACCAACCCATATACCTTCGCGGCATTTGCGAGCATGGATATTTTGCAGAATCGGTACATCCCGAGGCAAATTTAGAGTATTATTTAAAACTTGTATCACACCTTAAAAATTTAGGTTTTAACCACATTCGTTTCCACACTTTTATACCTTGTACCGAATATATGCAAGCAGCCGATGTTCTCGGTATGGTAATGCACATAGAAAGCCCCAATAACACTACCGTTGCTGAATGGGAAGAGATAATGTGTTTCGTTAGAAAGCACCCATCTGTTATTATTGCTTGTTGTGGCAACGAAATGTTGGTTGACGACCAAAAGATAGAACAATTAGAAAAATGCGCTAAAATAACACACGAAAAAGCACCCAACATCTTATTCTCCCCTATGAGTGCGTTAAGGGGTGTAGAATACTGTTGGACCGAGGATGATTTTGGCGGCAATATTGTAAGAGAGCCTTTCCGCCACAACCCCGAAAGATTTGATAAATTACATAGTTTTTCTGACGTTTTTGCTAGTTACGCACAAGGGCTGTTAAGCTACAATTCCTCTTTAAATGGGAGTTGCGATATTATAGATTCGTGGGCAGAGATTATTAAAAAGCCACGCCTTTCTCACGAAATTTGCATACACGGTACTTATATAGATTTATCGTTAGAAGAAAGATATAAGGGGCTACGAATTGGCGAACTGCCGTTTATGTCGTCTGTACGAGAAGAACTTGCACGAACAGGTTTAATAAACCGTGCCGAAACTTACTACAAAAACTCTTGTTTATGGCAACAAACACTTCGCAAAAACTGTATAGAAACCGCTAGAAAATGCAAAAAATTAGCAGGTTACGATTTTCTTGGTGTTATAGACCACCACTGGCATACCTCAGGTTACACCTGTGGAATTATGAACGAGTTTTACGAAATGAAACCCGGCGAAACTGTAGAAAACGTTTTACGTTATAACAACGAAAGTGTACTGCTTTCTAATATTGGTTATCTTCGCAATCATATAGAGGGCGAAAACTTTAATGTTAAATTTTTAGTTTCTCTCTTTGGTGGTAATGATATTGAAAACGCTACACTAAAGGTTAATTTACAAAACACAAATGGCAAAAAAATATTAGAACAAAGCATTTCGGTTAGCGCTATAAACGGCAAAGTTAGTGATATTGGCGAGGTTTCTTTTACTTTACCCAATGTTGATAATCCAAAGTGTTTTACAGTAGTTGCCAACATCAAAGACGATAACTATTCATTAGAAAACAGATGGGACATTTGGGTATTTCCGAAAGTTTCCGAGCCTGATACCACCGGTATAATATACACCGATGTTTTAAGTAAAGACATTTTGGCAGAACTTTCAAATGGTGCTACGGTTGTATTTACAGGCACAAACGGGCTATATTCTAACAGACTGGGTTTTGATATAAGCCTACCGGGCAGAAGCGGGGGTAACCTTGCGACCGTTATAGAACCGCATCCTCTTACTAATACAATCGAGCATAACGGTTTTTGTTCTTGGCAATTCTTTGAACTTATGGATGACGCCACCTGTCTTTACTTCCCAACCGAGTTGGATATTCCATTCGAGCCGATTATTGACGTAGCCTCTGCTCATCAATTCCCACTTCGCCAAGCCGCTTTGGTTGAGTTTGCAGTTGACAAGGGCAAGTTACTGATTTCCACCTTTAACACTGCACCATCACCCTCAACTGATTGGTGGAAACAAAACCTTATAAGTTATGCAAAATCTGATGATTTTAATCCAAAAAACAAAATCTCACTAGCACAACTTTTAACCCTGTTTTCAGACGGTGATTTTGTAAGAGCGGCTAAAAACGACAACTTTGCAGGCAACGCTAACGACGTTACAATGAAGAAAAAATAAGCAAAAACGCACGATAGAAATTCTATCGTGCGTTTACTTTTAATTTATCTTCTATATACCACGCATCCGCGTTTTATGGTTAACAAACACTCATAACCCTTATCGCATTTTATGTTATTGGACGCTTTGTTGGTTATATCAAATCCGTTATCGGTATAATCTAATACCGCAATATCTGCTACACCACCTACTTTAAGCATACCACATTCATCTGCTTTGCCTAGCGCTAAAGCGGCATTGTGGGTAGTTGCCAACAGCAATTCCTCTTCACTCATACCAAGGTAATGAAGTATGCTTAAACACTCGGTCATACCATATTTGCCACCGCGCATAAAGGCACTGCAACAGGTTAGGTCGGTGCTTATGGTATCGGGTATAAATCCGTTTTCAATGCAGGTTTTTGCTACTTTGAAATCGGTATGCACTCCTCCTGCCATACCTGCATCCATTATAACGCCTTTTTGTTTTGCTAATTTAAAAGCTAAATAATCATCTTCCAGCGTTTGATTATTCCCACCGTGATATATATGCGTAAAAATATCGCCGCATGAGAGTATCTCTACTATCTCGTATGCTTTAATTGGCGAATTTGTGGTGTGCACCATAACCTTTAAGCCTTTTTCTTTTGCGAAGGCTACAACCTCTTTTAATGGCGTTGCATCACGAAGTCCTTTGTCCGAAGTATCAAAGAAAACTTTAAGCCCTAGCGCATACTCACCATATTCATCTAGCCTTTTGCAAGCATCGACTAAATAGGCGTGATTATCTACGGTTCTTACACATACAAAGCAACTAGCACCAATTGAAAGTTTGGATATATATTCCCTAGTTCCCTTTTCTGCTGAAGCATCGTTTGCGGTGGTAACACCAAACGGATAACAACTAGATTCGGCAGGTATACCAAACTCGTCGCAACTGATGTTTTGCATGTGCATGTGGGTATCCACAAGACCTGCAGAAATTATTGCACATTTAGCATCAAACTCGAACCAACCGTCTATTTCCTGCTTGCCGCCAAGACCGACTACTATGCCATTATCTATTGCAACATCGCCTAGAACAAACTCTTTACCTGTCCAGATTCTGCCGTTTTTTATTAACCCTTTTATAGAATTCATAATATTATTCTATGCCTCGCCAATCAAACACTGTACCGATTGGGAATTTTGGGTCATCACAGAGTTCTTTGAAAATTTGTGGCGCTGTTTCAGGTTTTACTATTCTTGATACGATCGGTTTAACCTGAATTCTTCCAGCTGCTATTAAATCAAGTATTGCTTTGCAGTCGTCGTGATGTGTCCAATGATGTGGATATGATTCATAAAGAGGTCTTGCCTGATTATGAGCACCGATTAGTTCAACACCCGGTCTATGTACCTTTGTATAGAAATCAACCAAGCAATCCGAAACTCTTGTACAACCAAGTAGCGAAACTTTACCCGCATAAGAAGCAACGTCTAATGCCTGTTTCATTGCAACTGAAAGCCCCGTTACCTCAACAGTAGCCTTAACGCCCTTGCCGCCTGTAACTGCCATTACCTTTTCTACAAAATCTTTATCGGTTGGGTCAAATGCGTAGTCCGCGCCAAGTTTTAGCGCTAACTCGCGGCGTTCTTCATTAGGGTCAACAGCAATAACGGGATATGCACCGTTAAGCCTACAAAACTCTATAGAGAACATACCGAGTAGCCCTAGACCCATAACCATAGCAGACTGACCGATTTCAATCTCAAGTCTTCTTACACCGCCAAGACCCATTGTAGCAATAACAACAAATGCAGCATCTAAAGAATCTATCTCATCATTTTCAACCTTTGTAATTTCATTATCCTCGCGAATGTTATAGTTGGTATGTATGCCGTGGTAAACAAGCACCCTATCGTCCACCTTAACTTTAGTAACATCGCTACCAATTTCTACAACGTAGCCAACACCACAATAACCTAAATATATCGGAAAATGTTGTGGTGTATTTGGCATATTCATTATACAAGCACGCTCTGTGCCACCACTTACAACAGTGTATTCCATTTTGACAACAACATCGCGAGGTCCTTCTGCGCGTGGACGGTCCTGCTCGATATACTCTGCGGTTTTTGGGGCTGTAAAAGCAATTACTTTACGTTTCATAACACAACTTCCTTTTTTAAGTTTATAATTTTATTATATCAACGCGTCGTTTTTTGTAAATACCTAATATGATATTTTATAAATTTTGATACTTTTTAAAGACTTTTTTGCACGCTTGATATTAGAAACTATTTATGTTACAATAACTAATAGATTTAAAAGAGGTGGTACTGTGCCAAATAAGGTTTTAACCGAAAACGAAACCAAAGCGTTACAAAAAATATCGCTTGATATGCTACTGTTTTTTGATGACTTTTGCAAAAAGAATAATCTTACCTATTTCCTTTGCGGCGGCGGTTGTATAGGCGCTGTAAGAAGCGGAGGTTTTATCCCTTGGGATGACGATATTGATGTTTTTATGCTCCGTCCTGATTACGAGCGCTTAAAGGAAATATTTATAGACACACCCGATTATTCTATACAGTTTACCGAAAAAGGCTTTAAAACCGAAAATCAGTTTTTAACCATTTGTGCCAATAATACCACCTTTATTAAAACATATCAGAAAGACCTCGACATAAATCACGGAATTATGCTTGACGTTTTGCCTCTTGATGCTTGCCCTAGCGGATTTAAGCGTAAAATGCAAAAATTACACGCTCTATTATACTCGCTGTTTATAGTTGGCAAAGCCCCCACCAATCACGGCAAGGCCATTTATCTTGGTGGTAAAATTTTACTAAGCATTGTCCCTAAAGGTTTGCACTATTCGGTTTGGCAATATTGCGAAAGACAAATGACAAAGTATAAATTTAGCGATTGCGACTTTGTAACTGAACTTTGTGCAGGCCCTCATTATATGAAAAACGAGTACCCAAAAGAAATATTTGAAAAATCTATTAACTTTGATTTTGAGGGACACAAATTACCCGTACCCTTAGGATATGACACATATTTAAAAATGGCGTTTGGCAACTATATGGAGTTGCCACCCCAACTAGAACGTCAATGCCATCACGAGTTTGAGATTATTGATACCGAGACCTCATACAAAAAATATCGCGGCACACACTATTTTGTAAAATAAGAAAGGCAGGTGTTTATATTGGCAGAGTTGGATTTAAAGGCTTTACAGCAAAAGTCTTTAGAAATACTTATTATGTTTGACGGCTTTTGCAAAGAACACAATTTGCAGTATTTCCTTTGTGGCGGTGCTTGTATAGGCACCATAAGAAATAGCGGTTTTATCCCTTGGGATGACGATATAGACGTTTTTATGCATAGAAACGATTACGAAAAACTTAAAGAGATTTGGAAAGATAGCGAAAAATATCGCTTAAGTCGAACAAACAAAAACACCTTTTACCGTTCTATGATAACCGCGATTTGCGACCAAGATACCACCTTCATTAAAGAGCGACAAAAGGACCTTGATATTGAGCACGGCGTAAGGCTTGAAATAATTCCTTTGGACAATTGCCCCATAAATAAATCAAGCAGAAAACTGCAAATACTTTGGGCTCTTATCTTTCAAGTTTACAACAACCAAGAACCACCCACTAGCAAAGGTAAACTTTTAGAGTTTATTGGCAAGGTAATGCTATGGCTCTTCCCTACTTGGAAGATGAGATACCGCATTTCAAAATTTGCCGAAAAGCAAATGACAAAATATAATAAAAAGCAAAGTCCATTTATAACCGAACTTTGCTCTCGTTATCAATATATGGTTAACGAGTATCCTAAAGAGATTTTCGAAATGCCTGTTTATAAAGAATTTGAGGGATTTTTAGCACCCCTTCCGCAAGGTTATGATGCTTATTTAAAAATGGCGTTTGGCGATTATATGCAGTTGCCACCTGAAAGCGAGCAAGTACCTAAGCACGACGCGGTTTTTATTGACCTTGAAAACAGCTATAAGAACTACAAAGGAAAATATTATCTATAAACTAAAAAACTGTTTCTCAAAAAAGAGAAACAGTTTTCTTTTTATTTACCTAATAGTTCTTTTACAACTGGTTCGAGGTGTTCCCAGAATCTGTTAGCGATTGCTTGCATACCAATATCGCTTGGGTGGTTGAACATTCCGTGTGTGTCTTCACGACTGTAAATATCGCTTGTATCAATAAACACGTCGCCGTATTTTTCGGCTACCGCGCGCTTTTCTTCTTCAAGTTTTGGCTTTATATAAAAGCCCATTGAAAGAAGCACCTTTGCTTTTCCGTTATGGCTTAAAAGATTTCTCATATCCTCATAAGCCTCGCCAAATGTCTTGGGTGGATTTTCCATTTCTTCATATTCTTTAGAAACATTTGCACCAAAGAACATAATTACTATATCAGCATTGTAATCCGCCGCCGCCTGATAATCATCTTTAGCCGCTTTTTCAAAGAAAGTGCGCTCGTACTGGGCTACCTGTGCTATTCCGTATGAAACATTAGGGTCATACTGCATAACCTTTTTTACAAGCAAATGTACGTAATCTTTTTCCACCGAAGATGCTGCCATACCGCAATCATTATACCAGCCTATATCAGCTTTGGGTGAATGTTTTGTTATTGAGTTGCCTACAAACAAAATCTTAAGTTTTGCTGCGTCGTTTTCATACATAAAAACGTTGCCTTTATTTTGGTTAAACGCAGGAACTATATTCTCTTGAAAGTCTTTCATAGTTATCCCCCTTTTATTAAATGGTATAACAATAATTATTCTCTGTCAAGTTTAATTTTGCCGCTATTCCGCCATATTTTTTGCCCATGTTTTAAAACAAGCAAAACAAACGCTTGTTCCAACAACTGCAATTATTAACCAACTAATAAGCGTCATAGACCATCCGAAGTTTTTAGATAAAACGGCTATGCCATAGGTAGAAATTGCGCTGCCTATATAAGTACACGAATTCAAAACGCCCGATACGGTTGAAACGTTTCCATATTTTTTGAAAAACGATGGTAAAATACATACAAAAATTTGGTTAACACCATGCATTGCTGCTGCAAGCAGTGCTGAAAATACCACCGATAGCATTGCGTTTTGACCTGTGAATAAACATAATACTACTGCCGATAATGCTCCAACGCCAAAAATTACACCACCACAAAGCACAGGATTATTAAATAGATTCTTATATAATTTCGCAGTAACGTTAATTGATACTATACTGAATATTGGAAGAAGAACACCCGTTAATATAGAAACAATACTGCTTAAATTGTAAGTGTTGGAAATATAGGTGGGCATCCAAGTTGTAACACCATCGCGAAGACTGCCTTGCAAAATTATAACTACCATAATAGCAATCATTAAAGGTGTGAAAAGTATTTTTATATTCCCCTTAGTTTTGCTACTTTTTGCAATTGATTTTATATCTACATTAGGCGCATATTTCTGCCAAAATAAAAGCATTAAAGCCGCAATAACTGCCGACACAACAAAAACCCATTTAAAGCCCAAAAGAGATATTATTATTGGCGATATTAAATATACCGTAATTGTACCGACTGAGCCGCCGCAAGTAACAACAACTGTTGCAGAATTATATTCTTTAGAAGATAAAAGTTCTGCCATTAGTTTAACAATTGGTGGCCACATAAGACTTTGGGCGAAACCATTTATACACCATACCAGAAGCATTTGATAAGGGTTGGTGCAAATAGGTATTAAAAGATTCATAATAAGGGTTGATAATAATCCTATTGATACTAAATTTTTTGGCGAAAATCTATCCCCTATAATACCGCTTATTATTTGCCCTATTCCGTACGTAATAAAGCTGCCGGTTAACGCCATTGAAAGTAGTTCACGCGACATATCGGTTGCAACTTCCATTTCGGCAATTATAGCACCATAATTAGTTCTGGTTATGTAACTTACCATGTAAGTTAAAAAGAATAAAAGCGAAATAGATCTAAGGTTTGTTTTTTTAGCAGTTTCCATCATTTCCTCCAAGAACCAGTTTTCAAAAACAATACAAACATTATAATTCCAAAAAAGTTTCTAGTCAATACGATAATTGATATTAAATAATAATTTATTTATAAAAATCATATAATATCGCAAAGGCGGTGTTTTTTATGAAAGAAAAAGTAAAAAGTTACGTTTATTCCCTTATAATAGCGCTTGGTGTTGGCGGTCTGTCTGCCCTGTTTACTAGTGGTAATATGGACATTTACAAAGAGATTGTAAAGCCTACTCTATCTCCACCATCAATAGTTTTCCCAATAGTATGGACTATACTTTTTACCCTTATGGGCATAAGCGCGGCGATGATTTATAACAACAGTAGCGCTGCAAGATTAGAGCGCGACTCTGCACTTTTAACATACGGGGTTAGTTTAGTTTTTAATTTCTTTTGGAGCATAATTTTCTTTAATCTTCAAATGTATTTATTTGCATTTATCTGGCTTTTGGCACTTTTATACTTCATTATAAAAACTATTATTAAATACTATAAAATTGATAAAACCGCGGCTTACTTACAAATCCCCTATCTTGTTTGGGTAACTTTTGCAGGCTATCTCAACTTTGCAATTTGGTATCTCAATAGATAAAATAAAAACTCCCCGAAGGGAGTTTTTTATTATGCAATCCAATTAACAACGTAGAAAATCGCAGCGGTAACAAGTGCGTAAATAACCATTGGAATGGCGTTTATTTTTATTAGTTTTCCTTCTTTACCGCTAATACCTATTGTTGCGCTTGCGGCAACTGCATTGTTTATGCAAACCATATTACCGATTGCACCGCCAACACACTGCATAGAAACAATATATACCGTAGGTAATCCTAGCATTGTAGCGGTATCAAATTGTAGGTTTGTAAACAGAGTCATTGAAACCGTTGCAGAGCCCGAAACGAATGCGCCCAATACGCCAATGAATGGTGATATGAGAACATATAAATCCTTGCCAACCATCGCTAGCGAATTTGCCATTTCGTCCATCATACTGATTCCTGCGGCGTTTTTGTATTTCATAACCTCAACAAGTGCAAGGCCAAAAATCAGAGCCATTGCCGCACCCGAAACCTGTTTTACCGTATCTTTCCAAGCGGTTTTAACCTGCTTGAAATTCATTTTATGAATAAAGTTTGTAACAAAAGAAACAAGTATAAAGAATGTTCCCGGCAAGTAAGCCCATTTTAAAGACCAATCTAATTTATCAAATCCAAATAAATCGTTGATTTTTAAAACAAACGGAGCGCCACTAGTTAGCAACCCTTTAACGCCAAGTTGTGGGATACGGGTTATAACTAGAATAGTAGCGATTAGTAAATATGGCACCCACGCCTTTAAAATAGACATCTTTGATTCTGCCATAGGTGTAACTTCAGACGTTGCCAACCAATCTTTATTCCACTCTGTTGGCTCTCCAAAATCCCATGTTTTTTTAGGCACCAAAAAGTTATTCTTTGCAGCAATAACCGTAATTGCAATAGAGAACAATGCTGCGAGTAGTGAAGCAAATTCGTAACCTATAAAAATGGTAATCAATATGTGTGGTATTGCAAAGGATAAACCTGTAAATATCGCAAAAGGAGCAGCCTCTAACGCAGGTTTAAATGATTTTTCTTTGCCAAATATTTTGGTCGCCATCATAAGAACTATAAGCGGTAAAAAGGTACTTACCACTGCGTGAGGTACTGCAGTCCAGAAAGCAAAATCCGCCACAAAGGCTTTATCATTAGATAAATTAAGTATACTTTCACCTAAAGCCGTTGTTACAGGTGTGCCAACCGCACCGAAAGATACCGCAGTAGAGTCGAAAATCAAGGTAATCATAGCGGCGGCAAGCGGGGGGAATCCAAGGCAAACAAGCAAAGGGCCTGCAAGTGCAGCAGGTGTACCAAAACCTGCGGCGGCTTCAATAAACGAGCAAAACGAAAAACCAATTATGCAAGCCTGCACACGTTTGTCGGGGCAGATATTCATAAATCCACGGTTGATAGCCGCAGTAGCACCAGATGCTTTCAAGGTGTTCATAACTAAAATAGCACCTGAAATAATAATCAACACGTCAAAAGAACTCAGCATACCAAAAACCGAACTCGCCAATAGTTCTACAATGTCGATTTTCCATGATACAAGACCAAGTACAAAGGCTACACAAAATGAAATAAGCAAACTCCATTTTGCACGTAGGTTGAACACTAGCATCAAAACCAGTGTTAAAATGATCGGCACGAATGCCAAAATTGCTAACATAAACTATCATCTCTTCTTTTTTATGCAGAATAAAAGAAATCATACCATTATGATACTCAAATATTCAACAATTATTTTCGCCGCTTATAAAACAACATACATATATTACCACATATTACAAAGAAAAGCAAACACTATTAGCAGTTTATTTTTAACAAATACAGCAAAATATGTTGTCTTTTTTACGATAATTAGAGTAACCAGGCTGTTAATTAGAGTAAGACCGACCAAATTCGTGAAAACTAGTAAAAGAAAACGGACTCCCGTATGGGAATCCGTTTTTCTTTGGGTGTTTTGAACTTAATGACACGGATAAAACGTGCCTGAAAACTGCGAATTTTGTGTAATTCTATATAATTGTAGGAAAATGTTCATTTATAAAAATTAACATTGGATTATTGGAATCGTTTTTTAAATCATACTTTTCAACTGTATTTTTCATATCAGCCATCACAAACGACATTTCTTTTTCAGAAATAGTATTGAAACTCTTTATTTTAAATAATCCTAATTCCTTATACTTAACAAAATACTCATACAAATCACTTATCTTTTTTACCCTATCTATTATAACATTGTCCGTACAAGTATATGCACAATTAATTTGCGTTGGTTGCTCAATATTATTCAGGTTGTCACATTCATAAAGATAACCCACTTTGCCTTTATAAATTTTTTTAAAAGCATCCTCAAAATATTCTGAATAAACAACATTACCGTCACCATCGAAGCCATATGGATAAAAGCTGAATGGTTTTGGAACAGGTTTTACAGCATATAACAGTGCAACTAAAGGATTTGTCGCAAAATAAATATACGGCTTACCATGTTCAGATAACGACGGCTTTAATTCCGTTAAATCGGCAACGGGACTTCCGTGATAGAATGTCATTATACTCACTTCCTCATACTTATTATACTGTACCAATGCAGTGAAAGCAAGTTAAATCAACGGCTTGCCGTTGTATATCATCAATTCCGGAGGAATTGCATATCATCAAAACGAAGTTTTGTATATCATCATTGCGAAAGCTTTTTGATACACGCTAACACGTGATGATATACAGTCTTTACGGACTGATGAGATACAACGATAGCAACGCTATCGTTGATGATATGCCATTGCTTTCGCAATGGATAAAAAAAGAACGAAGTAAAAACTTCGTTCTTTTTTGGCTGCTCTTCTCGGACTTGAACCGAGGAATCCGTACAGACTCTTGCAGTTGCATATTATATAAGTTAGGTACAGTCGACGTTTGCGGTGCCCGAAAAATTTATCGTCTTGGAGCGACAAAATTTTTCGACCGCTGCACCTTTCCGCCTCTCGCTTCATCTCGCACTGCGAGCGCTCGGGCGGAAACTAACCATCTGAGCCAGGCTCAGTTGGAGGGCAACTAGGCTGTTAATCAGGGTACACAGACCAAATTCGTGAAAACTAGTAAAAGAAAACGGACTCCCGTATGG
>JAZOQV010000031.1:0-2623 GCA_045656265.1 Acutalibacteraceae bacterium | reverse complement strand
TTCATCATAATAAGTGGGCCAATGGTAATAACTTCATCAAAGTCGACACCGCCTAAAATAGCTTCCTCCAAAGGCTTTGTAACAACACCTTTTTCGCCGTAACTTCCGTCGTCGGTCATAACGGTAAGGGTGTTGGAATACGCACGAAACTCGTCTTCTAAAATAACCAAATCTTTATTTCTAAAGCCGATTATAGAGTGTACCTCTGCGCCCGTTTCGTGCAGAGCCTTGGCAATAGGTAGTGCAATAGCGCAACCAACACCGCCACCTACAATGCACACCTTTTTAAGCCCGTCTAGTTTGGTGGGTTTACCAAGAGGCCCTACAAAGTCCGAGATAAACTCGCCCTCCGCTTTTTTGGATAGCGCAAGGGTAGTAGCGCCAACTACTTGAAATATTATTTTTACTGTGCCAAGTTCTCTATCGTAACCTGCAACCGTTAACGGAATGCGCTCGCCCTCGTCATCTACTCGCAATATTATAAACTGCCCAGCGAGAGCCTTTTTGGCAACGAAAGGAGCCTCAATATCCATCATAACAACGGTAGGGTTAAGCACTTTTTTGTTTACTATTTTATACATAAGCCTAGCCTTTCCTTTAAATACAAATATATTATAGTATTATACTAGGCAAAATGCAAACTTTTTTGCTAAATTCTGCGTTTTAATGAAAGTAGGCGGCAAAATTAAAGCAACTTTTGTATATCGTACATAGACGAAAGCACGGCATAAAGTGGTGGATAGAAGCGATTTATAGTCCAAATACCAAGTCCTAATAGGTCGTATTCGTTAATAAGTTTCAGTTTTGCTTCAATGCTTCTTGCATCGTCAAACCACACCACGTGTTCGTTGCCGCTAGCATCTTTATAAGAAAAGAAAGGTGTTGCCGAGGTGGTGTCAAAACGAATCGTGCTACCCGTTCTCGCCGCCAAATCAACCGCGCCGGAGTGGGTTAAATATTTAGCCTTTGTGCCTGGGGTGTAAGGCAAAGTCCAATCATAAGCATAGTTCGGAAAACCCATCATAAGTTTTTGCGAAGGAATTATTTTAGTAGCGTAGCGAAGTACCCGTTCAACCTCGTTTATTGGCGAAACCGCCATCGGTGGTCCTGCAACGTATCCCCAGTCGTAAGTCATTAAAAGAATCCAGTCGCAAGCCTCGCCCAAGGCTTTGTAATCGTGTCCTTCAAATAAAATTCCTTGTTGGTTGTCGGAACTTTTTGGTGCAAGCGCGGTGGTAAGAATTAACCCTTCGGCGCGAAGTCGCTCTCCCAAAGCGCGCATAAATACGTTGTAATCCTCGCGGTTTTCTGCGTAAACGTATTCAAAATCGAGGTTTAGTCCCATATATCCCTTTTGTTTTAGGTAATCAGGAATACCATCTATAAAGTTTCTCTGCGCCACGTCGTTTCGCAAAAAATTTAAACTTAAATCCGAGTCAAAACTCTGGTCGGCATTAAGGTTAGTAACCGTCATCAAAGGCGCAACGTTAGCCTCACGTGCGGCAGCGATGATACGGTCATCGTTAGTAAGTCCTTTAAGGCTACCGTCGGGGCGAATGTCGTAACTGAAAATAGAAATATAGGTAAGATACGGCAAGGTTTTTTGCAAGGTTTCATCGCTAATATTGGGGTAGCAGTAGCCGTTTACCGCAATAGTGCCAAGTTTCGAGCCGGGTGGTAAAATAATGGTATCGCCGGGGATTATGGTGTATGGCGGTCGAATGTTCGGATTATACTGCAAAAGTTCGGGTACGGTTAATCCGTACTCTGTAGCAATAGAAAAAAGGCTGTCTCCGCGCCTTACAATAGTAGAGGTGTTTCTAGTTGGAATTACAAGCGCGGTGCCAATGGGTAAACTAGACGTGCCATCAAGCCCGTTGGCGTTTTGAAGTTCTTGCAAGGTAACACCAAAATTTCTTGCAATTTTAAATAAACTATCTCCGCTTACAACTCTATAAATTATCATAAAATCACCTTTCTTTTAGTAATTTAGTTGCCCTGTAAAGTACATAAACATAAGGTAAACGGTAGCGGTTACTCCGCCACCAACCGCAACACGCAAAAGAGAACCATCAACCATTCTTACGCTTAAAAAACCAAGCGCGCAGGCAAGAATTATTGCAACCGTCGGTAAAATAATCCAACTTTTATATTTAACCTCGGTTTCGGTAACCTTTAAAAGTCTGCGAAGATTAAGAAGCGAGGTTAAAAGGTTGCTGTAAACCATAATTAAAAGGAAACCCTGCATGCCTCTTGCCGCCACTATAAACCAGATAAGAATTATTCTCGAGCCCGAGTCTATAATTCCGTAGTAAAAAGAATGTTTTTGTTGGTCAAGCCCCTTTAAAATTCCATCGCACACGCTTTCTAAATACATAAAGGGTACAAGCGGCGCTAAAGAGCGAATAAGTATACCTGTATCGGTAGAATCATATAAAAGTGTCGCTATATCTCCACCGCAGACAAAGAATATTCCGCCAATTAAGGTTGCGGCAATAACCGTAATCGTGATAGATTTATCGGTAACGCGCCTGACGGTCGCTGTTCGCCCTTCGGCAATTGCCTCGCTTATTTCGGGTATCATTAAAGTAGAGAATGCCGTTAAAAAAGAGGCAGGGAAAAA
>JAZOQV010000030.1:0-14149 GCA_045656265.1 Acutalibacteraceae bacterium | reverse complement strand
GCAACTGGTCTGTAACTATCCCCATCTTGTCTAGTTCTAGCAACTACTTTTCCTTTGATTTTATCACAGTCAATTGAAAATTTGAATAACAAATTGTTAACATTACATAAATTTTTATACTGATTATAATCGACCGCTTTGCTACCAGGAAAAAATTTAGATATATTGTCAGCATCAAAGAAAATGGTTTCGCAAAACTCTTGCGTTTTTGTAATCTTAGATATACAAAATCCATTTTTACAAGATTCAAACTGCATTTCTTTTGGCAACGAACACCTTTTCGCAGTGCCATTTACAACAGAAAGCATTCGAGCAACGTGCAAAAATTCAGGTTTAATACCAACTTCTTTTACAAACAGTAGTGATAGCACCCTGCTCAAAATTGCAACGTCTAAACTAATTATATCCCTTTTAAGAACACCATTTGAATAATATTTCTCAAATTCTAGTTCACTTATTTTCGAAAGATAATAATCATCTTGTCTTAATAGCACCGACGCCCTACTACTTGCATCGAAAAAAGACGGGTTAATTTCAAGGAGTCTTGGAACTATATTGTGGCGAATTTTGTTGCGGGTATAATCATCCGAATCATTTGAACTATCATTAACAAAAGATTGATTTATTGAATCTAAGTAACTAATAATATCATCACGAGTGCAGTCGATAAGTGGCCTTATAATATTATCTCTAACAGGTGGAATCCCTGCGATACCCGAAATAGCACTTCCTCTACATAGATTATAAATCATAGTTTCGGCATTATCTGAAGCGGTGTGAGCAGTTGCAATAACACCCTTTGCGTGTTTAGAAAAGAGTTCATATCGCAGTTTTCTTGCACAAAGTTCAATGCTATCGCCAGTCTCCAAAGAAATACCATTAACATCTACGCTTTCAACGACAAGTGGAATATTCAATGAATTACACAATTCTTTGCAAAACTGTTCATCACGCAAAGATTCGTCTCCGCGAAGATTATGGTTAATATGAATCGCTGAAAGTTTAATATTGTATTCGTCGGATATATCATTTAGCGACCTTAAAAGCGCAACCGAATCAGCACCGCCTGAAAGAGTAACCAACACATCTACACCACTAACTAGCATAGAATATGTATCAATAGTTTGTCTTAGCTTTAAAAGCATTAGTGGAACACATCCTGAGAAGAGAATCTGGTAAACTGACCATCCCAATGTAAATCAACAGTCGCGGTTTCACCATGACGGTTTTTAGCAATTATACACTGTGCTTTATTTTGGTCTGCAGTTTGTCCATCGCTTGAAGCATAGTAACCCTCTCTATGCAAGAATAAAACTATATCTGCGTCTTGTTCAATAGAACCCGATTCGCGAAGGTCAGAAAGTGCAGGTATATGTGAACCGCCCTTGCCCTCGGTGCCACGATTTAACTGTGCGCAACAAACAACGGGAATCTGTAATTCTTTTGCCATAATTTTTAGGTTTCGAGTGATTTCAGAAACTTCTTGTACACGGTTTTCTTTAGTTCCTGTAGAGCGCAAAAGGCCCAAATAGTCGATCATAACAACATCGCATTTTCCATTCATACGACGCACTTTTGCCTTTATTTCAGGTACAGTAATACCCGAAGTTTCATCAAAATATATAGGGGCTTTGCTAAGTCTTTCACTAGCAATTCCAAGATTAACGAAATCTTCCTCACTTAATTCGCCTGTACGTAATTTTTCGCTCTTAATACACGCCTCATTTGATAACATACGTTGAGCTAACTGATCGCGTGTCATTTCCAATGAGAAAAAGCAAACAGTTTTACCACTATTAACAGCAACATTCCTGGCAATATTTAAACAGAATGATGTTTTACCCATACCGGGTCTAGCACCGATAATTATCAAGTCGGATTTATTTAGACCGGTTGTATATTTATCAACCGCCGAAATACCACAAGGTATACCAACATAATCTTTCCTTGTTTCTTCATTTGCTAGTTTTGAAAGACGAACAAAAGTTTCATTTTCAATAATATCGCCAATATGTCTTAAACCTGCAACGTCTTTGTCTTGTCTAATATTAAAAATTCGTTGTTCGGCGCTGTCAAGAAGCAATCCAGGTTCGGTTTTGCCATCAGATGCATCTGTAATAATATCACGCGAAGCAACAATAAGCGCACGAACAGTATATTTTTCACGCACAATTGTAGCATAAGTATTGATATTAGCAGCAGATGGTACAGACTGTGCCAAACGAGTTAAGTACTCTTTACCACCCGCATCATCATATACACCATTTTTCTTTAACCACTCAAGTAAAGTAACCAAATCAATAGTTGAATTTAATTCAAACATATCGGTAAGTGCTTTATAAATAGCTTGATGTTGCGGTATATAAAAGTGCATTGGCTTTAATGTATCCGCAACCTGTAACAAACTAGCAGGTTCAATAAGAATTGCGCCCAATACCGATTGTTCGGCTTCTAAAGAAAACGGTAATTGTTCGCCGTTAAATTCCATAAATTTTGTATCAGCCATAATTATTCCTCAACTTTAATGTTAATTGAAGCAGAAATACCGTTATATAATTTAACCTCCGCGGTATATTCACCGTAGGATTTAATATCTTTCATAGTGATTTTTCTCTTATCAATATCAATATTAAAAATCTTTTTAAGTTCTGCAGAAATTTCTTTAGACGTGATCGCACCAAAAAGTTTTCCGCTAGCACCTGCTTTTGCTTTAATAACTATGTTCTTGCCATTTATATTATTTGCTATGTCGGTAGCTTGTTGTTTTTCAACAGCTATATGGTGCGCTTTTGATTCCTCTCTACTACGAAGTTCGCCCAAAGCAGAGGCATCTGCTTCAACAGCAAGGTTTTTAGGAAACAAAAAGTTCCTAGCATATCCATCAGAAACAGTTACAAGTTCACCTTTTTTACCTTTTCCTTTAACATCAGCAGTAAGTACAACCTTCATATATATCCTCTCCTTAATTATTATTATAGTTATCTATAGCTTTCATAAGCATTTGTTTTGCTTCCTCAATATCGGTCGTATCAAGTTGACAAGCCGCCATATTTTGATGACCTCCACCGCCCAAATGCTCCATAATCAACTGAACGTTTATTTGACCATAAGAGCGAGAGGAAATATTTACTGATTTTTCAGTTTTATATAACACAAACGATGCCTTAACTCCCTCTAAATAAAGCATTTCATCAGCCGACTGTGAAGACGCAATTCTTGTAACATCATCCATATCGTCATCATACGAGATTGCACACTCGTTATATATTTCCGCTCTAGATACAATCAACGATTTTCTAGAATAAGTGCGCATATTATCCGAAGACATCCTTTTAACTAATATTGTATCCGCACCACTTGCTTTAAGCTTTGATGCCGCTTCAAAAGTTCTAACTCCGGTGTGTAGAAAGAAATTTTTAGTATCAAGCGTAATACCACTAAGTAAAGCGTTTGCCGAAGTTTGACTTATATTTACCCTTGGCATGTACTCAATAAGTTCGGTAACCATTTCACAAGTAGATGAAGCAGCAGTTTCATGATAGAAAATAACCGCATTATCAATAGCATCAATCGCTTTTCTATGATGGTCTATAACAATAACGTTTTTAATTAAGTCATACAGTTCGGGGCATTCCAAAAATGCTGCTCTATGTGTATCCGAAATAATAAGCAAGGTTTTTTCGTCAAATATGTCAAATAGGCTTGTACCATTAGAAAATACTACTCTATTATCATTATCTGAGATGTAGTTATATAGCGGCAACGCTAATGTTTTCTCTTTGTTAAAAACAACATAAGCTTGTTTACCTAAATCGGCGCAAACAGCAGCTAAAGCATAAGAAGCGCCTAAACTATCAAGGTCGGAATATTGATGCCCCATTAAGATAACTTTACTGCTTGCATTTATCATTTCCAGTAATGCAGAAGAAACCGTTCTTGCGCGTACTTTTGTACGTTGCTCTTTAGCAGAAGAATGACCGCCAAAAAACTTATACTCATTATTACAGTTCTTTATAACAACCTGGTCTCCCCCGCGACTTTGAGCCATATCAAGCGCCTGTTTAGAAAGCATTTCAGTTTCAGAGAATGATGAACCTGTCCTACCAACACCGATTGAAAGAGTAACTCCTGTAAACTTACCTAGTTTTAATTTTCTTATTGCATCTAATATTGAAAACTTATTTTCGATTAACTTCTTTAATCCACGCTCATCGAGCATAACATGAATAGTGCCTGCGCCGATATTTATACTTACGGAGTTAGTTTCAGACAACCATTTTTCAACTTCTCCATGAATTGCGCCTAAAAATGCGGAACGTTCGCTGTCTTTGCTTTCACGTAAAGTCTCATTGAAATTATCAGTTGTTATAACCATAACCACAGGTCTTGTGGCATAAAACTCTCGTGCAGCTCGTTTTAGCGATGAGTTGTCAACCAAATAATAAATATAGTAATTATCTTTTTTAGATGGTACATAGGTCCTGAACAGGTCGTATTCCCTATTATTGAATTTTGCTTCACAAACCGAATTAGATTCAAGTTTAAGTAAATCAGCATTTAGTAATTCAGAAATATCGGTACCAAAACATTCTATGTTTTTAGTTAGTTTGGAAAATGAATCATTATACCAAATAACTTCATTATCTTCAGAAGCAACAATAGCTGGCAAGCCAAAGCCAACAAGCGTTTTAGATTTAATTGAAGCTCCTTCTTCGAGAGCCGACAAAAGTTCTTTAAAAGACGAATTAAAACTTAAAAATCTAATAATGGTAATTATTACACCTATTAGAGTGATTAACGCTGAAACTAAACACATTTTTAAACTTACAAAAAAAGCAAAAACTGTATTTGCTACAAGCAATAACAATAGCACAACGTATAACGTAACAAATTTATTATATTTGCTTGTATTTTTCAATGCAATCACTCCTTTTAAATTATATTTCTAAAATAATTGGCAATATCATAGGATTACGTTTAGTTTTTTCATAAAGGAATTTTGACACCGCGTCACGTAATCGAGCCTTTAAGACACTTCTATCGAAGATGCCCTTATCATAACAACGCTCAATAACATCGCAAGCTTCTTCTCGTAAATCATAGAACATATCCTCAGCTTCTCTAACAAAAACGAAGCCACGTGAGATAACTTCGGGTCCTGATACAACTTCTCCTGTTACCGAATCCACAGTTAAAGTAACAACTACCAGACCATCTTCAGCAAGATGTTTACGGTCGCGCAATACAACACTACCAACATCACCAACGCCTATTCCATCTACCAGAACTCGCCCGGCAGGAACAGAATCAACAACCTTCATATCTCCATTATTAAACTCAATAGCCTTGCCAATCTCTGTTACCAAAATATTTTTCTTTGGTATACCCATTTGCATAGCTAAATTTGCGTGTTTAAACAAATGCTTTTGCTCGCCATGAACCGGCACAAAGAACTTAGGCTTTGTTATGCTTAACATAAGTTTTAACTCTTCAGCACACGCATGACCCGAAACGTGAACATCATACATTTTTTCATAAACAACATTAGCGCCAAGTTTAATTAACTCATTAATAATTTTACCAACAAGTTTCTCATTGCCAGGTATTGGGGTTGCAGAAATAATAATCATATCTCCCGGTAAAATGCCCAATTGCCTGTGGTCGCCGTAAGCCATTCTGTGAAGTGCAGACATTGGCTCTCCCTGGCTACCGGTAGTTATAATAACAATTTCTCCCGGTGTATAACGATTAACCATTTCAAGTTCAATCAAAACGCCTTTAGGTACATTTAAGTAACCAAGTTCGCTAGCAACCGCAACAACATTTATCATACTTCTGCCTGATACTGCAACTTTTCTGCCACAGTTAACAGCTTCATCAATAATCTGCTGTAAACGATGAATATTAGAAGAAAACGTAGCAACTATAATTCGATGCCCTTCTGCTTTTCTAAATAGATTAGAAAAAGAACCGCCCACAAGACTTTCAGATTGCGTATAACCCGCACGCTCGGCATTGGTTGAGTCTGAAAGAAGTGCCAAAACACCTTTTTTACCAAACTCTGCGAAGCGAGCAATATCAATCACGTTTCCATCAATTGGAGTTGTGTCAATCTTAAAGTCTCCGGTCTGAATTACGGTACCTGCGCCACATGTTATGGCAAAACCGCAAGCATCCGGTATAGAATGATTGACGTGAATCGCCTCAACTGCAAATTCTCCCAAAGTAATCTTTTGCCCCGGAACAATGGGGTTTAAAATAGCGTTACTTAAAAGATTGTGCTCTTTAAGTTTTCCTTCAATAAGACCGATAGTTAATCTTGTACTGAAAATAGGAACATTTATCTCTTTTAACAGATATGGAATGCCGCCAATATGGTCCTCGTGTCCATGAGTAACAACCAAGCCCTTTACTCTATCTTTGTTTTTAATGACATAGGTAAAGTCTGGAATAACAATGTCAACACCCGGTAAGTCATCATCAGGAAAAGCCATACCGCAATCAACTAAAATTATATCGTTACCATACTCATATAAGGTTATGTTTTTACCGATTTCATTTAATCCGCCAAGTGGTATTACACGTAACGGCAATGTGTTTTTATTAACGTTTTTCTTATTGTTCTGCTTTTTATTAGACTGAGTGCGTTTTTTTTGCTGACTATTTTTACTAGATTGTTGTTTTTCTTTTTTTATATTGTTTATTTTTTCTTTTTTCTTAACATTTGATTTGTTTGTTTTTTTATCTTGATGTTTATTAGGCTTGCTCTTATTAGTTTGTTGAGCCATGTTTTACCTCCAAATGTAATATGTAAATGAGCATAAAAATCCAAGTTAATATTATCTAATATATTTTACCTTTTTCTTTAAAGAAAGTCAAGACTTGATAACTATTATTACCAAATAAATTGTCCATAAATCAACAAGTAACAATAAATATGTTTATGAGTAAAATATTATTAAGCAAATTATATAGAACGGAAATGATAATAATGACACTTAACGAACTACCTATCGGTAAAACCGCGATAGTTACAAACATCGAACTACAAGGCACAATTAGACGTCGATTGTTCGACCTTGGTTTAATTCACGGTACAACGGTAGAGAGCGTTTTAAAAAGCCCAAAAGGAAATCCCATAGCTTATAAAATCAGAGGAGCCGTAATCGCTCTAAGGAATTCCGATACAGAAAAAATAACAATAAACCATAAGGGGTAATAAGTGTGAAAGACACAGAAAATACCAAACTTATCACATTGGCGCTCGCCGGTAATCCAAACGTTGGAAAGAGCACAGTATTTAACGAATTAACCGGTATGCATCAACACACGGGCAACTGGGCGGGAAAAACCGTAAGTGGTGCAGTTGGAACTTGTAAACACAACGATACAACAATAAAAATTGTCGATTTACCTGGTACATATTCGCTTAAAGCAACCTCCCCCGAGGAAGAGATTGCAAGAGATTATATATGCTTTGAAAACCCTAACGTAGTTGCTGTAGTTTGTGATGCGACCTGCCTTGAGAGAAACCTTAATCTAGCGATACAGTGCTTAGAAATATATAAAAATGTAATTATATGCGTTAATCTTACAGATGAAGCTAAGAAGAAAAACATTAAAATCGACTATTCAAAGTTATCAAAACTTTTATCTGCGCCTGTTATACCTATGGCCGCAAGAAGTTCCAAGGGCTTAGAAAATTTTGTAAAGTGTGTGTGTAAGAAAAATTACGGTGGAGGATTTAAAGTAAAATATCCCGAAAAAATAGAAGCCGCTATTGAAAGTTTATTACCAAAGTTAAGTAGTATTGACTGCAAAAATCTTAACGCCAGATGGGTTGCGCTTAAATTCCTCGAAAACGATTATGAAACAATCAATAAAATTGCAAAATATTTAGAAATTGATAAAGAAACTATATTAAAAGTAGCAAAAGATAATTTTGTTGAACTAAATGAATTTGACAGAGCAAATGTTTGTTGCACAATATTAACAGCAGAATACATCGCAAGCGAAGTTGTAACAGACTGCAACAGCAAGTACAAGGAACGAGCAAAAAAACTTGACAAAATACTTACAGGCAAATTAACAGGCGTTCCAATAATGTTAATGCTACTGTTCTTTATATTTTGGCTAACAATTTCGGGTGCAAACTATCCTTCAGAAATACTAGGAAAGCTTCTATTTTCTATTGAAGATTGGTTAGATAATCTTCTCAAAGGTCTAGGTGTTAATGAATACATAATTGGAATTACCGTTCACGGCGGTTATAGAGTACTGGCGTGGGTGGTTTCGGTTATGCTACCGCCAATGGCAATCTTTTTTCCGTTATTTACAATACTTGAAGATTTTGGATATTTACCAAGAGTTGCCTTTAATCTGGATTACTACTTTAGAAAAGCAAACACTTGCGGAAAACAAGCGTTAACTATGTGTATGGGATTTGGCTGTAATGCCGCAGGAGTTGTAGGTTGCAGAATTATTGAATCGCCAAGAGAAAGACTAATTGCAATAATCACCAATAGTCTAGTACCTTGTAATGGCAGATTTCCAACGCTTATTGCAATTATTTCTATGTTCTTTGTAGGTTCTGCTACGGGATTTTTTAGCGAAATCACTTCAACACTAATTCTTTTAGCTGTAATTGTTTTAGGAGTAGTTATGACATTTGTGATTTCAAAACTACTTTCCAAGACAATTTTAAAAGGACTTCCATCGTCATTTGCACTTGAATTGCCACCATTCAGAACACCGCAATTTTCTAAAATAATTGTACGTTCGGTTTTTGATAGAACAATTTTTGTATTATCACGCGCCGTTGTTGTTTCTATACCTGCGGGTATGATAATATGGTTAATGGCGAATCTAACAATAGATAATAATAGTCTACTTAATATTTGCAGTAACTATCTAAATTCAATCGCAGAATCGTTCGGGTTGGATGGTGTTATTTTGCTAGCTTATATTCTTGGATTCCCGGCAAACGAAATAGTTATTCCAATTATTATTATGACATATTTAAGCAGCAAAACAATGACTGATTACTCGAGTTTATTTGAATTAAAAGAAATATTAACCGCAAACGGATGGACCTACACTACTGCCATCTCAACTATGCTCTTTTGTATGTTTCACTGGCCGTGTTCTACCACTTGCATTACTATTGCCAAAGAAACAAAAAGTTTAAAATGGAGTTTAATTTCAATTGTTATTCCTACTCTAATAGGCCTAACTGTGTGCTTGATTTTCACACAATCAATAAATTTAATTAAAAGTATATTTTGAGGTAGTAATAAAATCACTCTCGTCCTCATACATTTTTACAAACGGATATATAGTTTTTAGGAGGACGATTTTATGATAAATAGCGCAAAGATATATAAAGATATTGCCGAACGCACAGGTGGAGATATTTATATCGGCGTTGTAGGTCCTGTTCGCTCGGGTAAATCAACCTTTATACAACAGTTTATGGAAAAACTCGTTTTACCAAACATAGAAAGCGAGTATGAACGCTCGAGAGCCAACGACGAACTTCCTCAATCAGCCAGCGGCAGAACCATAATGACTACCGAGCCGAAATTCATTCCCGAAAATGGTGTAGAAATAACCGTTGAAGATAAAATGAATTTAAAAGTTCGAATGATAGACTGTGTTGGTTATATAGTTCCAAGTTCAATCGGATATATAGAAGATGAACAGCCAAGAATGGTTATGACTCCTTGGTTCAATGAGCCCGTACCTTTTAATATGGCGGCAGAGATAGGAACACAAAAGGTTATAAATGAGCATTCAACAGTAGGCTTGGTTGTAACTACCGATGGCAGTATAAGCGAAATCCCACGTGAAGAATACGAAGAAGCCGAAGAAAGAGTAATTACCGAATTAAAAAGCATCAATAAACCGTTTGTTGTACTTTTAAACTCTGTAAATCCGCACAGTGAAGCAACTAAAAGTCTGGCTAAATCCTTAAAAGATAAATATAAAATTCCCGTCCTGCCGGTAAGTTGTGTAGATATCGACCTAGACGAAATTAAAAATATAATTTCAAATATATTATTAGAGTTTCCTATAAAGGAAATATCTATTAATATTCCCTCTTGGTTAAACGCGCTTTCTGCTACTCACTGGCTAAAAAACGATATTAGTAATAGTTTATTAAATTGCTTTAAAGATATTAAACGAATTAGCGAACTAACAGACGCCACTAAATGTTTAACCGAGAGTTCACATATAACAAGCGCTAATGTAAATAACGTGTCGCTTGGTAACGGAAGCGCTGAAATCGGTGTAAACCTCAATGATGACTTATTCTATAAAATCATCACCGAAACAAGCGGTTTGGAAATTAACAGCGACCAAGAGCTTATGGCTTGTATATCAGGACTTGCAGAAACAAAACGCAAATTCGAAAAATTCCAGCATGCAATCGATGAAGTTGAAGCAACAGGATATGGGATAGTTATGCCTTCTCTTGAAGAATTATCATTAGAAGAACCCGAAATTATGAGGCAAGGTGGACGATATGGCGTGCGCTTAAAGGCAAGTGCCCCGTCGATTCATATGATGAAAGCAAACATTACAACCGAAGTTAATCCAATAGTTGGTTCTGAAAAGCAATCTGAAGACCTAGTTATGTATATGTTAAAGGAATTTGAAGAAGACCCAATAAAGATTTGGGAGTCTAACATTTTTGGCAAATCGCTTAATGAACTTGTAAACGAAGGATTGCACACTAAACTTGCAAGAATGCCTGACGATGCAAGAATGAAATTGCAAGAAACTCTTGAAAGACTTATAAACGAGGGTTGCAGCGGACTTATTTGTATAATTCTATAATATTTTTAAGGCTGATTTTTTAATCGGCCTTATTTTTTTATGTTTTTTAGAAAATACCATACATTTTAGTAAAAAGTGTGTTATAATTAACCGAGATAATTAAAAATTTAAGGAGAACAAATAATGTTTCTTGAATTTTCTAAAAGAAGAACAATAGCAGGTGTAATATTATCAAGTGTTTTGGTTCTATTGCTTGGCGTATTAAACGGAGAGTTTTTTAACTCTGAGGTTGAATATGGCGCTTTACTGTTTATCCTGTGTTTAATATGTTCGCTAGTTTGTGGTGCACTTGTTGCCATAAATCTTAACACAAAAGAAAAAACAACAAATATCTTAAATGTTTTAGCATTTTTCTTGCTACCTTTTGTTTCCATAACAATGGTTGAATGCCTAAATTACGTTTTTGTATATAATATGTACTATGTTGATTTCATAAACAACTACATACTTTATCTATTGTTTTATGGAATTATTTACGCGATAAGTGGCAGTTTTAAAGCATCGGTTATGATAATAAACCCACTTATGTTTGCGTTCGGCCTTGCAAATTACTATTTATACACATTTAGAGGCTCGCCTTTTGTACCTATGGACTTTTTAGGAATTACTACCGCAAAAGGCGTTGCAGATAGTTATGATTTTTCTCCAAACTATCAAATTACAATATCATTTGTTTTATTAGTGTTTATAATGGTCGTTGGACATAAATTAAAAACGCCTAGAATGCACATATCCACAAAAATTATTTCAAGAATTTCGGCTTCATTTGCAGCCATAACAATCACGCTAATATATTTCTTTACAAATATTTTAGCAAACTGCGGTTTAGAACCTGATTTTTGGAATCAAACCAGAGGATATCACAATTCAGGTGCGTTGCTTAGTTTTTGCCTCAACACCAAGTATTTGTTTTTAATGAAACCTACCGATTATGACCCAAATGATGTTGAAAATTTAATGTATAGCGTTACCGAAAATAGTGAAGAAACAAGCAATCAAATCGATGAAGGCAAACAAAACCCAGATATCATTTGCATTATGAACGAGTCTTTTGCCGACCTTTCGGTATGTGGCGATTTTACAACAAATATTGATTATATGCCATTTTATAACAGTCTTACAGAAAATGCAGTAAAAGGTAACTTATACGTTCCCGTACATGGAGCAGGTACAAGCAACACTGAATATGAGTTTTTGACGGGAAATACCACAGCGTTCTTCCCTGCCGGAAGCAACGCATATATGTTATACGTAAAAAATCAAACATCTTCTCTTGTATCTACTCTAACGGCTTCCGGATATTCGAAAACAGCATTTCATCCTTATTATGCTAGCGGTTGGAACAGAAACAAGGTATATGGATTATTAGGTTTCAGAGATTTTTATAGCATAACGTCAGTAATAAAGCCATCTATACTTTTAGATTACTTTGATAGCGGTAATGATAACGAGTATTTTAATGATTTATGTAATGAGAATTATCCCAACCAAAATGTTTTATTAAGACAATACGTAAGTGACGAATATAATTATGACAAAGTTATCTCTTTGTATGAAGAAAGAGATATAGAAAAGCCCTTCTTCTTATTTAACGTAACAATGCAAAACCATGGGGGCTACTCAAAGTCTTATTCGAACCTTGAAAACACAGTAAAACTGACCTCAACTAATGGAGATTATCCTAAAACCGAACAGTTCTTATCTTTGATGAAAAAATCAGATGAAGCGTTTGAACAACTTATAAATTACTTTAAAAATGTTGACACTCCAACAGTTATCTGTATGTTTGGAGACCATCAACCTGCAATTGAAGAATCTTTTTACGAAGAGATTATGGGCGTTAGCAGTATTGATTTGTTACCATTAAAGGAATCTCAAAAACGATATATTACACCTTTTAT
Organism: Acutalibacteraceae bacterium; assembly: GCA_045656265.1. Lineage (GTDB taxonomy): Bacteria > Bacillota > Clostridia > Oscillospirales > Acutalibacteraceae > UMGS1532. Next base: position 1,409 of record JAZOQV010000030.1, on the reverse strand, counting down.
AATCTGGGCTAACTACGATATTGAAGAAGAATATATTGATACTTTGAGCGCAAATTATCTTTCTTCATACTTGCTTAAGACCGCCAACGTCGCTATGCCAGAATATAACAAATATTTATTAAATCTCTCAAAACAAATCCCTGTTATAAGTTCAATTGGTTGTATTGATAAAGATGGTAATAATTTTCAGGTAGAAAAATCAAATAAATATTCTTCCCTGCTTTCAGATTACAAAAAAATACAGTACAATAATGCAATTGATAAAGATAATGAAAAAATGAATTTATTTTACAACTAACAAAAAAGCTTATCGCTAAATGCGATAAGCTTTTTTATTTAATATAGTTTCCTTCCCATAATTACGCCCATAACAGACGCCATCATAAGACCTCTTGTCCAACCACTTGAATCGCCAAGGCAGTGCAACCCTTTAATGCTTGTGTTAAGGTTTTCATCCATCTTTACTCTGTTACTATAAAATTTAAGTTCAGGCGAATAAAGAAGTGTTTCAGTAGAAGCAAAACCAGGGACTACGTGGTCAAGTGCTTGAATAAAGTTAATAATATTAGTCATTGCTCTGTAAGGAATTGCAGCAGTAATATCACCCGCTACCGCATCTGGTAAAGTTGGTTTTAAATTAGATTGTGCAAGTTCCTTGGGCCAAGTACGTTTACCGTCTAAAATATCGCCAAATCGTTGCACTAAGATATGACCAGCGCCAAGCATATTACAAAGCTCGCCAACCTTTTGAGCATACGCGATAGGTTGATTGAATGGCACACTAAAATTATGAGAAACCAAGATTGCAAGATTTGTATTGTTTGATTTTAATTCCTTATATGAGTGTCCATTTACTACGGCCAAATCGTTATCATAATTCTCTTGGCTTACAAAACCACCGGGGTTTTGGCAGAATGTTCGAACCTTGTTTTTAAAAGGCTGCGGATAACCAATTAACTTTGACTCATAAAGAACCTCGTTAACCTTTTCCATTATTTCATTTCTAACCTCAACCCTAACACCAATATCAACGGTGCCTGGTTCGTGCGCTATATCATGTTCTGAGCATAAATGTTCAAGCCATTCAGCACCTCTTCGACCTGTTGCAACTACTGTGTGCTCGGCATATATCTCTTTATTTTCTTTACCATTAGATATATATCCGCCTTTGCAAACATCGTCTTCTAATATTAGGTCTGTGCACTCATAACCAAAGATAAGCTCAACGCCGTTATTTATAAGATACTGCTCAATTGCATAATAAATATCCTGAGCTTTTTCCGTACCTAGATGACGAATAGGACAATCTACTAGTTTTAGACCAGCTTGAATTGCACGTTTTCTAATATCTTTAATTTCTTCAGAATTACCAATACCCTCAACGTGTTCATCCGCACCAAACTCAAGAT
>JAZOQV010000029.1:0-3211 GCA_045656265.1 Acutalibacteraceae bacterium | reverse complement strand
AACAACTCCTTGGCTCACAGAACGACATGGCTACATCCGACTTAAAGTTCACATAAATAATCGCACCTATGAGAAAATTCGCCAAATACAATAATCTCGTCTAAATCGTATAAATTAGTGGCATTTACCAGCGCCGCTCCCAAGCATTTTACTAGGTCGTTGATAATTTTACTCGAGGCAGCGTCGCCTTTGATAGCCAAATCTATAACCTTGCTGTAATCATCAAAACCGTGCCTTTGTTTAAGCGCAGTCATAGTCGCATATTTTTCCAAGCAACCACAGTTACCACAAGAACATGGTATACCGTTAACGTCGATGCTTGTGTGCCCAAGTTCACCCGAGAAACCACGCGAGCCGCGAAATACTTTTCCGTCTTTTAACACAGTAGCTCCTATACCGTTTGAAATTACAACAAATAATGAACTTTTATTATTCCTCTCAATCGACTTATAATGTTCCGCAAGAGCCAAAACCACCGCATTATTTTCAAGATATACAGGAACGGGAAAACGTTCTTTAATCTTATTTACAACCGGATAATTATAAAACTTTGTAAAGTTTGGCGGTTCTAAAACATTACCTTTATCGTATTCAACGGGACCCGGACAACCTACACCAATACCAATCAAACGAGATTTTGAAAGTTTATTGGTTTTAATCATTTTATTTATTGTTTCTTCAATCCAGTCGATTGCCTTGTCGGCGTTGCCAAAGTTTTCCATATCATTACGTTTCGCCGATACCAAATTACCTTTTAGGTCCATAACTGTAACATCTATAGATTTACGATGTAACATAACACCTACAGAAAAGCCATAATCCGAAGCAATATCCAGAAGAATTGAGGTTCTGCCACGCTTATTACTTCTTCCTTCCAGTCCGCGTTCAAAAACAATGCCCTCTGAAATAAGTTCATTGGTAATAATGGTTACCGCCGCCTTAGTAAGACCAACTTCACGCGAAAGTTGTACGCGAGACATTGGCGCTCTACGAAGACAGTCAAGTATACTGTATCGATTGTTATTTTTTAAGGCAATTATGTTTGCGGCTTCCGCCATATTACAAGCACCCACTTTTGCACTGCTATTATTTTATATTTAAAAGTATAACTCTAAATTAAATTTGTGTCAAGAAAACTTAAATAACACTTGAAAAACATAATTTTTTATAATATAATGTAAATAGTTAAAAGCTAAAACTAATTATTGGTGAAATTTATGGAATTGAAATTATTTCAAAAAGGATTTAATTACTCACAAGATGGACCAGGTAACCGCTTGATATATCATTTAAAAGGGTGTAATCTTATTTGCCCTTGGTGCTCTAACCCTGAGGGTATGAATATCAACGAAAGCGGTGGCTTTTCCCTTACGGTTGACCAACTTGTTAACGAGGCAATAAGTTGTATGCCAATGTTTTTTGATGGCGGTGGAGTAACCTTCACAGGTGGCGAAGCAACCTGCCAAGCAGACCTTTTAAATCAAGCACTTTTGAAACTTACTGAGCGCGGCATAAACACCTGTATAGAAACTAACGGTACATATAAAAACCTACCTAACCTATTCCCTTTTATCAATCACTTGATTATTGACCTAAAGCACCCCAATAATTCCACACATAAAAAATTGTTAGGTTTAGGTAACGATGTTATTAAAGAAAATATTTTAAAAGCCTCCAAAGAACATCTTGATTTGCTTGTAAGAATTCCTCTAATTAACGGAATAAACACTAGCGATGAAATCATTGATGAATTTATTGAGTTCTTTAAATCAACCGATTATAAAAACTACCGCATAGAACTTTTAAAATACCACGAATATGGAAAAGATAAATGGAAAAAGTGCGGTAAAGAATATACTGTTAAGAATGCAAATGTTAGCGATACGCTACTTTTACATATTGAAGAAAAAATGAAAAATAACGGACTTAACCTAGTCCGAACATAAAAGGAGTAGATATTATGTATAACTGCTTAAACCCTGAAAATGTTACACTAATGGCAAAGGATTTGTTCAAAGAAGAACGCGCTAAAACCCGTGTTGATGGTTGGTTTTTAGCACGCGAAATTGTGTGCAATCATGCCGAGGAATTCAAAGATTTTCCTAAAGAGTTGCGTGCTGCACACGAACTAAAAGCCATTATAACTGAATTACCTTTATCTATTAGCGAGCATGCTATTTTTGCCGGAAGTCAGTCCGACGCTTTTGCTCGTAGTTATGCACTTATTAACCCATCATTTAGAGTTGAAACTTTCTCTGGATACTGCGACCCTACTGCTGTGTTTGGCGATATAGAGCCCAACGAGGAGTTTACAAAGGAGCGTATTAACAGAGTTTTAGAGTTCTCAAAAAACTCTGATTATGTGCGTGAACTTACCTCAATGTACGATAAGTACACCGATTACACAGAGGAAGTTGCTTTCTTTATCGAGCAGGTTACAGGTCATATTATCCCCGATTTTAGACCTGCACTCAAAAACGGTGTTAACGCTATTATTGCTGAAATTAACAAAAAGCTAGAAACCGAAACAGATAAAGAAAAAATTGATAACTACAATGCTATGAGAATAACACTTGAATCTGCTATTCTTTTAAGCAAACGTTATTTAGCTATTGCACAAGAACAGTTAAAAACAGCTAGTGGCGAGCGTGCTGAACAATTAAAACTTATGATTAACACTCTCAGTAAAGTACCCGCAAATCCTTGTAACAGTATGTATGAAGCAATTCAATGCTACATGCTTTTGTGGGAGATTATGTGTTTAGAGCAAGCACCTAACCCATTTGCTTTTTCTGTTGGTAATGCAGACCGCGTTTTCGAGCCATATCGCGCAAACGATGGACTTTCAAGAGAAGAAGCAGCATCTTTGCTTAAACATTTCCTAGTTTTCTTTAACGTTGGCGACCGTTCTTGGGCAATTTCTCAAAACCTACTAATTAGCGGTAAAGACGTTGATGGTAATGACCTTACCAACGAAACTTCTTACGCTCTTATGGATGCATACTTCTGTATGAATCTACCTCAACCTATTCTTTCTGTAAAATTACATAAAAAGACACCCGAAAAACTCTATCGCGAAATGGGTAGATTCTTCTTCACACCCGGCGTGCTTACACCATCGCTATTTAATGATGAATCTGTTTTCAAACTTTTACTTAACAGAGATGTTAAACCCGAAGACCTACCCGATTATTCGGTTGCTGGTTGCCAA
>JAZOQV010000028.1:0-26841 GCA_045656265.1 Acutalibacteraceae bacterium | reverse complement strand
GCTTATTTGTTGTGGACACCAATTATTAAATTTGATTTCTGAAAATAATATCGGCTTGTTATATCCGAACTCCGATAATAGTGATTCGTATAAGTTCATATAATTCCTCCTTTTTGTGTTAATGAATTGAAGATTAACGCCTAATTTCATTAACAGATTTTTCGACAGTTTTTTGTATTAAAGAATCTTTTAAAAGTGCTATAAACCCCCTTAAATACTGGATTTGTGTGTAGAAAAAGACCATACCCCCGTGTGTTGGGTATGGTCTTATTTTAACATCATCAGGTGCCATAGCCGCACCCATATTGTTTGCGTCTTTTACGCCGAGGTCTACTATTTCGCCCGCGGTAAAGTGCTTTATTTCTATGCCACACTTTTCGTTAGTTAATATAACCGCACCCGAGGCGGTGGTGGTCCACTGCGCTGTTGGTGTGCGCTGACTACCATATTCAAGTGGGAAACGGAACTGCCTTTCGCTTGAACAGAAGTGTGATGAGGTTACTGCCGCAGCTTTGTTTGCCGCGCCACTATCTATAAATACCGACGCCAATCCTATTGATAGCGCCATTGTTGAGCAAGCGCCGTATAGCCCTAAAAACGGCAGACCCATATCCCTTATACCAAAAGATGAACCTATGCACTGGTTAAGTAGGTCGCCTGCAAAAACATAATCTATATCTTCGTTTTTTAATTGCGCTTTTTTAATTGCTAATTCCAAAGCCTCTTTTTGCAGCATACTTTCTGCCTTTTCAAAAGAAGTTGTACCCATATATTCATCATAATTTATTTTATCAAACCAATCGCCTAAAGGCCCTTCGCCCTCTTTTTTACCGCCTATCGCGGCAGAGGACAAAAGATAAACATTCTCGAATTCAACCGTTCTTTTTCCCACTCTTTTTGCCATAACTATCATCCTTTTTAATTTTGATAGTTTTAATTTATCCCAACAAAACAAAAATATTCCGTCCATGCACTACGGAAAAGTTTCTTTCGTATAATAATTGTAAGGAATTTGTGGGAGGGGTTTATTTGAAGGTTGAACTTTGCAATTTTGGCAGAATTAAGATAACACTTAGCGAAAGCGATTTGATAGGGCTAAAACTCACAGTTAACACGCTTACGCAACCAAGTTATATGGCAAAACTAACACTTTTAGCCCTTTACAAAGTGGCGGCGGATAAACTTAAACTTGATGCCGCTTCTACCGATATACTTATTGAAGCATATCCACACCTTAGTGGCGGAGTTTTTTATTTTACACCTTTGAAAACCGCTAAAAAGAAGGTTTTAGCAGTAAAATCTTCGCACCTTTATGCCTATGATTTTTTTGATGGTAATGATTTATTTCTTGCAATTGAAACGCTTTATAATAACCCTAGCACTAGAAAAGCTTACAGCAAAATATACGACATAGATGGAGTTTTTAGGCTTATAACCGAATTTGAGCCTTATAAGATATGCGAATTTTGCGACCAAATTCGTCCGTTTTGTGATATAAAAAAATACACCTGTGAGCACGGACGCGCGCTCACAGGCGATAATGCTATTTATGAAATTGGAGAAAAACTTACAAAGCCTTTAGGCCTTCTACCGCCGCCTTAATATCGGGTGCATTAAATAGAAAACTGCCTGCAACCAAAACGGTTGCACCCGCATCGGCGCAAAGAACTGCTGTCTGCTCGTTTATTCCGCCATCAACTTCTATCTCTACTTTTAAATTTTGACGTTTGATTTCTGCGGATAATGCACGAATTTTATCGGGTGTAGTCTCTATAAATTTTTGTGCGCCAAAACCTGGTTGTACCGACATAATAAGCACCATATCTACAAGTGGCAAGTATGGATAAACCTCGGAAATTTCGGTTTTTGGATTAAGCGAAACACAAGGTTTTACACCTAAAGAACGGATATATTTTAGTTTTTCCTCTAGGTCAAAGCCCGCCTCTACGTGCAAGGTCATATACTCTGCAAACTCTGCAAACGCCTCTAAAGATGCTTTAGTATCGCCCGCTATCATTAAGTGTATATCAAGAGGTAACTTTGTATGCTCTTTTATAGATTTTATTACGGGCACACCGAACGAAATATTAGGTACGAATTGACCGTCCATAACGTCAATATGCAGCATATCTGTCCGGGCTGCCTCTAATTTTTCAAGACTTTCTGTAAGATTTAAATAATCTGAATTTAAAATTGATGGTGAAACTTGCATTTTATCTCCTCCTAAAATTTATTCTAGCACAGTTTTTAGATTATCGCAAGAATTAACTAAAAAACTTTAAAATTCGGTTGCAAGTTTTTTATTATAATGTTATACTAAATTGAGGATAAAATAAAAAAGGAGGATTTAGTATGATTTGCAAATACTGCGGATGTGAAATTTCAGATAACGCTAATTTTTGTGAAAGTTGTGGCGCATCTACTATCGAAACTGCAAACACAAGCGGAAATAGTAAGATGGGGCGTCGCGGTAAAACCTTAATTATTGGTATCATCGCCGCTATTGTGGTTATCGTTATTGCGGCAGTTTCTATATTTACTATGCTTAGCAGTTCGCCGCAAAATGCCATTAAAGGTCTTTGGGAACGCGATAACGCAGAGCTCGACACTACCGATTCTATAACATACACCTTTACAACCAAGGGCGGTACTAACACATATAGCACCGAAAACAAGGGCTTTAATTCAAGCACTGCAGACTTTACTTGGCATATTACCGACGATAACGAGTTAATTCTTTTGTGGAGCGACACTAGTTGCACTCGCTACGTATGGAATCCCGATTTTGCAAGTTATTCACTTTCTCCTAACCAATATAACTGGTATTTAAAGGGCGATACTTTGTATCTTAGCACAGGCACCGAACTTGGATATTTCACTTTTATTAGGCAGGGACTTAGATGATAAGGCGCGTAAAAAAACAAAAAACTCCCCGCCCGCTAATTAAGTTAACCCTTATTGTAATACCTACAATTGCGGTGGTGCTGATAACCCTTATTATGCTTAATGCAAACGGCTTTTTTATGTCGGCAGAGGAAAAACTTGTAGGCACTTTTTCAAGAACACGCAAGGGCGAGTTTTCAAAAGAAAAATACACCGAAACATACACTTTTAATGATGATGGTACCGGTACAAAAATATATTTAGCGCCCGAGGGACAGGTTTCAAGTACCGATTTTAGTTGGTACGTTACCCCTAAAGATATACTCGTTATAAACGGGCACGTAAAGTACGAACTTAAAGCCAATTATAAAGATTACTATACCGGCGCATCTAAAACTCAAAAATACTGGTACGTAACTAAAGACGAACTGTATATGGGCGAAAACACTTCGCTTACCTACGAGAAATACAAACGAAAATAAAATGCTTAAGCAAACACGAATAATCCGAACCTGCCCTAAACGGCATAATTTCGGTGCTTTTCGGTTTGTCATCATCCGTAGGCGTAAGCCTTACGGATTCTTCCGCTCAAAAAATCCCTCGAAATTCTACTCTTTTAGGGTCGAAGAATTTTAAAGGAGAGAGATTTTTGGTTTTGTGCGGCACAAAACGCAGTTAATCCTTTCGGATTAACTAGTATTTTAACAATGCAAAGACGAAAATCCTCCCTTTAAAATCAAGTTCGGATTATCCGTGTTTGCTTATAATAACAACCCCCAAAGGAAAGTAAAAACTTCTTTGGGGGTTGTTTTTTGGTGGTTATTTATTTGTAATATTCATAATTTTCATCTGATGCAGGTTTTGTTAATTCTTCTAACGCCTTTATATCTCTATCACTTAACGAGAACCTTGCTTGATAAACCTCGTCTTCTTTAGGGTCGTAGACATAATCTTTTTCGTTATGTCTCCAATAAGTAAGAAGTATGGTTTTATCCTTTGAAGTGATATCTTTTGTTTTGGCGCCCTTTAAAATTTTGGCTAACTTTTCAAGATTTTCATCGCTATAAACAAAACCTCTGTATCCATCAAAAGCATTGTCAAAATGAATTTCAACATTTATAGCATTAACGCTATTAAGCACCTCTACAAGTTTTTTGCCTTCCTTTTCGTTTTGCATATCCACAAAGGATAGATACAGGTCAACCGTTTTTTTATAATCCCTTGTAACATGTAGATTTATTGTGTAACTGTCGGAGCCATAGAATGCATCGCAATACATACCGAACACCGCGCCGTTCACACCGCCGGTAATGTTGTTGTAATAGGTTTCAAACGGCACTTCACCGCTCTTTACTTCATTACTAAAGGTTTCATAAAGCATATCGCGCTGTTCTTCGGTTAATTTAAGTTCGGAATCCACATAAACCGATCCCTTATTCTTTTTAAGGTCGGGCAGATGGGTAAATGCCTTTTTATAATCATCATTTTTAGATAATTGCTCTACAATCATAGCCGAATCATATTGACTTATCTGCAGAATTCTATAATGTTTGCCGCTTCGGCTTTCAATATACAAACGCAACTCGTCGTGTTCGCTATATTTTTCGAAAAATTCAGCGCCTCCGTTTTTGAGCGATTTAACAGTTTCGACATTTTCTTTTAAAGCGGTGGAAACTATCTTGTTTATTGTAGGGTCGTTTATTTTAAGGTCAGAGGTTACTTCGCCAAAATACGCACTGTCATAATCGTCATGTACTAGGTAAACTCCATTTATATCCTCGGGGGCGGGCGTATAACTTTCTACTGTGTATAACACGCCATACATACCTAAAACTGCGACAATATCTATTGCCAAGGCTATTAAGAAAGCAGGCATAGCCTTTACCATTTTTCTTAAACTTTTGGTCATAATAAGGTCGTAGCAACAGTATACCGCAAAGGCAACCGTTAGCACCGCTATTATTGCAAACCAAGTAGAAAAATCGTCTAGCGCTACGTTGTTATTCCATCTTGAACCCCATGTACTAAAGAAAATCGACGAGGCGGCAATACCCACAGATGCGCCTAGTATAATCCTGAAAATCGCGCGAAGTTTATCGGTTGCAGCCGCTTTGCCGGAAGCACCGCTATCGCGTCTGTCAAAAAGCACCATACCTATAATTAAGTATACTATGCCAACTACTGTGGTATATATTATTGGCGCGGCACCCTCTACTAAATCAAAACTTCCCATAAAAAACGCATTTATCACAAAACCAACAGGCAAATTTATGTGATACGAAAGCAATGGTAATGTTTGGATAGCGTCAGCGTAATAAAGCCCGTTCATACCGCTATTTACTATTACCAATATAAATAATCTTGGTACAAATATAAGCAATAACGCTACTACTATATTTGAAAATACAGTACCTGTTACGCTAATAGCAATAAGGCACGCGGCTATAACGTAAACACACGAAACTAGCAACTGTAATACAAAAACCAAACTGCTACCCACGTTAAATACCAAAAATTTATTTAAAATTAAAGACAAAACCATTGGAACGCCAACAGAAAATGCAAGTATTATGCCAATCCAAGTTATTATGGATAAAAAGAAACTGAAATACAAGGATTTTCTTGTTTTTGGCACAGAGAAATAAAAATCGCTTGCCGCCCTACCCGTAGTAAAATTAAAAAGGATAATCGTCATTAAAGGGGCTACCGCGCAAAATAGTAATACTAGCACGGGATTAAGCGACCACGCGCTTACGTATTCTCTTGCAATTTCGTTCGTTCCTATACTGTCAAAGACCTCTGAAGCCAACATGAAAAGTGGAAAAATGGTTAAGAGAATGGTTGTAATTATACCGAAACCTTTTAAATAGCGAATACCCTCTAAATATAGTTTTCTATCGAATATTCTACACATAGTTATCCCTCCTCCAGTTCACTAAAATCGTAGCCAAGCGCACCCATTTCGTAAGTGAATACCTCTTCTAGAGAAAGCGGAAGAACGTCTAGAATAATGGGCATATGGGTTTTAAGCGCGGCAACTGTTTTTTCGCGGTCGCCACGAACTATCATATTTGCTACCGAGCCTTTTTTGGTAAAGTGGATTATATCAATCTCTTTAAAATCTTCCTCCGAGTAGTCTTGCGAAAGTGCGATTTGCACCTTAAAGAGTGAAGTTTTAAGGTCGGTTATATCACGCTCGAAAACAAGACCGCCTTTATGAAGCATAGCAAGTTGGTCGCAGGTATCCTCTAACTCTCTTAATGAGTGAGAGGTTATAATTGCGGTTGTCTTGCGTTCTACAACATCGTTATAAATAAAACCTTTAATTACATTTCTTACAACAGGGTCGAGTCCGTCAAAAGTTTCGTCAAAGAAAATATATTTCGGGTTTGTTGCAAGGGCTAAAATTATAGACGCTTGGCGCTTCATTCCCTTTGAAAATGTGTTAAGGCTTTTTCTTGTATTAAGCCCCAATTTATATGCATAATCGCGAAGTCGGGCATAGTCGAAGCCGCCATACATTGAATCGTAAAGTTTTGCCATACGCTCGATACTGGCGCCGTTTATAAAGTAAAGTTCGTCGGGCACATACATAAATAAACGCTTGGCATCTGGATTTTCCCAAACGCTCATTCCGTCAATTTTGATTTCGCCGCCGTCCTCTTTATACACGCCTGTTAAAAGACGTAAAAAGGTGGATTTACCCGCGCCGTTTGAGCCGACCATGCCGTATATGCTACCCTCAGGTATACTACAACTAATGCCGTTAAGCGCAGTAAAATCACCAAATTTTTTGGTTAGGTTTTTTACCGTAATCATTTATTTCCCTCGCCTTCGTATATTTTATTTATAGATTTCAAAACTTCGTCTTTGCCTATTCCCGAAAGTTTTAATAAAGACACTAACCCTTCTAATTCGGTTACCTTTTTTTGCGCCTCGCTTAAAAGCACCTCTAAAGCGTTTTCGCTAACAAACAAACCTTTTCCCGGCACTGCTACTAAAATGCCGCGAAGGGTTAGTTCGGAATATGCTTTTTGTATAGTGTTTGGGTTAACCGAAAGGGTTACCGAAAGGCCGCGAACCGAGGGCAACGCATCCCCCGAATGTAAAGCGCCAATTAAAATAAAACGCTTTACCTGCTCTATTAACTGTTCGTAAACAGGTGTTTGCGACAGGTTATCTATTCTCCACATATCCTGCCTCCTTACTATATTTGTGCACAATAAAATTCAACTGTACTATGCTTACTAGTACAGTTGTAATATATCACATCTTTTTTATTTTGTCAAGCCCCGAAAACCAAAATAATTGTGTTGCTTTTTTTGGCGTTTTGTTTTATTATATATATGTATAATTATGTCAAATTTTATTTTTGAGAGGGCAGAAAAATGAAGTACAAAAATCTTTTCCTGCAGCAGTCTTATTTAGATAGTTATGATACCTATAAATCCAATCTTTTAAGCGGCACACACGAATCGCTTTTGTGGGACTATGTTGTGCTTACCGCTTCTAATGAAGCTCAAGCCGAAGCATACCGCGAGCAGATTGCCTACCGCCAAAAAGCAAAAACCTTGCCGTCAAAAACCAAGTTTGTAGTTATTCCCGACCGTGATGGACTTCGCGTAGGCTCGGGTGGCGCTACCCTTGGTGTGCTTAAATATATTTACGAGCAAGAGCAAAAGTTTAGCGGCCTTAAAATATTGGTTATACATTCAGGGGGCGACTCTAAGCGCGTACCCCAATATTCTGCATGCGGAAAATTGTTTTCTCCCGTACCGCACGAATTACCTGACGGCAGACGTTCTACTTTATTTGATGAATTTATTGTTTCTACTAGCGGTATGCCCTCGCGTATGGAGGACGGCATGCTTGTTCTTTCGGGCGACGTGCTTCTGTTATTTAACCCTTTACAGATAGATTTCTTTGGAAGCGAGGCTGCTGCCCTTTCTATTAAAGAAGATGTTCATACCGGCAAAAACCACGGCGTATTCACAAGGAGTGCTAGCGGTAATGTTGGTAGTTTTCTTCACAAACAAACGGTTGAAACCCTTACTTCAGCCGGTGCAGTTGATAAACTCCAAAAGGTTAACATCGACACGGGCGCTATTCTTCTTAGTTCGACTATTTTAGATAAACTTTACTCTATTGTTGATACCGAGGAAAAATACAATAGTCTTGTTAATGATACTGTGCGCCTTTCTTTCTATGCCGATTTCGTTTATCCAATGGCAGAAAATTCTACCGAGGAATTATATTACAAAGAACAACCAGAGGGTGAATTCAGCGACGAATTATTGTCTGCCAGAAAAAAGGTATGGCAACTTTTAGGTAACACTACTATGCGCTTAATCTGTATGTCGCCTGCCTCTTTCTTGCACTTTGGCACCTCTAAAGAATTGCTAAAACTTGTTACCGAAAACATTGACGATTACCGTTTTCTTAACTGGGAGAGCAAGGTTTGCACAAACAGGTTAAGCGGTAACTTTGCGGCATACAACAGTTATATACACAAAAACGCAAAAATTGGCAACTGTTGTTATCTTGAAAACAGCGAAATTATGGACGGCGCTGTTATCGGCAGTGGCTCTATAATTTCGGGCGCAACTATCGAAAACCTAACTGTTCCAGAAAATGTTATTCTGCATGTATTAAAACTTAAAAACGGTAATTTTGTTGCCAGAATGTTAGGCATAAATGATAATCCTAAGGAAAATATATGGTTAGGCAAAACTTTAAAAGAGCCCCTTTGGACTGCTAAATTGTTTTCAGAGCAAGACACCGCAGTCAAGGCTGTTGAAGCTACGCTTGCAGGTATTGGCGGCGAGCATAGTCTATATACTAGTTTTTGTTTCGCCAATGTTACCGATATTTTGCCTTGGTGCGACAAATTGCACGATAAAATTGAAGCAGACCGCTTCTTAAATGAAATTGACAACCACACACCCCTTAATGATATGGTAAGTTTTTCGATAACTCCACGCGTATCGCGCATACTTGAAAGAACCGCAAAAAACTCTGACTTTAGCAAAAAAATACGTATATACTACTATCTTTCAAGGCTTAATAATGACAAAGAACTACTTAATTTATGCTTTAAAGAAATTGCTAACTTTGTTCTTTCGAATCACAAAGGCACAGACTACTGCAACAACTTAAAAATAAGTAAAGATGAAGTTTTAGTAGAGTTGCCTGTTAGGGTTAACTTTGGCGGTGGTTGGACCGATACCCCACCTGTTTATTTTGAAATAGGCGCGGCGGTTCTTAATGCGGCAGTTTCACTTAATGGAGAACTGCCCGTAAAAGTTACTATTAAAAAGTTAAAAGAACACAAATTTGCGCTTTCAAGTACAGACTGTGGCTCTTACAAAGAATTTACCGATATTAAAGCATTACAAGATTGCTACAACCCTGCAGATGCCTTTGCTTTACACAAGGCGGCGCTTATATGCGCAGGCATTATACCTACAGATGAAAATATACCGCTAGATGAAATTTGTAAAAATCTTGGCGGCGGTATTTACCTTAACACCGAGGTTGTAAACATTCCAAAAGGCAGTGGACTTGGCACAAGCTCCATTTTAGCTGCTGCTTGCCAAAAAGCGCTTTTCGAATTCTTAAACAAACCTTATACCGAGAAGGATTTAGTTAACTCCGTTTTAAGAATGGAACAATTTATGTCTACCGGTGGTGGTTGGCAAGACCAGATTGGCGGACTTTTAAAGGGCGTAAAACTTACCGAAATAGACGCAGGCGATAATCAAGAGCTTTCAATTAAAGAAATTGATATTCCTAAAGCCGCTTTAGACGAATTACACGAACGTTTCTGCTTAATTTACACAGGTCAACGCAGACTAGCAAGAAATCTTTTAAGAGAAGTATTGGGCAAATACATTAGCTCTGAACCGGAAGCTTTAGATGCACTTTATGACATTAAAAACCTTGCCGAACTTATGAAACTTGAACTTGTCCGTGGTAATATTGATGCTTTTGCAAGGCTTTTAACTAAGCATTGGGAATGTTCAAAAAGGCTTGATAGCGGTTGCACTAACACTTGTATTAACCAAATATTTGCAACCATAGACGACCTTATCGACGGTAAAATGATTTGTGGTGCAGGTGGCGGCGGATTTTTACAGATTATACTAAAAAAAGGTGTAACAAAGCAAGACCTTCGCACCAGACTTTTTGACGTCTTCGCCGATTCGGGCGTTGAAGTATACGATTGCGAAATTTTTTAAAGGATGACTTATGAGTAATTTTAAATCCCTATTAACACTATTTTTAACATTTTTTAAAATTGGCGCGTTTACCTTTGGTGGTGGTTACGCTATGATTCCGCTTATCGAAGCAGAGGTCCAAGATAAACATAATTGGATTACCAAGGATGATATTTTGGAGATTTTTGCTATTGCAGAATCTACCCCAGGCCCTATCGCCATTAACTCTGCCACCTTTATTGGTTACAAGGTGTGCGGTGTGGCAGGCTCGGTTTTTGCTACATTGGGCGTGGTTCTCCCCTCTTTTATAATAATTACCATAATCGCTTTTGTGTTACAGGAATTTCAATCCTTAAAGGTTGTACAGTACGCATTTTTCGGCATACGTGCAGGCGTATTAGCGCTTATCGTTAAAGCATTTATTTCTATGTACAAAAAGGTAAAGAAAAGTGCTTTTGCTTACTTTATTGCGGCGGCATCTTTTTTGATTGCGGTTTTTGTAGATATTAACCTTATTTACGTAATTATCGGTTGCGCTATTTCGGGGCTTATCTACACATTTGCTACTTTGAAAAGCGGTAAGGAGGCTAAAAAATGATTTTTCTTGAACTATTTTTAACCTTCTTTAAAATAGGTCTTTTTACCTTTGGCGGCGGCTACGCTATGCTGCCTTTAATACAGTCAGAGGTTTTAGAAAAAGGTTGGATGACCCAGGAAGAGATTATCAACTTTATTGCGGTTAGCGAATCAACCCCTGGCCCGTTTGCTGTGAACTCTGCGACCTATGTCGGTACAGAGATGGGCGGAATTTTGGGAGCCGCGTGCGCTACTTTAGGCGTTGTTCTTCCCTCTTTTATAGTTATTTTAATCGTTGCTAAAGTTTTTGAAAAATTCAAAGAAAGCCGTGTGGTTGCCGGTTGTATGTCGGGTCTTAAACCCGCGGTTATCGGCCTTATCGGCTCGGCAGTAATCAATATTGCGGGCTCGGTTTTTGTGCCCGACGGCATAAAGGCGTTTAGTTTCGGCTTAACCTTTATTCTCTCTTTGGCAATCTATGGAATTATGCAGATTTTAATCTTAAAAAAGGTGCATCCTATTATAATAATTTCTCTGTCGGCGGTGCTCGGTATTGCGGCAGGCTATGTATTTAAATTGTAATGATATATTTTAGAGTCGGTTGAGTTGCTGTGTGCTAGGCATCGCAACCGACGTGTTTTAATATAAATTTCTACTTATCGTAGAACGTGTCGGTTTGAATTGACCGACAAGGTTAGTTTGTGCTACAATTCAAGTATATCTATGGGGAGGCTTTTACTATGGAAAAAAGCATTTTGAATTTTACCGTTGGCTATTCTGATACCTATAACGATATGCCACAAAAAATGTACGACGCCACCGTTCCGGGTGCTGTGCAGTTGGACTACATAAAAGGCGAAAATATTGAAAATATTTATTTCGCCGACAATCTTACAAAACTGCATTTTTTAGAGGACAAGTGGTGGCACTATAAAGCCCAACTCCCAAAAATGAATGGCGGCAAAACCTACCTTTGCTGCAATGGTATTGACTACTGCTACAAGGTTCGCGTTGACGACACCGTAATATACGAATACGAAGGTCTTTATAAACCATTCAGACTTGATATTACCGAATACAGTGAAAAAACCTTGTTTATAGACATAGCGCCTGTACCTAAAATAGAGGGCGCCGAAGGTCGCTCGCAAGCGGCGGCTTGTTGTAAACCTCCTGTAAGTTACGGGTGGGATTGGCATCCACGCCTTATCCCTGTTGGCATTTGGGAAGAAATATGGCTAGAAAACACAGAGCACGGATATATCGATGACCTTAGTGTTAACTATACCCTATCCGAAAACCGCGAAAGTGCCGAGATTACTATTGACCTATCACTTTCAGAAAACGAAGAATTTACAATTAGCGTTTTAGACCCTAGTGGTAAAGAGATAAAAGAGTTTTTAGGCAAAGGCAGTGCTACTATTACCGACACACTAAAAGACATAGAACTTTGGTGGCCTAACGGATACGGCGAACAGTCGCTTTATACAGTTACTGCAACCCTTAATGCGGACACCGCCATTACAAAAATCTTAAAAATCGGTTTTAAAACGGTAGAACTAGTACTCCCTGAAACTTCATGGAAATACCCCGAAGTTATGCCAAAATCCCGTTCTGATGCGCCAACGCTTATGGTGGTTAACGGAAAAGGCATTTTCTTAAAAGGTAGTAACTTTGTATCGCCCGAGATTTTCTACGGAACATTAACTAAAGACCGCTATTTACCGCTTGTTACCCTTGCAAAAGAGGCGCATTTTAACGTATTTCGCGTTTGGGGTGGCGGTGTAGTACACAAAAAAGATTTTTACCACCTTTGCGACGAAAACGGAATTTTAATATGGCAAGAGTTCCCGCTTGCTTGCAACGAATATAAAAACGACCCTCACTATCTCTCGGTACTAGAGAGTGAGGCATTAGAGATTACAAAAAGGCTTCGTCATCACGCTTCTCTTGCCCTTTGGTGCGGTGGTAACGAACTATTTAACAGTTGGTCTAAAATGACCGAGCAATACTATGCCCTAAGACTTCTTAATGCTATTTGCTACAAAGAAACACCCGAAATCCCCTTTATTATGACCTCGCCACTTTGCAATATGGCACACGGTGGTTACACCTTTATTAACACGGTTGGCGGTAGCAAAACCGAGGTTTACGAGGCTATAAGAAACTCGACATATACCGCCTACCCCGAGTTTGGTTGCCCTGCATTTTCTCCTTTAGAAAACATACGCGCAGCAATCCCGGAAAACGAGATTTTTCCGGTTAAACCAACTGCTTCTTGGGTTTTGCACCACGGTTTTGATGCTTGGCAGGAAAACTCGTGGACCGAAATGCCCACTTTGGAAAGATATTTCGGCAAAGCAGAGTGCATAGAGGACCTTATTGCTAACAGTGATATTTTGCAAAGCGAGGGCTTAAAGGCTATGTTTGAGGGCGCTCGCCGCCAGTGGCCGCGTTGCACAATGGCACTTAACTGGTACTATGACGAATGTTGGCCAACCGCCGCAGGCGAATACCTAGTATCATATTTTGGCAAAACACGCCCGGCTTACGATGCAGTTAAAAACGCATTAAGACCCATTGTTGCTAGCGCTGAAATAGAAAAATTCAGTTACCGCGAGGGCGAGATACTAGAGGCAAAAATCTGGCTTTTAAACGATAGCCTTAACGCAATAGAAAGCACCAATATTTCGGCGTACCTTGAATTGGATGGTAAACGCCTTGGCGAAGTTTCTTGGAAAACAGGCGATGCCGCCCCACAACAAAACATTGAAGGCCCAACATTACGTGTGCTTTTACCAAAAGCTAAAAGCGGATTTATGAAGTTAGTTGTTTCCAGCGATATAGAAAATACCGCATCGGTTTATACCCTGCTTTATAACGAATCTGAAAAACAAGTAATTATTTCAGGAAGATTAAATCAGTAGGTGATTTTATGAAAAAACTTTACGTTATCTCCGAAACCCATTGGGACAGAGAATGGTACAACGATTTTCAAGAATACCGCGCAAGACTTGTAAGAATGGTTGACGAGCTTATTGAAACTTTGGAAACCGCACCCGAATATAAATACTTCCATTTTGACGGACAGACCATCGTTATTGAAGACTACCTTAAAATCCGTCCCGAAAATCGCGAGAGACTTATGAAGCTTATAAAGGACGGCAGACTAATCGTTGGTCCTTGGTATGTTATGCCCGACCTGTTTTTAATTTCGGGCGAGTCGCTTGTAAGGAATCTGCAAAAAGGATTCGCTCTTAGCCGCGAGTATGGTGCAGAACCTTTAAACTGTGGTTACATTGTAGATATGTTTGGGCAAAGCAATCAATTCCCACAAATACTTAAAGGCTTTAATATCGATAACGCCATCTTTTACAGAGGCATTGGCGATTATCCGAAAGACGCTTTTATATGGAAAGGCAAGGACGGCACCAAAGTAACCGTACACAAACTTGACCCGGGTGGCTCGTACGGTAACTTTTTCTTTGCCGCGCGCCATCACTTTAAAGGCGGCGCGATTAACTACGCCGAGCAAGTAGAATTCTTTAAGAATTTTTTAAATTACTGCGAGGAAAGGGCAACCGGCGACGTGCTTATTATGTTTGATGGTACTGACCATATGGACATAGAGCCGAATCTTCCAAAAATCATAAAAAATCTTGGAGATAATATCCCCAATATCGAGATTGTTCACAGCAACTATGATACCTTTAGAAAGGCTTTCAATGAACAAAATCTTTCATTAGAAACCTTAGAGGGTTGTTTCTATAATGCAGGCAAAAAAGGCTCAAACAACATTGTGCTTAAAAACGTGCTTTCTTCACACGTTGAATTAAAACAGGCGAACGACCTCTGCGAAATAATGCTTACCAAGGTTACCGAGCCGCTAAATGCCGCCATAAAACAGTTACGTACTATTGGGATTTTGGGCGGCAACCAAAACGAAATGAAAGGCAGAGAGGCTTTTCTTAAAGAAGCGTGGGAGTACCTTATTAAAAATCACCCACACGATTCTATCTGCGGATGCTCTATTTCGGACGTTCATCTTGATAACGCTTGCCGTTTTAGACAGACCGAGAGTATTGCAAATACACTTAATAAAAATATGCGCGACATTTTAGCCGCTGCTACTGATACCATCGGCAAAGGAAAAGACGGCGCAATTATTCTATATAATCCAACCTCTAAAAAACTAAACGGTGTTAACGTTTTCCATATTCCTTTCCCCGAAGATAACGAAGAACGCATTACACTTTACGACACAGAAGGCAACGAGGTGCGCTATCAAAGGCTTTCTAACAAAGCGTGGCACGACTGTAATTATGATGTTAGAAAACTTGTAGACTTCCCTGGCTACGACCTTTGGACAGTAGCAATTGAAACGGAGATTGAGGCAGGCGGTTATGCAGTTCTAACCTTTGATAACAAAAAAATCGTTGAACCCGGTTACGGCGATTACAACGATTATAAAGAGTTCTATCCACCCGTAGCATTTGACGGCAGTATGAAAACAGCACCTCGCACCTTTGATACCGGCAAAATTACAGTTACTTTCGAGGCGGACGGAACACTTACGGTATTAGAAAACGATACTAAAAAAGAATATCGCGGTGTGCTTATGTTTGAAGATACAGGCGATAAAGGCGACGGTTGGAACTACAGAAAGCCGCTAATGGACCAAACCTATCTTTCGGGCAACGCCGAGGTTTCGGTGCTAAGTGATGGACCTTTATGTGCTACCGTAAAAATCGCAACTACTATGCGTATACCAAAGCACTTAAAAGACGGCGACAACCACAGAAGCGAGCATTTTGAAACCTTAAAAATAGATAGCGTTGTTACTCTACTAAAAGGTAGCGACAGAATCGACGTTAAGACTACCGTTGATAACAACTGCTACAACCACCGACTTCGCGTGCTTATCCCTACCTATATAGACACCGACAAGGTTTACACAAAAATCCCGTTTGGTATGTATGCTTGGGATATTGCTTTTACAGATTATTCTCGTAACCGCGAGCCAGAAACTTTCGTGTTCCCATCGCAAGGAATCACCTTACTAAAAGGCAAAAAGTCGGCGGTTGGTGTATATACCAAAGGTCTTTACGAGGTTGCCGTTTCTGATAACGCGTCTAAAACTATTGCCCTTACCCTATTCCGTTCTTTTACAAACGAGGTTGGATACGGTCAAAAAGGGCTTGGCAGAATGTTAGAAACTCGCGACTTTGAGTATAGTATTCATTTTAGCAGTAAACTCACGCCTGAAACTGCCTTCATTGAGGGAGAAAATGTTCGCACGCCGCTTGCCGCAAAAGCAGAGCCTGTTCATAGCGGAACTCTGCCAAACAAAATGGCATTTATGGGTCTTGACGATAACAAGAATTTTGCGCTAAGTAATATTGATACATGCGAAAACGGTGTTAACGTCCGATTGGTTAATATAAGCGACAAAAAGGCAAATTGCACCTTATCGCTTATAGCAAAGCCAAAGACAGTAAAGGTTGTTAATTTCTTAGGAGAAGAAACCGACGGCGCTACTGCTAAAATAACCGATAAAGGCATAAAAATCACAGCAGACGGCGCAAAAATAGCAACACTAAATATAGAAATATAACAAAAAAGCACTCAAAATTCTTTGAGTGCTTTTGCTTTTTAATTAGTCAACTGTTAGTACAACCTTACCAACGTTTTCGCCGCGATATAGTATATCGTGTGCTTCTTCTGCTTCGGTAATTGGCAATACTTTATAAATTGTGGGTTTAACCTCGCCCGACGATACCTTTGGCCAAATCTCCTCAACAAGTTTTGAAAGAATTTGTGCCTTAACCTCGGGTTTGCGTGAACGAAGTGTGCTACCGATAACACGAACGTTTCTAACGTAGATATTACGCATATCAACCTGTGTGAAATCGCCGGCTAAAGTAGCAATCATAATCCATCTGCCGCCGTGCTCCATAAAGTGCAAGCATTTGCCCATTATTTCGCCACCCAAACAGTCGATAGCAACGGTAACCGGATGTCCTTCCTCGAGTTGTTGCTTTAGCACTTCGCTAATATCCTCTTTAGTTGTGTTAACAACAACATCTGCATTAAGGTGTTTTATAGATGCGGCAAGTTCGTCTGAAAGAACTGTGGTAATAACGCGTACGCCAAAAGCCTTAGCCATTGGGATGATAACGCTAGCAAGACCACTTGCGCCTGCGTTCATAAGTAATGTGTCGCCTGATTTTATGTTGCCTTCCCAGAAAAGATTTAGGTATGCAGTAGCAAAAGCCTCTGGAAGAGCCGCCGCTTCAACCATAGTACAACCCTCGGGAACAGGCATAAGCATATCGTATTTTACATTAACGTACTCGGCATATCCGCCACCGCCTAGAAGTGCACAAACCTTGTCGCCAATTTTCCAGTTAGATTTTTCTTTAGCGCCGTCGGCAATCTCTACGATAGTGCCCGCTATTTCAAGGCCCATCCAATCTGGGCATCCGGGAGGGGGTGGATAGTTACCCTCTCTTTGCAATAGGTCTGCACGGTTAAGTGCTGCTGCCTCTATCTTAACCAAAACATCGTCGTTGCCTAATACGGGGTTTGGAACCTCGCTCCAACTTAACGATTTGTCGGTTGGGTTAATTAGAACTGCTTTCATATCGTTCTTCCTTTCGTGGATAAATTTACTATATTATATAACTTTTTTTATTATGATACAAGTCTTTTGCAAATCTTTTATATATTGTGATACTAAGTTTTCTTCTTATTATCACAACTTAAACCATTTCAAGTCTGCTTTTTGTGTTTTCTTAATATCGAAACGGGATTTTTTTGTGTTTTTTTAGTTTGCTGTTTACACAGAAAATCTATTGTGCTAAAATATACTCGAAAGCAATTATCATTTGGGGGTGCGCAATAAATGGAAATTTTAGACGGATTAAAATTACTCCTTATCCACCATAGAATTGAATGTGATGCCTACGCTTTTAGTAAACCTAATTGCAGTTATCACGATTTGACCATTGTTATTAAAGGCAAACTTACATATACAGTAAATGGTGAAACCTATACTGTATCCGAGGGTGAGGCTGTATATTGCCCTGCGGGCGCTACTATGAGCCGTGAAAAATCGACAAAGCCCTCTTATGTTTCTTTTAACTTTACCACAAAACACAACGAGCCCTTGCCTTTAAGTTACCATATGCCAAATGTTTTATCCCACGAAATTCGCGATTATATTGAGATGATTAACCGCATTCTTCGTAAACCCGATATACATAACGATGAAAAACTTTTGCACCTTATAAATTTGATACTTCTGCGCCTTTTCGAACAACAAGAAAGCGCGCACCCATTACCTTATGTTGAAAAAATCAAGGCATATATCGCCGAAAATTACCAAAACGATATTACACTTGAAACGGTTGCAAGCTACGTAAACCTACACCCTAGTTATTGTAGCACTATTTTCAAGCGTAACGAAGGCCGCAGTGTTACAGAATATATCAACCTATTGCGTATACAAAATGCAAAAGAACTTTTAGAAAGCACCCAGTACCGCATAGGAGAAATTGGCAATATGGTTGGCATTTCCGACCCTTATTATTTCTCTCGCGTATTCTCAAAAATCTGTGGCACTTCCCCCTCCGCCTACCGCAAAATCACAAACACCTACGGCGGCAAATATTACAGTTATCAAAAATAGAACTATTGCAAAAGCAAAACGGATTCCTTTGCAGAATCCGTTTTTTTATTTTAATTTTTCTATTTCGTTTGAGAGGGTGCAGAGTTCTTGCATTGTTAGTGCTTCTGCCCTGACAGTTGGCGCCAAACCGCTATTCTCGAGTGCTGTTTTAAGGGTGTCTTTGCTAATTCCAAGCGCAGACGATACCGAGTTTTGCAAGGTCTTTCTACGCTGATTAAAGCCTGCCCTTACAAGTTTAAAGAACGCCTTTTCGTTTATAAGTTCACTCGGTGGTTCTTTTCTCAGGTCAAGCCTTATTACTGCGCTATCGACATTTGGGCTTGGCATAAACGAGCCGCGCGACACCTTGCGAACAGTCTCGGCCTTTGCATAGTAATCTACCGCCACGGTAACCGCCCCCGACTCCCTAGAGCCGACCTCTGCGGTAAGCCTATCTGCCGCCTCTTTTTGCACCATAACGGTTATGGCATTTATAGGCAATCTGCTTTCTAGTAGCATCATTATTATAGGCGAGGTTATGTAGTACGGAAGATTAGCGCATACCACAACCGGCATATCGCCAAACTTATCTTTAATTAAAGCCGCTAAATCAACCTTCATAACATCCTCGAAAATAACTTCGCAGTTATCGAAATCTTTTAAGGTTTTATCTAAAATAGGTTTAAGCCTTGTGTCAATCTCAATGCAAACCACCTTTTTAGCGCGCTTACAAAGTTCTACCGTTAAAACGCCCACGCCTGTACCAATTTCAATAACACCTATGTCGGTACAGCCGCTAGCCTCTGCCATATCGGGACAGACAGATGGGTTTATTAAAAAGTTTTGCCCAAGCGATTTTTTAAAACTAAATCCTGCATCAAAAAGCAACTGCTTTATAACGCCAATATCCGAAAGATTATACATAAATTATGCCTTTCTAACTGCTTTTTCAACCCTTAAAATAATAGGTGCTAAAACTATGTTAGTTATAAGTTCAAAAATAAAATTACCGCCAACAAGGCCGAAAATCATATATTTGCCAACATTTTGGAAGCCTAAGCCTATGCCCCATTCTGTAATTGTTTCCAAGAAGAAAACAAGGCAACCGAGCAAGAACACGCCTGTATTAACTATCGGACAAACAACCGCTGCCGCCATTACGGCAATATAACGGTTTTTGTTTTCTAAAAGTTTGTAGATAATACCTGCCGCAAGGCCGCAAAGCGTACCCTTTAAAAGAACCGTAACAATGGTGCCAAAAACATCAATCACCAAAAATGCCGACGCATCGCCGCTAAAAAGCACCGCCGCGCCAAATACGAAACCAAGCCAAGCGCCTGCTTTATATCCACAGAGTGCCGAACCGATAACGATGGGGATTAGCACGAGTGAAATTGAGAACATACCAAACCTTATAAACGAGCCCATAAACTGCAAAACAATTACAAGGGCTGTTAGAATGGCTGTAATTACCAATTTCTGTGTGTTGATTTTACCTTTGTTTTTCATAAAAATTCCTCCTGATACTGTTCCTTTTCATCGCACCACTATTTAAAGTTTGTGCAAATCACGGATACAGTTCGTTAGATTTTATTTTAAAGCCCGAAGGCGTTAAAACCTAATTGTTTTTCTTGTAGATTTTGTAAAGACCCTCTAAAAGCAGGTCATTGTCTATTATAACCTCTCGCTTACAGTTTTTAACAACCATTTCTGCAAGGCCGCCTGTTGCTACAACTGTGGCATCTTCGCCCGTTTCCTCTATAACTCTGTCAACAATACCGTCTAGCATTGCCGCCGCACCGAAAACAAGACCCGATTTCATACTATCCACCGTATTTTTACCGATAACGCTCTTTGGCGCTTCAATATTTATTGCAGGAAGTTGCGCGGTTTTTGAGGTTAGCGCATCCAAAGTTGAGCGAATACCTGCAGCAATTACACCGCCTATAAACACGCCGTCTTTATCCATTACACTAACGGTGGTAGCAGTACCCATATCAATAATTATGCAAGGCATTTGATATTTGCCCAAAGCGCCCACCGCACCTGCGGCAAGGTCGGCACCTAATTGCGCCGGATTATCTAGTTTAATATTAAGACCTGTTTTAACTCCGGGACCTAAAATCAAAGGTGCTTTTCCGGTTATTAACTTAATTGCGCCTGTAACTGCATTTGCGGTGGTTGGCACAACCGAGCCGATAATCGCATCGCTAACCTCGCCCATATATCCGTGAAGTTGCAAAATACTGCTTAACTGCACTGCATACTGGTCGGCAGTAAGCGATGTATCGGTTGCAAGACGGGCTTCAAATTGCAACTTGTCGTCTTTATACCCACCAAGCGTTATATTAGTGTTGCCTATATCAATAGTTAAAATCATTAGTGTTACCCCTAATCTAAACTAAATAATTACCACCTACATTATATTATATAGGTTTGTTAAAATCAAGTGCGGTTAAAAATTTAATAAAAAAAGATTGACATTTAAGGGTATTCTATTGTATAATCAGTAGATGATTGGGTTATTATCGCTATATGCGATATAACTGCCCAAAAAATAAACCTTAAATGTCAAGGAGGCGTAAAAAATGAAAAGAACCTATCAGCCTAAGAAACTTCACAGAAAGAAAGAGCACGGCTTTATGAAGAGAATGTCTACTGCTAATGGTCGCAAGGTACTTGCCCGTCGCAGAGCAAAGGGCCGCAAAACACTTACTTACTAATTTTGTAGTTTGTGTTAACCTGCTCTTAAAGCAGGCTTTATTTATCAGTAAATAGAACGGATGATTTTTTTGGACTGCTTTATAAAGCTAAAGAGCAACCCTGATTTTAGGCGCATTTACGGTCGCGGCAAAAGCCTTGTTGCACCCGAAATTGTTACCTATATTGTTTCTACTAACCGCAATACTTGTCGCATAGGTATAACTACCGGCAAAAAAATCGGCTGTGCTGTAGAGCGTAACCGTGCCCGTAGAGTAATTACCGCGGCTTTCAGAGATTGTTTGCCCGAAATTACTAAAGGGTGCGATATTGTTTTTGTAGCAAGAAGACGCATACTTAACGCCAAAAGCCACGAAATTGCAAAAATCATAAGTAAGCATTTACATGATTTCGGTGTTTGCGGTAACTAACAATGTCTAAATTTCTTATTCTAATTATCAGGGCGTATCAAAAACACATTTCGCCATATAAACTTTCGCGCGGGTCTTGTAGGTTTATACCTACTTGTTCTAACTATTTTATAGATGCGCTTAAAGTGCACGGTTTTTTAAAAGGAACTGCGCTTGGGGTTTATAGAATTTTACGTTGCAATCCGTTCTGCAAAGGTGGGTACGACCCTGTACCTCCCAAATCTAAAAAAACTTCTAAAAAAGGTCGCAATTAGGCGGCCACAAGGTAAAGGCGGTTAATTATGGATTTTATTTTAAACATTTTTGCGATACCGATAAGCTATTTATTTAAAGGGTTAAGTTATATCTTTGGACATAATTTTGCTGCCCTTATGTTTTGGCTTACCCTTATAGTAAACCTTATTTTAATGCCTCTTACCATAAAAACACAGCGTTCTACCGCTAAACAGCAAATGCTTCGCCCAAAATTAGACGCATTAAAGAAAAAATACGGCGATAATATGACCCAACAGGACAAGATGAAGTATCAGCAAGAAATGCAAGAGCTTTATCAAAAAGAAAATGTTTCCATGTCGGGCGGTTGCCTTCCACTTCTTATTAGGCTTCCTTTCCTTTTCGCTGTATATCGTGTTGTTCAGTCGCCACTCGAGTATATTTTTAACCTATCTGCCGATAAAATTCAAGCGCTTGCAAAAGCGGTTGATGTTAAGGCAACAGGCTATTATCAAATGTCGGTTTTCAGTAAACTTACCGAGACCACAAAAGGCGTTACACCTGAACTTTGGGCACAAATTTCAGAGTGGGATTTTACATTCTTTGGCATTCAGCTAAAAGATACCCCACGCTTCAGCTTTAACTTTGCCGAAATTACTGCTAGCGACCTAAAATTGTGGATTATTCCGCTTTTAGCTTTCGGCGCACAGATGCTTACAAGTGTAATTTCGCTACAACTTCAAAAGAAAATGAATCCTGACCAACCTAATATGACAGGTATGATGCTTTCTATGCCACTAATTTCGCTATTCTTTGCATTTAGTCTACCTGCCGCAGTTGGTCTTTACTGGGCATTCTCTAGCCTTGTTGCAGGTCTTTTACAGGCTGCAGTTCAGGTTATTTACAGCCCACAAAGACTACTTGCTGAAGAACAAGCAAAGTTAATTATCAAACGTAATAACGAAGAAAAACAGCGTACTCGCAACGCATAATCAAGCGAGATTATCGCATTTTCCACAATCTTCAAAAAGGAGGAAAAAACCTTGATTAAGGAAGAGTTTGGCTATGGTAACTCTATTGAAGAGGCTACCGAACAGGCTATTAAAATGCTCAACCCAGGTGAAGCCGATTATACAATAGAAGTAATCGACGACGTTAAGCCAAAGGTACTTGGCATTTTTGGTGGCCATCCTGCAAAGGTCAGAGCGTATTATGAATGTCCTGACGAGCCTAAGCCCAAGAAAAAACAGGCTAAAAAGCAAGATAAACCACAAAAGAAACAAGAAAACGTAAAACCTGAAAAGGTTGAAAAACAAGAGTCAAAAATTGAACTTAACTATGTTGAACTTTCAGAAGTTCCAGCCGGCACACCTGCCGCTACTGCCGCAAACTATATTGTTGCAGTTTTAGAAAAGTTAGGTGTTACCGATATTAGCGTAAAGGTTGCAGAAATTGAAAACGGTTCACAAATCCACGTTGACGGTGGCAACCTCGGTGTTATCATCGGTCGCCGTGGCGAAACTTTGGATGCTTTACAGTATTTGGCATCGTTTGCCGCAAATGCAGGCACATCGGGTTATTACAGAATTGTGCTTGACACAGGTAACTACCGTGAAAAGCGCGAAGAAACCTTAAAATCCCTTGCTCGCCGAATTGCTGCACAGTGCATTCGCACAAGCCGCGCACGCTCGCTAGAACCTATGAATCCTTACGAGCGTCGCATTATCCACACCGAAGTACAAGAGATTGAGGGCGTAAGCTCACACTCTGTTGGCGATGGTACAAGAAGGCACGTTGTTATCTGTCCCGATGGTGTTACACCAAGAAGGAACGATAACCGTCGTGGTGGCAGAGGCGGTCGCGACCGCAGAAATGCACCAACACAAAAGGTTGAAGCACCGACACGTGCACCTAGAAGCGATTTCGAAGGCGATTCGCCTCTTTATGGCAGAATTGGTTAATTTAATTATTTACACCGCAGAGTTTATCTGCGGTGTTTGTTTTTTGTAAATTTGTTTACTTTTTATTGTTGCACATACATTTAATATAATGTATAATATTAACGATGTTTGGGGAAGTCAGGTGCAAATCCTGCACGAGCCCGTCGCCGTAAGGCACACTATGGTTTGCTTTCTTACTAAAAAGCCGCAATTTTTAGGACAATGTCATTGGGTTAACCTGAGAAGGCAGAAAGCAGCCGTGCCAAAGTCGGAATATCCGAGCATTATAACCCTTAACAAAGCATATATGCTTTTGGTTGCGAGCGCCAACTTAAGCAAACGCGATGTTTGCCGTCAAGGGAATAAAATTTTAGGAGAATACAATTATGAAAAAGACAAGCATTAAAAAAGCATTGTCTTTACTCGTTTGTATTGTGCTTATTGCGGCTATGGCACTAAATACTAGCGGTTGTAAAGACAAAAACACAACTAGCGAGCCTACCACATCTCAATCGCAAACCGCGGTTAAAGAGTTAGGTGAAGGCAAAAACCAATTTGAGTTTCAAGTTACCGACATTAACGGTAACACCGAAAAGTTCTTAATTTCTACCGACAAAACTATCGTTGGCGATGCTTTAGTAGAGTTAAAACTAATTTCGGGCGATGAGGGTGAATTTGGCCTATACGTTAAAGAGGTAAACGGAATAGTTGCCGACTATGATAAAGATAAAACCTATTGGGCTTTCTACATAGACGGCGAAATGGCGCCAACAGGCGTTGATACTACCGAGATTACCGCAGGCGCTACCTATGCCTTTAAGGTTTCAAAATAATGAAACTTAATATTCGTGAAACGGTGCTTTTTGGATTTTTAGGCGCGATAATATTCTCGCTTAAATGGCTTATGGAAATACTGCCAAATATACACCTTGTAGGCGTATTTATAGTAGCAATTACGGTTGTATACCGCGCAAAAGCCCTCTACCCTATTTACGCATTTATACTTATAAATGCGTTTATAGCAGGATTTTCTGCTTGGTGGGTGCCATACTTATATATTTGGTTACCGCTTTGGGCGGCAACTATGCTACTGCCAACTAAAATGCCAAAATTTTTAAAACCAATAGTATATGCCGCTATTTGTGGCATGCACGGATTTTTATTTGGTGTTTTATATGCTCCTGCGCAAGCTCTTATGTTCGGTCTTAATTTTAAAGCAACTGTTGCCTGGGTTATTACAGGCCTACCGTTCGATATTGCGCACGGAATAAGCAATATAATATGTGGTTTTGTACTTATAGTACCAATTATTATAGCGCTTCAAAAGGCAAATAAACACATTTTAGGCGTTAATACAAACTAAATAAAAGGGTGTTTTGGATTATGTTCCGAAACACCCTTTTTGCATATCTCATATTCCGTCTTGGATTTATATAGCCTAAAAAACAAAAGCGCTCGTTCGCACGAGCGCTTGTTTGTTTTTTAGTCTTCCATATCGTCTTCAACAGACTCTAACTGAACGTAGCCCATTTGCTTGGAATCGGTTACGGAAGCCTCTAAGCCTTCACAGAAATCTGCTGAAAGCTCTTTTAAGAGGTTTAACTCGGGTGCTATGTATTTTTTCATTCTTTACACCCTCCTTACTTATTGCAGATTGCATCTGTGTAGATGTACTGATCATCGCCAACTTTAACGTATGCACGAGCCCAACGAGTTGGATCAGGCTTCGATGCTTTATAGTTAAGTGTAGCCATAAAGTCAGACACATTGGTTGTATCAATTTTTACTACTGTGTAGCTTGCATCTTTTCTGCCAGCGTCTACTAGTGCTTTATCGGCTGCTACATCGTCTAAATCGAAGTTTGGTTTATTGCCATAAGCAGTGTTGCTTGCGAATATAACGCCGTACTCGGTAGCATCCTCTACATTTACGTGTGCGAATACTGTGAAACCTTTAGCCACTTCGTGATCTTTACCAACAATTGCTACAGCAGGTGCATCAAGCTTTTCTGCTTTTGCATAAATATTCATTTCACTGCCACAAGCATAAAGTGTTCCTTCTGCTGCGCCTATTAAAACTTTGCCGTTTTCTCTTGCATCTGTCCAGCTTTTTGCATCTTCCGATCTTAGATTAATTGCAGAGTCAAATCTTACACTTTCTCTTTTTAGTTCTGTTCCATCAACATCTTCTATATATAGATTTGTTTTTACAGTTTCATCAGCTATGTATGTTGGTCTTACTTGCATGCTAATAGTAATTTCATCTTCGTATACTTCTTTGTCCCAACCGTTGAAGATGTAGCCGTAAACCTCAACTTTTTTGTTAATTGCCTCAATCTGTGCAAGAACCTCAGGTACGTTGCTAGGTACGTGGCCTTCTTCTACGATAACTTCGCCTAGAAGTTTGCCTATTACAGATTCAAACTTAATGGTGCGGTTATCTTCTTTTGCGGTGTAAACTGCGTTAACCTCAACATTTCCGGTAATGTTTGTGAAGTCTTTAACACTCCATTCACCATTAAAACCGTATTTTGCAGGTACTGCAGGGATATCTGTTAAGGTTGTGCCGTAATTTACGGTCTTAACGGTGTCAGCTGCGCCCTCTACTTTAAAGGTTACGGTGTAGGTGTTGATTTTGTAAGTTGCAGTAACGGTTAAGTCGCTAGTTACATTATTAAATGCAACGTCCCAACCATTGAAAGTATAGCCCTCTCTTGCAGGGTCTGCAGGAGCAGTAGCGGCATTGCCTTCTTCTACAGTTTCAGTTTTAAGTTCTGTGCCGTCCCAATCTTTAAAGGTTACGTTGTAGGTCGGTAATGCGACAGGGGTACCGAAAACATTAAACTCTACAATACGAGGATACCAAAGACTTGGCGAATAGGTTGCAGCACCATCACATGCTTTTGTAATGCGAATACCAACGAATCTTGCGGTTTTATCACTAAAGGTATAGTGCTGAACCTGTTTTGAGTCGGAATTATCGCAAACGTAATATGGATCGCCATCAAACAAGGTATCCTCATCACTACCGATGTACAAAGCATATTCCCTTGTAATCCAGATGTCGGATGCGTTGTGAGCAACATATACATCGCTAAGTTGGATATTGCCCTTTAGATTTAAAACGATATCCGCGTATACATTGTCGTAATGCTTATACTCGCCACCATCATCGTAGCCAAACTGCATCTGTGAGCCGTCTGACGCGTTAGTCAA
>JAZOQV010000027.1:0-2793 GCA_045656265.1 Acutalibacteraceae bacterium | reverse complement strand
TCCAGTTAACAGCCTGTTCGGGAAAAAGTCCAGTGTGTTTAAAACCCATCGGTTTTAATCTGAAAGTTAAATTATTATAACCAATACTCCAAACATCAGGAACTTTTTTAAGCATCTCCCATTTACCACCGCCCGAATTAGAACGATGATATATTGCATCTGCTTTACCCCATAGTTTAGGATTTCTGTCGCCTTGCCATATTATCTGGGGGTCGGGCCTTATAAGAATTACATTACCCCATCTTTCAAGACGCTCTCCATTAACTGCATCTAATAGTTCATAATCGTAAAAATCATTTACAAAACGCATATAAATAAACCTTTCAACCTAAAAAAGTGTTGGTTGCTCTTTAGACTTTATACCAAGATGGTCGTAAGCTGCCTTAGTAACACATCTGCCTCTGCTTGTCCTGGTCAAAAAACCGATTTGCATTAAGTATGGCTCGTACACGTCCTCGATAGTAACAGCTTCTTCTCCAAGTGCCGCCGCCAAGGTATCTAAACCAACGGGGCCACCGCTATATTTTTCAATAATTGCGCGAAGTAAATTTCGGTCGAAATAATCAAGCCCCAATTCATCTATCTCAAATCTATCAAGAGCAATTGATGCTATTCTAGTATCAATAACACCTTCGCCTAAGACTTGTGCAACATCACGCACGCGCTTTAATAGTCTATTAGCAATTCTCGGCGTTCCTCTTGAGCGTGATGCAATTTCAAGAGCGCCATCTTTATCAATATCAATTCCAAGTATTCCTGCTGAGCGCGTAACAATTTCTGCAAGCTCTTCAGGTGTGTACATTTCAAGTCTTAAAAGAACACCGAATCTATCTCTAAGCGGTGCCGAAAGTTGACCTGAACGAGTTGTAGCACCAACTAAAGTAAAACGATTAAGGTCAAGACGAATTGAGCGTGCCGATGGTCCTTGACCAAAGATAATATCAATAACGTAATCTTCCATAGCAGGATACAAAACCTCTTCAACGCTACGCGACAGGCGATGTATTTCGTCAATAAACAAAACATCGCCATCGTTAAGGTTAGTTAAGAGTGCTGCTAGGTCCTTTGGCTTTTCAATTGCTGGGCCACTAGTAACCCTAAAATTAACGCCCATTTCGTTGGCAATTATACCTGCAAGCGTTGTTTTGCCAAGACCGGGAGGTCCATATAAAAGCACATGGTCAAGCGGTTCTTTTCTACCAACAGCGGCTTTTATGTAAATTTCAAGATTGTCTTTTGCTTTATCTTGTCCCACATACTCACTTAATGTTTTTGGACGAAGAGAAAACTCAACGTCTGAATCGTTGCCACTCTCATATTCAGGAGAAACTATTCTATTTTCAAAATCCATATCGTTCATATCAGTCGCTCCTTACAAATTTGATATTGATTTTAGGGATTGCTTAATCATTTCTTCAACAGGCAAGTTGGGGTCAAGGCGTGAAACACATTTTGAAGCATCCGCTTGTGTGAAACCGATTGCAATCAACGCCTCTATCGCTTCTGCGGCATTACCGCTTGCAGTTGAAATGTTAACTACTGAGCCAAGGTCAGCCGTTCCACTTAACATACTGCCTGAAATTTTATCTTTAAGTTCAAGAACAATGCGTTGTGCGGTTTTTGCCCCAACACCGTTTGCTTTTGACAGTGCTTTGGCATCGCCACTTGTTATATATAATGCAACTTGCTCGGGTGAAAAATCAGATAAAATTGAAATACCCAATTTTGGACCAATACCGTTAACCGAAATTATCATTTTAAAAAATTCCAATTCGTTAGTATCAAAAAAGCCATATAGGTCGCAAGCGTCTTCTCTGACGGCCATATAGGTATACAGCATAACGTTCTCGTTAATCTTTGGTAATTGGGCCAATGTTTTATGAGAGGTAAAACAGCGAAAGCCAACGCCGCTACATTCAATTACAGCGCTTTTTTCATCTGTATAAATAAGTTTTCCGTTAAGAGAATAAATCATATTATCACCTCAAAAATTTTAACTTTGACATTAGCGAGCCCGATGTATGCGCATGGCAAATTGCCATTGCAAGTGCATCAGCGGTGTCGTCAGGTTTGGGTACTTTTTGCAAACCAAGCAACGCCTTTGTCATTTCCATAACTTGTCTTTTTTCAGCCCTGCCGTATCCCGTAACCGCCTGCTTTACTTGCAACGGAGTATATTCATAAACAGGAATCTTGGCATGTTGTGCCGTTAGTAAAATTACGCCCCTTGCCTGAGCAACGTCAATAGCAGTAGTTGTGTTGGTGTTAAAGAACAGTTTTTCAATAGAAAGCGCTTCGGGACGAAATTTATTTATTATTTCGGTTAGATCATTATAAATCTTTTCTAATCGATCACAAAAAGGTGTGCCCGCCTCAGTAGTAACAGCACCATAACTTATTGTTTTAAAACTATTATTTTTGTATTCAATAATGCCATAACCCACTATTGCATAGCCCGGGTCAATTCCCAAAATAATCATCAACACTACTCCAAATTAAATGTTCCGTATAATTATATCACATATTATATAAAATAACAATATACATATAAGAAAATTAAGTAATTTTTTCTTACATGTATAAACAGTTATTTTGCACATAAAAATAAATATAAATTTGTTTTTATTGCACAAAAAGAAAAAATATGTAAAATTTTCAAATTTGTTATTGACAAACCGAAATTTTGTTGATATAATAAGCAAGTCGTCTGAAACGATCCATTAGCTCAGTTGGCAGAGCACTTGACTTTTAATCAAGGTGTCCGGAGTTCGAATCTCCGATGGATCACCAAAA
>JAZOQV010000026.1:0-16371 GCA_045656265.1 Acutalibacteraceae bacterium | reverse complement strand
TCGGTTACGTTTACGTTCGTGCAGAGTATCCTATTGCTGTTGAAAGACTTCAGAAGGCTATTGATGATGCTCATGAGTATGGTCTTTTAGGTAAAAATATTTTCAATTCAGGCTTTGATTTTGAATTATATATCCGTCTTGGTGCAGGTGCTTTCGTTTGCGGTGAGGAAACTGCTCTTATGACCTCTATTGAGGGTAATCGTGGTGAGCCTCGTCCTCGTCCTCCTTATCCTGCAGTTAAGGGTCTATATGGTCGTCCTACCGTTGAAAATAACGTTGAGACCTTTGCTAACATTCCTCAGATTATTCTTCGTGGTGCAGATTGGTTCGCATCAATGGGTACCGAGAAATCTAAGGGTACAAAGGTATTCGCATTAGGCGGTAA
Source organism: Acutalibacteraceae bacterium (assembly GCA_045656265.1). GTDB lineage: Bacteria > Bacillota > Clostridia > Oscillospirales > Acutalibacteraceae > UMGS1532. The sequence goes on along the minus strand of JAZOQV010000026.1, from coordinate 15,986 downwards.
GATTGAGCATACCGGTCTAGTTGAAATTCCTATGGGTACCACTCTTCGCGAGGTTATCGAGGAAATCGGTGGCGGGATTCCTAATGGTAAAAAGTTTAAAGCAGCCCAAACAGGTGGTCCTTCCGGCGGTTGTATCCCGGCTTCACTTATTGATACTCCAATCGATTATGATAACCTTGTTGCTATCGGTTGTATGATGGGTTCAGGCGGTCTTATCGTTATGGACGAAGATACCTGTATGGTTGATATGGCTAAATTCTTCTTGGAGTTCACCGTTGATGAATCTTGCGGTAAATGTACTCCTTGCCGTGTAGGTACAAAACGCCTACTCGAACTTCTTGACAAAATCACCAAGGGTCAAGGCACTCTTGAAGATATCGACAGAATTGAAGAACTTTGCTATTACATTAAGCAAAACTCACTTTGTGGCCTTGGTCAAACCGCACCTAACCCTGTTCTTTCAACACTTAAATTCTTCCGTGAAGAGTATATCACTCACGTTACCGAGAAGAAGTGTCCTGCAGGTGTATGTAAAGACCTTGTTAATTACTCAATTAACGATAAATGTATCGGTTGTACCAAGTGTGCACGCAACTGTCCTGTTAATGCTATTACCGGTGCAGTTAAAGAGAAACACGTTATTGATACTGCAAAATGTATCAAGTGCGGCGTTTGCGAAACTAACTGTAAATTCGGCGCAGTTGTTAAAGGTTAAGAAAGGAGCCTGAGTGAAATGGATATGGTAAATTTAAAAATCAACGGCATTCCCGTTAGCTGCGAAAAAGGCTCCACCGTTTTGGAGGCAGCCCGCGCAGTTGGCATTGAAATTCCTACTCTTTGCTATATGAAAGATATCAACGAAATCGGTGCTTGCCGTATTTGCGTTGTAGAGGTTAACGAGGGTCGCGGTTTTAGAATCGTTACCGCTTGTGTATACCCAGTAAGCGAGGGTATGGAGGTTTTAACTAACTCTGAAAACGTGCTAAAAGCACGCAAAACTACATTAGAATTAATTCTTTCAACACACGAAAAGAAATGTCTATCTTGCGTTCGTTCAACAAACTGCGAATTGCAAAAACTTTGCCGTGATTACGGTGTAGATGAGACTGCTTTCGGTGGCGAAAAACCAGTTTACGAGCTTGATACTTCAATGGCTCACATGGTTCGCGATAATAACAAGTGCGTTCTTTGCCGTCGTTGCGTTGCAGTATGTAAGCAACAGTATGTTAGCGTTATCGGCGCTAACGACCGCGGTATTGATACTAATATCGGTACTGCATTTGGCGAAGATTTAATCAACGCTCCTTGTATTTCTTGTGGTCAGTGTACTGCAGTTTGCCCAACAGGCGCTTTAACCGAGCGTGACGATACCGATAAGGTATGGGCAGCATTATCAGACCCCAAAAAGCACGTTGTAGTGCATACCGCACCTTCAATCCGTGCAACACTTGGCGAGTGCTTCGATATGCCAATCGGCACTAACGTAGAGGGTAAAATGGTTGCCGCTCTTCGTCGTCTTGGTTTCGATAAAGTATTTGATACAAACTTTGCAGCCGACCTTACAATTGTTGAAGAGGCTAACGAATTAGTAGAGCGCATCAAAAATGGTGGCACACTACCTATGATTACTTCTTGCTCACCAGGTTGGGTTAAGTTCTGTGAGTACTATTATCCTGATATGATTGATAATCTTTCAACCTGTAAATCTCCTCAGCAGATGGCAGGCGCAGTTATCAAAACATACTATGCAGATAAAATGGGCATAGACCCCAAAGATATCTTTGTTGTGTCAATTATGCCTTGTACTGCTAAAAAATTCGAGATTGGCCGTGATGACCAGGCAGCAGCAGGTTGCCCTGATACCGATGTTGCTCTTACAACTCGCGAACTCGCCCGTATGATTGAGCGTGCAGGCCTTAAATTCACCGCTCTACCAGACGAAGAGTTTGACAATCCTCTAGGAGACGATACCGGTGCCGCAGTTATCTTCGGTGCTACCGGTGGTGTTATGGAGGCTGCTCTTCGTACTGCTAACGACTGGTTAACCGGTAAAGACAACACCGAGATTGACTTTACTGCTTGCCGCGGCACAATGGGTCTTAAAGAGGCTACTGTAAACATTAACGGTAACGACATTAAGGTTGCTATCGCTTCGGGCGCAGGCGCTGCAAAGGTTGTTATGGATAAAATGAAGAGTGGCAATTGCGATTGGACCTTCGTTGAAATTATGGGTTGCCCAGGCGGCTGTGTAAACGGCGGCGGTCAACCAATTCAACCTCAGTCTGTACGCGATACTGTTGACCTCAAAGCAATTCGCGCAAAGGCTCTTTATGACCAAGATGCTAAATCCGCTCTCCGCAAATCACACGAATCTCCTGTTGTAAAAGAACTTTACAAAGAGTGGTTCAAAGAAGGCTACGGATGCGAAAAAGCACATCATACCTTGCATACCAGCTACGTAGCTCGCAAAAAATACTAATATATATCTTTCTTAAAAATAAAGGTGCAGTGTTCGTAAGTTCACTGCACCTTTTAGTTTGCATATTAAAAGCCCGCATCAAAATTGATACGGGCTGTTTTGTTATTATTTTTTATCAAGACCAAGATACATATAAACTCGGTTTCTAATTTGAGGTTGAATTTCTACGTAAGACTTACCAAAACCGTGTGTTTGTGTCATAAACACAATAGCAATATTGTTAATAGGGTCTATAAGATTGTATGCCGCTGCAGCACCATCCCAACCAAATTCGCCAACAGGGGAGAGACTTTCTTCACCTGGAAAGTCGGGTTTAACCATAACGCGAACACCGTGGCCATATTTATAAGCGTGCTTGCCACCTCCAAGAATTTCATCGTCTTTTGATGTTACCTCGGTTAACTTTGCAATACCTTCTTTTGAGAGAACTTCATAACCGTTTTCTGCAATACCGCCGTTTGCAAGTGCATCAATAACCTTCATATAATCGTCGAGTGTTGTAAATAGTCCTGCACCGCCACTTTCGTATTCGGGGCTTAAATTATAAACACACTTACATTCCATAGGATTGCAAACAAAACGTTTTGGGTCGAATAACCACATTGTTGTAAAACGCTTTTTCTGTTCGTCGGTAGGTTTAAAACCGGTGTCTTTCATTCCTAGCGGAATAAACAATTCATCGCATAAAAATTCATAATAACTCTTTCCTGTGATTACCTCTGCAACAGCAGCAAGCACGTCGTGCGAAAGGCTATAACAATAACTGTCGCCCGGCTCGAATCCCAAAGGCTCTTTTGCCATAGCGGCAACAAGTTCGCGAGTAGAAAGTTTTCCATTTGCTAGCGCTTCTTTTATTGACGGGGCGCTAAGGTTGTAATTCATACCGCTACGCATAGCGAACAAATGCCAAATAAGAAGAGGCTTTGTGGCTGGTTTTATGCCATCAGCAGTTTTTACGGTTAGGTTTTCATATTCGGGTAGATATTTAGAAACCTTGTCGTTCATTTGGAGTTCGCCGCGCATAACAAGGCGCATAACTGCAGTAGTGGTTATAACCTTGGTCATAGAGTAAACCCATTGCAAATCGGTAGGCGCGGTAGGTTTAGTGCATTCTAAATCAGAAAAACCTATACTGTGGCGAAAAACCTCTTTGTGTTTATAGCGTACAGATACGTCGCATGATTTAACATCATATATCGCAGGTAAAGCATCAATATATTTTTTTAGTCCTTCAAAATTCATAATATCCCAACCTTTATAAAGCTTGGGTTTATTATAGCAAAAAGGCATTTTAAAAGCAACTATTTAAGGCAAAATTCCGTAAAAACCTTTAGGGTCCTTGAATAATCCAATGTGTGGTGGATAGAAAGTAAATACAACAAATAATAAACCGACAACAGTAATTAGAACTAACGAGATTTTATCTAGTCTTTTAGAGCATCTTTTTCGCTTTGCACCCATTTCATATATCCTGCTAATAGCTGCGGCTAAAAAGAAATCAAGAATATTCAAAGTATCAATATTGAAACCAAAAACACCGCGGTAGGTGTAGAAAAAAGCCACTATAAAGGTAAGGCTTAAAAATAAGGATTTTAGTTTGGTAAACCAAAATCCACACATATCCTTACCATACTTAAACCATTCGTATATAGAATAAATAATAAACGGCCAATAAAAAAGTTTAAGGTGCTCAAAGGTGCTTTCGTTTACACCCGAAAATGCGGCAACGATTGTATTGCCGCCCGTCCAGTCGTATAAAAAATGCAAAATAGTGCCAAAACCTGAAATAAATAAGAACCCTATAAAAGAATAACCCCTTTTCAAAGCAATCACCTACAATAAGTATATGCTAAGAATAAGGGGTTTATTTTATAAGGTTTTTATTTCCTTGCCGTGATGTTCGTAAAAGTAGCCGAACCTAGCGTTAAGTTTTTTACAAAGAGGCTTTACGATAATATCTTCGGTGTTAAAATGCCCACAATCGTATAGCGCTAATTTTAAGTGCGAGGCGTCTAGAAATACGTTGTGTTTAATGTCAGCAGTAACAAAAGCATCGGGCTTATAACTTATAACGTCGAACAAAAGACTACCGCCCGAACCCGAGCATACCGCAACAGTTTTAATATCGCCTTCGCCCACATATTTAATATTACCGCCAAGTTTTTCTTTTAAAAACGCGGCAAAATCGTCGGCAGAAATAGGAGTATTTAACCTACCTAGCCTAGCGCCAAAAACCTCGCCCTCGGGCAAAATTCCTTTTACGTCTTGCAACTGCAAAAGGTTGCACAGTTCATCGTTAACGCCACCCTCTGCCATATCAAGATTAGTGTGGGCAGAAATAACGCTTATTCCGTTTTTTATAAGTTTGTAAACCAAATCGTTGGCAGTAACACTTTTTAACGGCTCAAAAATGATGGGATGGTGTGAAACAATCAAATTAGCGCCTTTTGAAAGTGCATAGTCAATAGTACTATCGGTAACGTCGAGCGCAACGATTCCACCCAAAAAAGTATCGTTTTTATCTCCAATCAAAAAACCTGCGTTATCAAAATCTAACTGTGTAGAAAATGGTGCAAGGGTGTTAATATAATCATAAATTTCGGCGTGGGTCATAATAAACCATCCTTTTTAATAGTGCCGCCCAAGATGATAGGCGGCACGTTTTTACTTTTTAGTAAATGAATCTTTAAGCGCAACCGTGCGGTTAAAGATAAGATTGTCGCTAGTGCTATCCTTATCAACACAGAAATAGCCTTGGCGCATAAATTGGAAAGAGTCGCCTGTTTTAAGAGTAGCCATATAATCAGGCACTTTGCAACCCTTAATCTCAACTAACGATTCGGGGTTAAGGTTGTCTGCAAAACTGCTAACACCTTCTTCGTCGGAAGGATTTTCAACCAAGAAAAGTCTGTCGTAAAGGCGAACAGTAGCGTCAATAGAATGACCTGCAGATACCCAATGTAAAGTACCCTTAACCTTTCTGCCATCAGGTGTTTCGCCACCAAAACTTTCGGGGTCGTAGGTAACGTGTACTGCAGTAATATTGCCATTCTCGTCTTGTTCGTGGCTTGCATATCTAACATAATATGCACCCTTTAAACGAACCTCTTTTTCGGGGCAAAGTCTAAAGTATTTAGGTGGTGGTACAAGCGCAAAGTCGTCTTGCTCGATATATATTTCGCGGCTAAAAGTAACCTTTTGCTTGCCAAGTTCAGGCTTGTTGGGGTTAATGTCAACCAAAATATCCTCAGTTTTGTCTTCAGGATAGTTGTCAACGATAACCTTTAAAGGTCTAATAACTGCCATTGCTCGTGTAGCGTTAAGGTTAAGATTATCTCTAACACAAGACTCTAATAATGCAAAATCAACAACGCTGTAAGCCTTTGAAACGCCAATTTTTGCTGCAAACTCACGAATTGCTTCGGCAGGGAAGCCGCGTCTACGCATACCGCAAAGGGTTGCCATTCGTGGGTCGTCCCAACCTGAAACCAAACCATCGTTAACAAGTTTTAAACACTTGCGCTTACTGGTTAGTGTATAGTTAAGGTTAAGTCTTGCAAACTCAATCTGTCTTGAAGGCTTCTCGAAATCAAGTTTTTCTAAAAACCAATCGTATAGTGGGCGATGGTTTTCAAACTCTAGTGAGCAAAGTGAGTGTGTAACTCCCTCACGAGTATCAGATATTGGGTGTGCAAAATCATACATAGGATATACACACCATTTATCGCCCGTGCGGTGATGGGTAGCCTTCATAATGCGGTAGATAATAGGGTCGCGCATATTCATATTAGGGCTAGCCATATCTATTTTAGCGCGAAGAACTCTAGCGCCGTTATCGAATTCGCCATCGGTCATTCTGCGGAATAGGTCAAGATTTTCCTCTACGCTTCTGTTCCTGTAAGGACTTTCTTTACCCGGCTCTAGTAATGTACCGCGATACTCGCGTATTTCATCGCCTGTAAGGTCATCAACATAGGCTAGGCCTTTTTCGATAAGTTTAATTGCACAATCATACAAAAAGTCAAAATAATCAGATGCAAAGTAAACATTATCCCATTTAAAGCCAAGCCATTCGATATCCTCTTTAATAGCCTCTACATACTCAACATCCTCTTTTTCGGGGTTGGTATCATCAAAACGAAGGTTGCACTTGCCATTATATTTTTCGGCAGTGCCAAAGTCTATGCAGATGGCTTTAGCGTGGCCTATGTGCAAGTATCCGTTTGGTTCGGGAGGAAACCTTGTTTGCACATAAGAGTAAACTCCATTTTCAAGGTCCTCATCAATAAACTCGTGTATAAAGTTAGAGGCAGCCTCGTTAGTTATATTTTTATTTTCTTCCATTACTGTTCCTCAATTCTTAAAATGCTCTATTGCAGCTAAAATTCTATCGGTACATTTATCTTTACCCAAAACCTGCATAATACTGCAAAGGTCGGGGGTGTTTTGTCTGCCCGTTACAGCAACGCGGATTGCGGTACTAATGTCGCCCGCGCTTCCTTTGTATGCATCGGGATTCTGTTTATACTCTTTGGTTTCTGCCGCAAAGCCTAAAGGCTCACAAATGCTTTTAATTTTGTTGAACCACTCTTGCTTATCGTCGTTCTCGTCGTAAACCTTTAAGTATTCCGCTAAAGCCTCAGCCATATCCTTTTGGTTTAGTCTTTCGGGTAATTCATAGCAAGGGGTGTAAAGGCTATCGTAGAAGTAAGCGCAATAATTTTTAGCCTCGTCCCACTTTGCAATATCTTTACGTGGTTTCGGTACATCGCGGTCGATTGAGAATACCTTTTTAGCATAGTCAATGTTGCCCTCAAGCAACTCATAAAAATCTTTATCGAATTCTTGCGACCAACTAAGAAGCCTATTGACAACCTCGTTTGAATCAAACCCGCAAACAACACCTTTGCTAACGTCGATTAACTTATCCCAGTCAAACAAAGCGCCCGAAACACTCATCTTTTTAAGGTTGAACTTAAATTTGCGATAGTCTTCGGTCTTGTTAACTCTGCGCCAGTCCTCATAGTCAGAGTTGGCAATGGTCATAAGATACTCTATAACGCTCTCTCCGGGGAAACCTTGCTCTGCAAAGAAATGCACGGCGGCTTCTGGGTCTTTGCGTTTTGAAATTTTACGCTTTGCGCCGTTTTCGGATTTCATAATTGGCGAAAGATGCGCATACTTAGGTGGTTTGAAGCCTAAAAGTTTAAATAGTTGTAGGTGTTTTGGTGTAGAGGAAATCCACTCATCACCGCGCATAACGTGTGTGGTGTGCATCAAGTGGTCATCAACCGCGTGTGCAAAGTGGTAGGTTGGAATGCCGTCAGATTTTAAAATAACAAAATCCTCATCGTTTTCGGGCATTTCAATTTTGCCTTTAACACCATCGTCGAAATAAACGCGATTTTCCTCACTGCCGGGGGACTTTAAGCGTACAACAAAAGGCAAACCTGCTTTGATTTTTTCTTCAATTTCGCCAAGAGTGAGATTTCTGCATTTTGCAAACTCGCCGTGATAACCGGTACGAATTTTATTTGATTCTTGAACTTTACGTACCTCGTCCAGTTCTTCTGCAGTACAAAAGCAAGGGTAGGCAAAGCCCTCTTTTATTAACTTTTTAGCGAAAGTACCATATATTTCGGCACGTTCGCTTTGTTTGTAGGGACCGTAAACACCCTTTTGCTCGCTACCACTAACAAAACCCTCGTCAATAGTAATGCCAAAGCGGTTAAGTCCGTCGATAATATCCTCAATGCCGCCTTCTACTTCGCGCTTTTTATCAGTATCTTCTATTCTTGTGAAGAACACGCCGCCTGTGGTGGTTGCAGTAATGCGGTTTACAAGCGCTGCGAAAAGTGTACCTAAGTGCAAGTAACCTGTTGGGCTTGGCGCAATTCTTGTAACGCGTGCGCCCTCTGGTAAACTTCTTGCAGGGTACATATCCTCATAAAACTCAGGTGCGTTTTTTATGTGGGGGAGGCAAAGCTCTGCTAAAATTTCGTAATCGTTCATAAATGTCTCCAAAACTATTTAAGTAATTTATTAAGCTCGTCCATAAATGTATTTATGTCTTTAAACTGTCTGTAAACAGAAGCAAAGCGAACGTAAGCAACCTCGTCAACTGCTTTTAATTTCTGCATAGCAAGTTCGCCAATTTTGGTTGAACTAACCTCGCGGTCAAGAGTGTTTTGAAGGTCTTGCTCTATTTCGTTTACCATTCTTTCAAGGTCTTCGGTTGAAACAGGGCGCTTTTCACACGCGTGGCGCATACCTTTAAGAAGTTTATTGCGGTCAAACTCTTCTCTGGCCTTATCCTTTTTAACAACAATCAAAGGTAGACTTTCAATAACCTCGTAGGTAGTAAACCTCTTTTGGCATTTCATACACTCTCTACGTCTGCGGATTTTTGCACCCTCGTCGGTAGGGCGCGAGTCGATAACTTTACTTTCAGAATAGCTACAATACGGGCATTTCATAACGCTTTGCCTTCTTTCATTAGTGTTATTTCTAATATCTTACCACAAAATGTAGTAATTTGCAATAAATATACCTAAAATAAAGTAATAAAATTAACCCTATTTTTGAAAAAATTTTATACATTTTAGATATCTGCTAAAAAGGTTGACAATAATAGGGTGTTAAGATATAATATGAGAGTAATTCTCAAATTCGGAGGAAGAAATGGATTTAAGGTATAACACAAAGCAAAAACAGGTTTTGTTAAACTTTTTAAATGTGAATAAGAACCGCCATTTATCTATTGCAGAAATCGCAAACGGAGTAAAAGATGAGGGTATAGGCAAAAGCACTGTGTACCGCAGAATGACCGAACTTTGCGATGATGGGGTAGTGCGTCGTTTTCGTGGTAAAGATGGTAAAAATGTTGTATATCAGTTTATGGATAGCGATAAAAACTGCAATAGCCACTTTCACTTAAAATGCACCGAGTGTGGCGCATTACAGCATCTTGATTGTGAGAGTATGGATAAAATTAGTAATCACATAAAAGAGCACCATGGTTTTATGGTAGATATAGGCACAACGATTTTATATGGGATTTGCAGTAACTGTTCGGGTGTTCATTCCACGCACGATGATACTTGTAAATGCTGCAGTGCGGGAGGTGCAAAATGAGAAGGATATTAAGTGCTATTTTAGTGTTTAGCTTGATGTTTTTAGTGGGTTGTAGCAGCAAAGAAGACAAGGTAGAAACTCCAAAAAAAGACAAATTAAGTATAGTTTGCACCATTTTTCCAAGTTACGATTTTGCACGCCAGATTATAGGGGAATTAGGCGAGGTAGAATTACTTTTGCCTGCAAGCGCAGAAAGCCATTCTTTTAACCCAACACTTAGTGATATTGCACTTGTTGAGGGGTGCGACGTCTTCATTTACGTTGGTGGAGAGATTGACCCTTGGGCAAGTGAGATAGTAGAGAACAGTAGCAATAAAGAAAGAATAAATCTTTCGCTTTTAGAGGCTTTAGAGATAGAGGAAAAACATAATCACGATGAACATGAAGACGAAGTGGACGAGCATGTGTGGACATCAATTTCTAACTCTATTAAAATCTGCAAAAAGATAAGCGAGGCACTTTGCAAAAAAGATAAAGAAAACGAGGCAAAGATAAGTCTTACAACAAGCGAGTATATAGAAAAACTAAAGGAACTAAAAAGTTCTTTTGAAACAGTGGTTAAAAATGCATCAAACGACACTTTAATTTTTGCAGACAGGTTTCCTTTTTATTGGTTCACAAAAGAGTTTTCGTTAAATTACGTTGCGGCGCTTTCGGGTTGCAGTTCGGATACAGAGCCAACCTTGACCGCTTTAAAAAATGTTATTGATGCGGTTAAAAATAGCGGTACAAACACAGTACTTTATATTGAAGGTAGCAGTGGCAGTATTGCAGATAAAGTTGTGGATGAAACGGGTGCAAAAAAACGTGTTTTTCACTCTTGCCACAATGTATCAATAGATGAAAAAGAGAATGGCGAAACCTATATTTCGCTTATGCAGAAAAACCTAGAAGTTTTAAAGGAGGCGTTGGGTTAGTTGGCACTTTTAGAGGTAAAAAATATCACCGCTAAATACGGCGGCGAGGAAGTAATAAAAGATATAAGTTTTAGTGTAGAACGCGGCGATTACCTTTTGGTAGTTGGCGAAAACGGAACAGGTAAATCGACCCTTTTAAAGGTATTAACAGGGCTTTTAAAACAAAGTGGCGGAGAGGTTAAATATAATTGTATAAGTCGCCACGATATTGGTTATTTGCCACAGCAAAATATATTGCAAAAGAACTTTCCCGCAAAGGTTTTTGAGATTGTTTGTTCGGGGTTTAGCGGTTATCTAGGTTCAATGTTTTTAAGCAAGCACAACAAAAGCCACGCAAAACATTTAATAGAACATATCGGATTAAAAGATATAAGTAATAAGTCTTTTGCCTGCCTTTCTGGTGGGCAGCAACAAAAGGTTCTACTAGCCAGAGCGCTTGTAGCAGGCGAGGGTGTGCTTTTGTTAGACGAACCGGTAGCATCTTTAGACCCTGCTGCGCGTGATGAAATATATTCTACCATTGAGCATTATAACGAGATTCATGGAACTACCGTAATTATGGTAACACATGATATTGACGATGCCATAAAATACGCAAATAAGGTGTTAAGCATTGGCGAAAACAACTTCTTTGGCACGGTAGAGGAATATATTGCTATGAAGGGCGGTGCGAAAGGTTGACAAATTTTTTAGAACTTTTTTCTAACCCGTCAATTGCCAAAATAGTAATAATTGCGGCAGTTGTGGGTGTGCTTGTTTCTCTTTGTGCGTCGCTTTTGGGTGTAAGTCTTGTGCTAAAAAGGTACTCAATGATTGGCGACGGATTATCGCACGTAGGCTACGGCGCCTTAGCTATAGCAACCGCACTTAATTTAAGCGGAGATTATACCTTGGAAATATCTTTGCCAATAGTGGTAATAGCCGCATTCTTGCTTTTAAGGTTAAGTAACAACAGTCGCATAAACAATGACTCTGCAATTGCGCTTTTATCGGTAGGCGCTATGGCAATAGGCACGATAATTTTTAGTCTGACCGGTGCGTCGGCGGGGGATGCTTGTAATAGCCTTTTCGGCTCTGCATCACTAATAACCCTTAACGAAAAAGATATGTATATAAGCATAGCAATTGCTGTGTTAGTGCTATTGTTTTATATCGTGTTTTATAACCGCATCTTTTCGGTTACATTTGACGAGGATTTCTCAAAAGCCTCAGGTATAAACGTAAAATTCATAAACTCTGCTTTAGCTTTACTTACTGCAGTAACAATTGTACTAGGTATGCAACTTATGGGGGCAATACTTGTGTCGGGCTTAATCATTTTCCCAAGCCTTACTGCTATGAGGGTGTGTAGAAGTTTTAAAGGAACGGTTATTACAGCGGCGGCAATATCGGTTATATCTTTTATAGTAGGTTTCTTGTCGGCGTGTCTATTAAATCTTCAAACAGGTCCGGCAGTAATCGCAGTAAACATAGTAGCGTTTGTAATCTTTAGCGTAATTGGAAAGTTAACAAAACGCAGTTAAATAAAAATCCCACCGATCTCAATCGAGAAAGGTGGGATTTATTATTTTTATTAAACACCGGAGTAAGCAGAGAAACCGCCGTCAACAGGAACAACAATGCCTGTAACAAAGCCGGACGCTTCTTTACTTGAGAGCCAGAGAAGTGTACCGTAAAGGTCTTCTTGCTCACCAAAACGCTTCATAGGTGTATGGGTAATGATTTTATTACCACGTGGTTTAAGTGTTCCGTCCTCGTTAAATAACAGGTCGTAGTTTTGGTTAGAAACAAAGAAACCGGGGGCAATAGCGTTACAACGAACACCGCTTGGTGCGAGATATACGCTTAACCATTGTGTGAAGTTTGAAACCGCTGCTTTAGCAGAGGAGTATGCAGGGATTTTGGTAAGTGGTCTAAATGCGTTCATAGAAGAAATATTGATTATGTTACCGCTTTTGGATTTTACCATATCCTTTGCAAATACCTGAGTTGTAATAACTGCGGCACGAACGTTTAGGTCGAAAACTCTGCCAAATGCGGTAGAGTCAAGGTCGAAGAAAGAGGTTTCACCCTCTGCGTCTAGTAGACCATCTTCCAATGTTTCATGGCTGGTGTTAGCCCTTGCGTTGTTACCGCCTGCACCGTTTATAAGTAGCGTGCAAGCACCAAGTTTTTCTTTAACTACTTCATTAGCGGCTTTTAGACTATCAAGCGATAAGCAGTCTGCTGCAACAGCAATAGCAACGCCACCGTCAGCATTGATTTCGTCTGCAACTTTTTTTGCTGCATCAAGGTTAATATCAAGTACGGCAACTTTAGCGCCGCAAGAGGCAAGTACCTTTGCGAAGCCCGAGCAAAGAACACCGCCAGCACCTGTAATAACTGCAATTTCAGAACTTAAATCGAATTTAATGTTATTCATAATAATTATTCTCCCTTTTCAAGTGCTTCCCAAATGCCACATACGTAAGCAGCGCCAAGGGCACGGTCATAAAGACAATAACCTGGTCTGCCATTTTCATCCCAAATATCTCTGCCGTGGTCAGGGCGAATATATCCGTCAAAACCATTATCGTACAACGCCTTTAAAATAGCGTGCATATCAAGGCTACCACACTCGCTAAGGTGGGCAGATTCTTCAAAACTGCTACCCTCTGAAATATGAATGTTTCTAGCGTGAACAAAAGGAATGCGGTCGCGTTTTGCAAACTCTGCGGCGATTTCAACCATATTGTTTTTAGGACTGCAACCGAGTGAGCCAAAGCAAAGGGTAATACCGTTTGATGGGCTATCGTATAGTGAGCAAAGGCGGTCTAAAGCGGCTTTGCTTGTAATAATTCTGGGAAGACCGAAAATGCTCCATGGTGGATCGTCGGGGTGAATGGCCATTTTGATGCCAACCTCTTCACAAACGGGGATAATCTTATTTAGAAAATAACCAAGGTTTTCCCAAAGTTTCTCCTCATCAACGTCTTTGTAGCGATCTAAAAGTGCTAAAAGTTCGCTTCTTGTGTAACTTTCGTCCCAACCGGGTAAGGATAACTCGGTAGTAGCAGGATTAAGTGATAAAACAGTTTCGTTATCGAAAGAAAGACAGGTAGAACCGTCAGGCAACTTGTGTGCAAGGTCGCTTCTTAACCAGTCGAAAACAGGCATAAAATTGTAGCAGATACATTTAATGCCTGCGGCACCTAAATTACGAATAGAGGTGCAGTAGTTTTCGATATACTTATCACGTAAAGGCGAGCCAAGTTTAATTTCTTCGTGAACAGGCACACTTTCAATTACCTCAAATGTAAGGCCTGCATCAACGATTGGCTTTTTAATGTTTTCAATAGCTTCAGGTGTCCATGCTTCGCCAACGGGGATGTCGTAAACTGCGGTAACAATACCTTTAACGTAAGGCATTTGTTTTATATGCTCTAATTTTACGGCATCGCTACTGTTGTACCAGCGAAATGTCATTTGCATAATTGTTTCCTCCAAAAAAATTAGTATGTACCGCTCAAGTTCACAGGACCGCTATTTTTTACAGTCTTTTTCTTTACGGTAGAGTTTTTAATTTTATCTTGTAACATATTGTAGAATAGGTCTTCATCAATAGGTAAGGTTACAGGTTTTTCTAGCCAATCTGAAAGATGGATAGCGTTAGAAATCGTTACACCATTGATGCCTTCTTCACCGGGCGCTAATAGGGGGGTGCCATTTAGTACTGCATCACAGAAGTTATTGCAGATACCAACATGCTGTAGGTTTTCGCCCTTAACCTCGATTTCGCAGTTCCAATAATTTGGTTGCTCAAAGCCTGATTTATAGGTTTTAATATGCTCATCAACATCGACTTCAGAACGGTAGAACATAAATTTGTCCTCTGTGCCAGCTGCGTGAGAAAGGTCAACAACAACCTTGCCGCGAGTACCCGAAATCTCAAGACGGTTGCTACCGGGTGCATCGCCTGTGGTGGTAATAAACACGCCTGTTACACCGCCCGGGAATTCAAGGTATGCTGTTACGTCGACTTCAACCGCAATGTCGTGATATTTACCGTAAGCACAGTTGCCCATAACCTTTGTAGGCATACCACAAAGCCATTGAATAAGGTCAATTTGGTGCGGAGATTGGTTTAAAAGAACGCCACCGTCTTCACCTTCCCAAGTAGCGCGCCAAGAGCCAGAATCATAGTAGTTCTGGGTGCGATACCAGTTGGTAATTATCCAGTTAACGCGGCGAAGTTTACCAAGTTCGCCATCTTCAATCATCTTTTTAAGCTTTTTATATAAAGGATTAGTGCGTTGGTTAAACATCATACCAAACACTTTATCGCTTTTAGCGGCTACTTCATTCATTTCGCGAACGGCTTTGGTATAAACACCTGCAGGCTTTTCAACTAATGTATGAAGTCCTAAATTTAACGCTTTAATTGAAAGAACAGGGTGTAGATAGTGAGGTGTAGCAATTAAAACTGCATCAACCTCGCCACTTTTCATCATTTCTTCGGCATCGTTAAATGCTTTAACATCGCCTGCTAACTTTACGCCGTTTTCGAGAGCTTTCTCGTCAATGTCGCAAACTGCAGAAACAACACCGTTAGGAATTTTACCATCGTTAAAATTCCTAATATGAGAAGTACCCATATTACCAAGACCAATAATACCAAAACGAACCTTATCCATAATTATCTCCTTATCGTTTAAAAATTATGCTATTTCTGCGGGTATATCTTTAAGTATATTCATTAAGGCGGTGTAAGCCTTTTTAAACATTGGTGCGCCGCAAACTGCAATATCGCCTGTAAGAAGATGTGGCTCTAAGGATAAGAAACCTTCATATCCTGCAGCGGCTAATTCGTTTAGTATGTAAGCAACGTTACCGTCGCCCTCGCCACTTGGTACAACAGTACCATCTGCCATAAGCGCGTCTTTAATGTGCATATAAACAATATTGTCGCGAAGAAGTGCGAAAGCCTTTTTGGTATCAACACCGCATTGAACAAAGTTAGCGGGGTCGAAAATTCCGCGGACTAACTTCTTATCACAAGCATTGAGTACAGTGTTGCAACGTTCTGCAACATCGCCGTAAATTTGTTTTTCGTTTTCGTGTAAAAGGATAATTCCGCTATCCTTTGCAACCTCTTGGAATGCCCCCCAACGGCGCAAAACTTCGTCGGTGTACTGCTCGGGGTCTTGACCCTCTTTATAGAAGAAACTGAACATTCTAATATAAGGCGCTTCTAGAATTTTAGCAACCTCTATGGTGTGCTTAAATAGTTCTAGGTGTGGCTCAAAATCGTCGGTTATTTGAATTTTACCGATAGGCGAGCCAACGGCAGAAACTTTAACACCGGCTTTGTCAAGCTCGGCTTTAAACTCTTTAACCTCATCAAGAGTATAGGTAATAACACCTTTACCGCCAACGTTACGCATTTCCATATAGTTAATGCCAAGTTCGTTAAGTAG
>JAZOQV010000025.1:0-2551 GCA_045656265.1 Acutalibacteraceae bacterium | reverse complement strand
CTGCGTTAATAACTAAAATTTTCATAATTTACCTCCATAAATATATTGAACTTATTTGTTAAATATTGTATTATAATAACATACATTGTAATTTTACTACAAACTATATCTTTTTTCAAGGAGAAATTATGAAATCATCAGGAATTATTGCAGAATTTAATCCTTTTCATAATGGACATAAATACATTGTCGACTCTGCAAAAAGAGAAAGCGACTGTGTAGTTGCGGTAATTAGCGGTAATTACGTACAACGCGGTACCCCTGCTTGTTTTTCGAAATTCGTAAGGGCGAAAGCGGCAATAGAAAGCGGCGTTGATTTAATAATCGAACTACCGTCGCCTTGGTCTACGTCCTTTGCACAAAACTTTGCAATTGGCGGTGTTTCAGTATTAAAAGCTCTAAATGTCGACAGCATTGTTTTTGGTTGCGAAAATAACGAACTTGAAAAATTTAAAAAAATCGCCCTAAACGACAAATTTGATTTTGATAAGAATTTTAACGGAACTTATGCTAGAGCCAGACAGCAAGCCGTAGAAAAAGCACTGGGAAAAGATTATTCAAAGCTGCTTGAGTCGCCAAACAATAATCTAGCTATTGAGTATATTAAAGCCGCAAATTACTTAAATTTTAAAACAAAATTTAAACCTATAAAACGCATTGGTGTAGATCACGACGGACGCACTGTAACCGAAAATATTGCCTCTGCTTCTAAAATACGCGATTTGCTTACTAACAGAAACAGCTTCAAAAACTTTGTACCAGAAAATGCATATAAAATATATGAATCTACAATAAAAAACAACCAATATTTTAGCTATGAAAAATTCAGTAACGCCATAATCTGTCAATTAAGGAAGCATAATGATTTTACAGCCTTGCCCGAACTTTCGGAAGGCATTGAAAACAGACTGATAAAGGCCATATTAACGGCTACTAAATATGAAGAGTTATTTAGTTTAATTAAAACCAAAAGATACACCTTAGCGCGTGTTAGAAGACTTGTTCTCTCGGCTTTTTTAGATATGGATTGCAGTTGGCTACACAAAGAAGTTCCTTATCTTAATGTTCTAGGTTTTTCTAACATTGGTGAGAAATACTTGAAGGTGATTTCGAAAAGTTTAGAAAAGCCATTAATTTTCTCTATGAAACCCAGTAAACCGCTTGACAAACAAGCAGAAATGCTTTTAAATAAAGAATGTGAGAGAAACGATGTATACACATCATTGTTGCATACTTCTTTACCTTGCAAAAGCGACTACACAAATGGAATAATAAAAAGGATGGATTAAAATGTTAAAAATTTATGAGGTTGAAAACTACAAAGAGTATGGTAAGTGCCTTGCTATTAGCAATGATAACATCGAAGCACTTGTTACTTTAGATATTGGACCAAGAATTATTAGTTTCAAATTCAACGACGATGAGAACGTTCTTTTAGACGAACGCAGCGCATTCAAGCCAAGGGGCGGAGTTGAGTTTGATAATCACTATTATAAAGGTGCCGCTTGGGAAAGTCTTGGCGGTCATAGACTTTGGGTTGCTCCTGAATCTCTACCGGAAACCTACAATCCAGATATGAAACCTGTTGACTATTCGGTAAATGATAACACAGTTACATTTACCCAAGCACCTCAAACAGAAAATGGCGTTCAAATTTCATTTAAAATAACAATGGATGAATCAAAACCCGAAATGTTAGTTGAACATTTTGGCACAAACATCACTAACGAGGATAAAGAATTTGCACTTTGGCCAATAACCGTTATGGCGAAAAACGGCATTGAAATTATTCCGCTTAATACTAACGACACCGGATTATTGCCAAACCGCAACTTAACCTTTTGGCCTTATTCAAAACTTAACGACCCCAGACTTAACGTTCTTGAAAGATACGTTACAGTTAAGCAAGACCCTAATAATACAGATGCATTTAAAATTGGTGTTGATTGCAACCAAGGTGTTGGCTATTACGTTTTAAATAATACTGTATTTTCTAAAGAGTACAACCACACTATGTTTGGTAAATACCCTGATTTTAGCGCTTCTTTCGAAAGTTACACTAACAAAACCATCCTTGAGTTTGAGTCGTTAAGTCCTTTGTTTAACGTTGCACCAAACGAAACAATAAAACACACAGAAAAGTTTGTTTTATATAAAAAGCCAGAGATTTTTGACTTGAGCAGCGATGATAAAATTGATGAATTTATTAAAGAATTAACCTGTGAGAAATAATTATGAACGAGAAACTTAAATCTAAATACGGTAACGATTTAATACTCAAATGCAAAGCATACGGAATAACCGCTTTTTTAGCAATTGGTGCCTCTATTTTGCTTTATTACTTAATAGGTAATTTGAGCGATATAAAAGATTTCATATTAAAATTCATAAACGTTATTGCGCCTATACTTACAGGTTTAATTATCGCTTTTGTTTTAAACCCTGTGTTTATTTGGCTACAAAAATGGTGCAACCCCTTAATTACTAAAAAAGCAAAGAATAAAGATAAAGCACTCCGTATTTCAAAATATCTTTGTATATTGCTATCAAT
>JAZOQV010000024.1:0-6999 GCA_045656265.1 Acutalibacteraceae bacterium | reverse complement strand
ATCGACGGGGAGGTTTGGCACCTCGATGTCGGCTCATCACATCCTGGGGCTGTATTCGGTCCCAAGGGTTCGGCTGTTCGCCGATTAAAGTGGTACGCGAGCTGGGTTCAGAACGTCGTGAGACAGTTCGGTCCCTATCTGTCGTGGGCGTAGGATATTTGAAAGGAGCTGTCCCTAGTACGAGAGGACCGGGATGGACGCACCTCTGGTGCACCGGTTGTCACGCCAGTGGCATAGCCGGGCAGCTAAGTGCGGATCGGATAAACGCTGAAAGCATCTAAGCGTGAAACCGACCTTAAGATAAGATATCCCATAGCGTAAGCTAGTAAGGTCCCCGGTAGACTACCGGGTTGATAGGCTGCATGTGTAAGCATGGCGACATGTTCAGCTAGGCAGTACTAATAGACCGAGGGCTTAACCTTTTTCGCAATCCTCTTGAAAAGTCGCTTCTTTGTTCAGTTTTTAGGGTACGATATTAGGAAACATCGCGTATGCGGTGTTTTTTATTTTATATTGGAAAGAACCATGTGATTGTAATTGCCAAACAACAGTGCTTATGATATAATAATTACAATAAAAAAGGAAATTCGCCAAATTTACAAACACTATTTTGGGGTGATTTATAATGAAATTATCTTTTGAAAATAAAATTAACAAAGAAGCATTAACTGGTTTAGTACAAAAAACAGTTGACGTAAGTAAAAAAGCCGCATTTAGTACGAAAGAAAACGTATTAAATGCGATTGAAAAAGCAAAAAGTACAGCACTTATGAAAAAAATCAAGAAATTAAATCCAGTATTTCCGCAACAATACGAAAGCAAAGATTTTAAAATACCAAATGTTATTATGATTGTTGATGATGCAGTTCGCAGGGGTAACAAACTGTGCGAAGGAGCTGTTGGATGGCTATCTAATGATGCCGGTGTGGAAATTTTTTGCTTATACGATGAATCAATTGAATTTAGTAAAATTCAGTTTGTTCCTGCACCTGTTTGTGATGCAATTTATTATGTTGATAGCTTTGATAAAAACAGATTCATTCGTACAGATTGCATTTTCAGTAAAGCTCATGAAGAGAAAATTGCTGAATTAAAACATATTGCATACTGTTTGGGTGCAAAAAAATGCTCTATTGAAATTAACGAGTCTCAAGCAGACGTTAATGTACAAAAACGTAATATATCTGCAACAGAGAAAATTCAACAAAAGGATAATCAAGAATCTGCAGAGATTAGTTCTAGAACTAGCGGAAGTGATAGCAGACGTGGAAAAGTTATGATCGAGTTCGATAGCAATAATTCTTGCAGGATTCCTGACCTAAAATGGTTTTCCTATGACGACAACATAAAAAGGCTTATTGAAATGAGAATGGATAGTTCAAATTCTATTAAATCCGAAACACTTGAACTGTCAGGTTCCTCATCAGCAACCATGTCTCAAAAAACAGCATACGCAATAGATAGCGCTGTTGGGGGAGGCGGAGTTTCTTTAAGTTCGCAAGCCGAAAGAGAGAGCAACAGCACGCTAATATATCATATAGAATTTTAGTGATAAACAAAAAATAAACGACAAAATAAAACCGCAGAGGTCAGAATATTTCTGTTACCCTGCGGTTTTATTTTTATTATAGTTTATTTATTCGCCGAGGCGGATGTTGATGCCGCCGCCAGAGTTACTGTCTGTGTTGAGGTTGAGATAGGGGGTTAGTGCCTGCGCGGTGTTGATTAGTGGCATCGACTGCACGTAAACTTTACCGGGGCCTGTTACTTTTGTCAAGAAAATGCCTTCGCCGCCGAAGAACATATTTTTTGCGCCCTTAATAGTCTCAATATCCATAGTACAACTCTCGCTCATTGCGGCAAGGTAGCCTGTGTCGAGAACGATGCTCTCGCCCGCATTCAGATTGTACTCTTTGCAATAGCCGTCAATTTCAAGGAAAACTATACCGTTACCTGTGATTTTCTGCATAATAAAACCTTCGCCACCAAATAAGCCTTTGCCCAAACGCTTTTGAAAGTAAATAGAAAGGTCTAAACCCTTTTCCATAGCAAGAAATCCGCGTTTTTGAACGATGATTCCGTTGCCCTCTGTTACCTCGTAAGGAATGATGCTTCCGGGGAAACTAGATGCGAATGCTATCATACCCGGTCCAAACTCTGCGGTGTACTCGTTCATAAAAATCGATTCGCCTGCGAAAAGTCTGCCAAAAGCCTTTTTAAGACCGCCGCCTGTGTTGGTATCCATTCGCATATTCGGGCTCATCCAACTCATAGCGCCGCTCTCAGTCATAACTGACTGACCCTCTTGTAGATTGCAGATTACAACCGGTAAATTGCCACCTTCAATAGTGTAGTTAATCATAGTCATCATCCTTTCTATGTTTTCTAGTTTTATTATATTATATAAATTTCGAAATTGCAATAAAAAACCCACCCGAAATCTCAGGTGGGTTTTAAAATTAGTCTAGGAATGTTTTGTAGTTTGCGGTTTTAAATGCGGGGGTTGCGCCCTCAGCATAGAAGTTCTTATCGCCAACCGAAACTGTGCCATCCACGGCTATAGGGTAGAGGGTGTAAAGCGCATAGCCGTTATAATCTAGTTTTAGTGGTACTTCGGTGATTGCATCAAACACAAAATATTTATCTTGGAAGAAGTCGTGCGCTAAGTATTTATCTTTAGCATCGGGGATATCTTTCAAAGTTAGGGTGCCTGATACGGTTGTTTCGGGGCTAACACCAAAGGCGGCAAGTGCTATATTTTCGCCTTTTTTGTTGTAAATTTTCAAGGGTTGTTTCTCGTTCTCGCAATCTACAAAGAAGCAGGTTGGCGAAACGGTTGCGGCATTGTCATACATAAAAATCTCGCCATTTTCAGTGCAAAGGTGCGAAAGAACCTCTTTATCGGTGCCGCCAACTTTATCGCTGATATAAACAGGACCGCCGCTTATCGCACGCAATACTGTGCTACCAACTGCGGTATAGTGCTTTGAGAAGAACATATCATAGTCGCAGTTATGTAATTCGTCTTGTAAAACCGCATTGTATACATTTTGTATGGTGTGATGGCAGAAATCGGTTGGAACATTAGGATAAAAGTCGTCCGAGTTTCTGTTAATCATAGTATAAGGACGGGTAACGATATCTTCATAAGTGAAGCCCATACAGTTAATAACCGCACCGCCAAAATATTTAACTACTGCTTTGTCGTGCGCTGAATGAGAAGCAACAGTACCGCTTGCGCCTGGGTACATACCGTCATAAGCGCGTTGCAATGCAGATTGATTATCTACCTTAACAAAATCAACGCCTTGCGCTTGCAAGTATGAATACCATTCTGACCAGAATTCATAAGCATATTCTTCATTGCCACCTGGGTAAAGTTTACCGTTGGCGGTTTTAATCAACTTGCCCTCATATTTTTTTGCAAGTTCGCTATCGGGCTTAATGCCGTCCCAATAACCTGTGTAGGCATGCCAAACGCCAACATACTCTATGCCGTATTCACTCTTTGCTCTATGGATTAAATCTTTAAGACCATTTGGGAATCTTTTGCGGTCTTCTTCTAAGGCTACTAAATATTGCCCGTCAAGAGTGGACCAACCGTCGTCAATAAGCATCCATTTGATTTTAACACCAAGATTTTTAAATTCTTCAAGTTTAGATAAGATTTTATCTGCAGTAACGTCTTTGTAAAAAGCATTCCAAGTGCACCAACCAAAGCCTTTTAAACATTCGGGATAACTACGCTCGGTTTTTAAAGGAACGGTAATTACGTCGGCCTCTTTTAATGCGGCAACGTTACCCTTTGTGGCATTTTTCGGCATAGTGTCAACGTTAATGGACATAACGTATGAATCGATTTGGACGCAGTGCATAACTCGGGTCGAAATTTCCAAACCGTTTGCTACAAGTTCAGAGGCGATTTGAGTGTTGACAACCGGCAAAAAGTTTGCGCAGTAGTTATCGAGTTTTGCAGAAACAGAACCCATTTTATGAGGAATGTTTTTTGGATTTTTGAAACTTACGTTTAGAAAATATGCATTATCATTATGAAGCGATGTAAATGCGGTTCCGCAATAATCAAAGTCTAAAAGCACGCTTGAAAAAGGAGAAAAATTATAGTTATATGGGCCGGGACCTATTGCGCCGTTACAATGAAAGTTCAAAAAGAACAGTAAAGTATTGTCAGTCTCGGTTAGGGTTAAAACAACTTTATTCGCTTCAGGCTGCCATTCACGAACAGGCGAGCGAGTAAATTCAACTTCGGTTTTATTGCCCTCAGTTTTAACGCTGTTAGGTAAGTATAAAATGTTATACTCACGCATATAGTTCGCGCGGATAGTAAGATTATTAAGGATAGTGGTATTATTAAAATCAACAACTAATCCTGTATCGGTAATTTTTGCAGTATAATTCATACAAATTTCTCCTTCTAAATTTGTTATTATTATAATGGGTATGGGTGGTCGAAACAAAGTTGTTTCGACATAAAATCTTCGATTTTATCACAAATTTTCAAAGAAAAATTTGACCATAACCATTGCAATCGAATGCCTCTGACAAGCAAAATGCTTGTCAGAGGCAGAAGGTATTCTGCCAAAAACGGTTATAACCATTTTATACAATATGGATTATAAACTATATTCTAAATAAAATCAATGCGTTTTTTGATAATAATTATGTATAGCAAAAGACGTTTGTTTTAAAAAGCAAAACGCCAAAGTTAGTAAATAACCCTAGCGTTTTTATAAAATTAACTATATAAAAGTTTCGTAGTTTGCGGTTTTTGATACCGGAGTTGCGCCCTCTGCATAGAAGTTTTTGTCGCCAACAGAAACTGTACCGTCATCTCCGATAGGATAGAGGGTGTAAAGCGCATAGCCGTTGTGAAGAAGATTTAGTTCAAGCGAAGTATTGCTGTCGAACAAGAAATATCTATCCTCGAAGAAACTGTGGGCAAGATATTTACCACTCGCCTCGGGAATATCCGCCAAGGTTAGCGTGCCGTTTGCCGTTGCATTGGGGCTAACGCCGAATGCGGCAACTGCGATATTTTTGCCTGAGGTGTTATAAACTTTTAGCGGTTTTTTCTCGGTTTCGCAGTCTACAAAGAAACAATCGGGCGTAACTATGGCGGCATTGTCAAAGGTAAAGATTTTGCCGCTAGGTGTACAAAGATGCTCTAGAACCTCTTTGTCGGAACCGCCGATTTTATCACTAACGTAGGCAGGGCCTCCGCTTATAGCTCTTAGCATAGCACTGCCGATGGCGGTTGGGTGTTTTGAAAAGAACATATCGTAGTCGCAATTATAAAACTCGTCGTGCAAAATTGCTGTATATGCATTTTGGATTGTATGTAGGCAGAAATCGTTCTCTCGATTTGGGAAGAAATCGTCGGAGTTTCTAGAAATCATAGTGCTAGGCCTTGCCACCATATCCTCGAAAGTGGTACCCATACAGTTTATAACGGCACCGCCAAAAAAGTCCTCTACCGCTCTGTCGTGGGCGGCTTGAGAATTGAATGTACCGCTTGCGCCCTCGAAAAATCCGTCGCACTTGCGCTGAATTGCGGTCTGATTATCAACCTTAACAAAGTCTACGCCTTGCGCCTTTAAGTATGTATACCACGCTGCCCAGAATTCGTAGGTGTTCTGCTCGTCGCCTGCGGGGTAAACCTTGCCATTGGAGGTTTCAAGCAGTTTACCCTCGAATTTTTTATGCAGACTGCCTTTAGGTTTTATGCCATCCCAATATCCCGTATAGGCGTGCCAAACACCAACGTATTTTATGCCGTAATCTTTCTTTACCTTTTCGATTAGCGCTTTTAAGCCTTCGGGGAATTTTTGGCGGTCTTCCTCGAACGAGACTAAAAATCCGCCGTCTAATTCCGACCAGCCATCGTCGATAAGTAGCCATCCAAGGCTAATGCCCATCGCCTTAAACTCGTCTAGTTTAGTGATGATTTTGTCGGCGGTTACGTCGTGATAAAATGCGTCCCAAGTGCACCAACCAAAGCCCTCTAAACATTTTGGGTACTTGCGCTCTGACTTCAGCGGTACCGCGATTGCGCCAACAGATTTTTGCGCTTTAACATTTTCTGCCGCGGCGGTTTTGGGCAGGTCTGCAACATTAAGCGATAAAACATAGGAGTCGATTTTATTAACCCCCATAATTCTTGTAGAGATTTCTACGCCGCCTGATGAGAGTTCCGCGGCGATTTTTCTGTTTACAACCGGCAAAAAGTTTACCGCTTTGTCGCAAACTTTTGCGGTTATGCTAGACATTTTTTCATGGATATCTTTCGGATTTTTGAAAGAAACCTCTTGCCAACAAACGTTGCTGGTGGACATATTGTAAAGCGAAGTGAATCGCTCGCCACAGTAATCGAAATCAAGATTTGCGCTGTAAAAAGGAGAGAATGCATAGCAGTACGGACCACATTCGGTATTGCATAAAAATTTTAGTTTGAAAAGGAGCGCCGTATTAACCTGTTCTAAAATAAGTTTAACTTCGGTTGCTTCTGGGCAGCGGCTGGAGTCCTCGATAATAGAGAAGTCTACTACAATTTTTTCTTCTTGCGATGTGATTTTGGTCGGTACGAAAACAATATCCCTTTCGCGATTAAAGTTAGCGCGAATGGTAAGGTTTTCTAAAACTTTTTTGTCGCCATTTAAAATTGTAAGTTTTGAGTTTGTAATTTTAGCCGAATAGTTCATAATGCACACTCCGTAAAAGTTCTACTTATATTATACTTTTTTTGTTGCGATTTTCAAGTAGGTATCCGATAAGTAGAATTGACTATTTTTGGGGAGTGGTATATAATAGGGGAAAGGGGGCGCAAGAATGAAGCCTGAGTTTTATTTGAATATTACAACTAAATTATCCAAAAAGCCAAAGTTAAGTAACGCCATCGTGCGAATTACCAAGGCAATAACCTATTTTATATACGCTTTTTACCCTGCATTTCTGGCGGTTTTGTTCTTTACAAAAAGCCCTTTG
>JAZOQV010000023.1:0-12764 GCA_045656265.1 Acutalibacteraceae bacterium | reverse complement strand
ATCGACATCTTTTCTTATTGAAACCACGAATACTCTCTCTCTATTCTGTGGGAGTCCGTAATCCTTAGCGTTTAAAACCTGCCAATATGAGTTATAACCTAACTCATCAAGCCAATCTAACCACTGCAAGAACTTATCCTTAAACTGTTTTCCTACAAGGTTTTTGACATTCTCTAATATCAAGAATTTAGGTAACTCGTTAAACTCTTTAGAAGTCGTAAGTAACCTTTGTACTTCATAAAGCAAACCACTACGAGTTACACCTTTAATGATTCCTAACTGTTCTCCGGCTACCGATATATCTTGACAGGGAAAACCATAAGTCCACATATCCGCATAATCAAGTTTGTTTATTTTGGAAATGTCTCCGTAATTACGAGTTTTTCCATACATAGCCTCATAAGACTGTATTGCATATTTATCTATCTCTGATATTCCTACGATTTTGTGAGGAATATTTAGATTTAATAAAGCCTTACGAAATGCACCGATGCCGCTAAACAGTTCGTTTACTTTAAGTGTCATAAAGTCCTCCTAAAAACTGACAACCGCATTTTTTGTAATGTGAGCATCTTTTTTTATACGCACCTATCAAATAACCGATATTGTCAACATAGTCATAACACACAGGGTCAGACTTGCCCTCAAAAGTTCTTGCTATTCGTCCAACACTTTGAACTACAATCGCATAATCCTTTTGCGGAGTGGTTAAAAACAATCTGTCAAGACGAGGTATGTCGATGCCCTCTTTAGCCAATCTATAAGTAGCAAAGAGATAATGTTTTTTGCCGCTACGAATGTCCTCCATAGCACAATCTCTTTCAGCACGAGCCTTTTTAGATACCATTTTTCCGTCTATCATCGCACACATTTCCTGCGGCATAAGAGACATTATCTGTTTTAGGTGTTCTACTCTGTCAGAGAGTATAAGACAGTAATGGTCGCTATTATCGGCTAAGTCATTGGCTATCATAAAGTTTCTACGAGAGTTTTTAACAAGGTACGATATAAGGTTTTGATAAATAATCGTGCCGTCCGTATCTAAGCAGTCCTCAGAGATAAGAGTATGAGTGGGTTTAGGATATATAAAAACATCCATAACCTTGTCCGCTACAGCCTCGTCAGGAACGGTGTAAGCAACCTTACCGAGATATGCAAACATAGTCTTTATAAGTCCGTCTGCTCTGTGAACAGTTGCAGATAAACCATATTTATATCTACAGTTGAGATTACTTAAAACCTTACCGAACTGAGTAACGGAGGTAGGTGTACCTGCGACTCTATGACATTCGTCCACGATTACACAGTCAAAAGCATTTTTGTATGTATCGGGGTCTTGCTTTGCAAGGGTCTGAACTGTTGCAAAAGTGATACCTTTACCTATGTTTACCTTACCTGCTGTTATTTCCCCGAACAGAGAGGAATCGGTGTACAATGCCGCTCTATCTCTACTCTGTTTTAAAAGTTCTGCCGTATGAGTAAGCCATAATGTTCTACAACCGAGTTTTGCTATCATAGCAATACCCATCTGCGTTTTACCGCTACCGGCTTTACTTTGTAAAACTCCGCAATCGTGCTGTAGCATATTTTCAACCGCTACTGCTTGATAATCGTATAAGGGAACTTCACAGTTGTAATCAACCTTGCGTATAGTAGGAAACCCCTCAGTGTAATTACCGAGCATATCTTTAATGGTAGGTAATATGCCGTAAGGTAAACAAATGCTTTCTCCAAAAACCTTATAGAGATATAATTTATCGGGAATATTGCCTGTCCATTTACCCATTCGTCTTTTCTTTTGATACTCAGGGTTTGGTATTATAAGGTTTTTCTTGCACCACTCAACTAACTCTGTGGGAGGATTTGTAACTGTAATTTCGTTTGTTATAACTACTTTCATATATTGTTTTTAGAGAACCATTCATTGAGTAGTATCCCTAACTCCTCAATATCCGCTCTGCGTAAAACGGATTTGTGTTGACGGAGCATAAGCAATACCAATGTGCTACATAAGTAAACTGTGCCATCAGACATTTTCAAAGCGAAATAACAATGTGAGTTGCCGCACTTGTCATAAAGCATAGCGGCGGTCTCTTGATTGCTCTCAATTCTATCGAGTTTAAACTCGTCATTTGAGCAGACTTTTGCATCAATAAGCACCGATATACTATTCTTTGCGGCAATAATATCCGCAGGTTGACCGGAGGCTTTATTTACTGTGTTGTATGCCCAAAAGCCGTTATGCCGTAATGTTTCGCACAATTCACTTTCAAAATCGTTACCGAGTTTTTTGTTGCTCATAATCTCGTTAATTGAACCATCTTATTGTAGGTTCTCCTTTAAATCCTTTCTCCCAAATGAACCAAGCGTATGTTACCGCATTGGACTTTGAGTATTTTTTTGAAATCTCCGTTCATAGCACAACATAACCTGCCTGTAGATACATACACGGTTCGGGGGGGGGGGGATTTCTCAAACATTTTCCGTCTTGCTTTACCCTCTAAGAACTGTAATTTTAAAAACATAGCAATTTTATTACCGTCCGTTAAGATTTCTAAAGCGTGTTCTACAAACTCTTGAGCGAATTTGTAGGGCGGATTTGTGATAATATCTCCGTTAAATCTTTCGGTGGTTTTAAGGAAATCGACACCGCTTTCTCCGTAACCTCTGTCTATAAGGTCGGTGGAGCGAACTATGTATCCTCTTTTCTTTAAAACCTCTGATAAATGACCCTCTCCACAAGCACATTCCCAAACGAAAGGGTCAAACTGCTCAAGGTCAAGTAGTAATTCTAAGGCTTTAGGTTCAGTTGCGTAATAATCGTTTACTTCACGGTCATTTAATGCGTAATTTCTTGCTCCTAAGGTTGCGTGAGCAGAGCGACTATTTCCTGTCTAATCTCTGTTATCACTCATCGTCAACCTCTACTAAATGTGCCTGACGGCACAATTTAAGATTCTTAGATGAGAAAATACAAGCCGGAGCGACTCCGGTACTGTGGTGGGCACTGTAGTAGCTGAGACAACCCGAAGTATGCACACTACGAACGGTGCCGGCGTAACTCGTGTTCGGCGAACTACAACACCACGGTGTACAAGTCCACATCCATTCATCAAATAGTGGAACAATATCTCTGTATTTACGATATTGGTCGCAAGAAAGGATACCTACATAATCCTCACATTCGCCGTAACTCTTATCGCCGTTATCTGCGGTAAGGTCAAGTTTCATAGGAACAAGATGTCTCTTGTCGAGTTTTTCTAAAAATTCTGTGTTGAGAACTCTGCGTAAAGACGATACCTTGTAATCGTTTTTACAATCAGTATCAAACGGCATTTCCTGCCATACCTTAGCAGTCATAGCAAGAATATCCTCACCTATGTAGTCAAGGCAAATCCACTCAATACCTTTGTAAGTAAAATGTTCTCCTCTGTTTAATCTTTCTTTCATTGGTTAATATCTCCTTTATTTAGTTAATAGTTCCGTCCTCTTCAATAAACCATTTATGACCTCTAAGGGGAGTTTGTTCGGGTCTTTCGATTTTGACTATCTCCTGTAGTTCGATAACTAAAGGAACAGCCTCAGGGTATTGTTTGAACCATAACTCTCTCTCTTTAGCCTTTGCGTGAGGACAAAGTGTACATCCGTCTCGTGCTAAAATTTCATAATGCGGCGAAAGTAAATCGTGTGTTATATCGAATGTAATAACATCATATTTTGTAAAACCGAGTTCGCAAAGTATAGAGCGTTTTCTTTCATTTAATTGGTTTTGCCGTTTAATTTCGTTTGCCTCTATACCAATATCCTCGTAATCGTAATATCCTACATCGGTTTCACTTAATGCTTTAACTTTGGAATCACGTTTGAAATTACATAATCCCGTAATGAAAGGTGGAAAACCGAACATTCTATCTTTGAATTTACCTCTTGAACTTCGTTTAAGTACAAAATCGTAATAGGTAATACCTGTAACTATTTTCACCTCAGCACCGAGAGAACGAAATCTGTCGGCAGTTCTTAATATAAACTCATAATGTTCCTTTAGTAATAACGGTATTTTTTCCGTAAACATAGGGATATAACATACTGCTTTTACTTTATGTCCTTGCTCCAAGTGGAGCATAACACTACAACTACTGTCTTTACCGCCGCTCCAACCTACTTTTACAATATCAGCCATTAGGTTTACTCCTTTTGTTTTTAGGTAGGAGTTTTTCATAACAGCGATTATGTATAAAGACCGGCGGATGACCTCTCATTTTGGTATATCCGTAAGGCTCGTCCCCGATAGGCTCTTTACACTCAATACATACCGATTTGTCAGTGGGTTTTATCATTTGACAAAATCACTCCTTTTTGGTATAATAATCAAGGTTAATATTTACCTTGCCGCCGTTAAGACTTTGTTCTTGCGGCGGTTTTACTTTTTAGGAGGAGTGTAATACACATCTGCATATTTAACTCCAAACTCACGAGCCTCGTTATGCGAACCCATACACACATCTATTCGCTGACCTTTGATTGCTCCACCTACATCCTCTGCAATAAACTCCTGACCCTCGATGTAAACAGTGCTACCAAGAGGGATTAACTTAGGGTCAACCGCAATAGTTTTATAAGGTTTTGCAATAGTCATAGTTGCTGTATATCCGTCCGCAGAATCGCCACAACAACAAGCACCTGTACAATAAGCAGTAATTCTACATTCGCCTATGTAGATATGCTGTACTGTATCTTGCTCATATTTGACCTCTGTGAGTGTTTTTACCTCAGAGGTAGGTAAGTTGTCGGTTTCTCCCTCAAAACTCGTCTGTGGGTTACAGAGAGCGTGTACTGTTACTCCTGTGAACACTCCAAAGAGAAAAATCGCTAACACAACTCCCCAAAACACAGCATAAGCCTTAAATTGTGATTTGCGGCGGCGTTGATGTTTGCCCCTGTAAATACTTTTTCCTGCGTTCATTTACTGTCAACCTCCTAAATCTGTACTTTTTACCGTAAGTTTTGAAATACCAATCTCTAAACTCTTTACGGTGTTTCTCGTTTTTGTGAAAATACTGATAGATGTCTCTGCCTATTTTCTTGCGACAATAGGATAGAGTTTGACCGGAAATTTCGTTAATCGTACCCATTATTCCGTCTCTCCTCGTAGTCTTTCAGGATTTCCACAGCAGTAGAGATGATAGTTTCTGCTTTATCGCCTCTGCGTGTGCCTTTAAGCGCCGAACACATTTCGGTTTTATCGGTAATTACACCTTTTTTCTCAAGTTGTCTTATCAACCAAACCTGAGTAAGTTCGTTTTTGCAGAGAGTGATACGCACATACTCTCTCAGTTCCTGCAAATCTCTGACCTCCTTTTCAATTAGATTTTGTAAACAACTAATTGACAAGTTGAGTCTGTTATGCTATAATAAGTTCGCCAAAACATTTAAAGCATAGGAGAATTTCCTCGCAAAAAAATATATTTGCGGAGGGTGTTTTTCTTGTACTCATTTTTACAATTTATTGTTTACAAGTATGAGTATAATAGAAAACTTCCTAAATGTCAAGTCTTTTTGCGGAAATTTCCTAAATTTTTATTTAGGAGGTCATTATGTCTGTTTATGATTATGTAAAAATCCTTGCAGATGAGCGAAAAATCGCTATTTCTACGGTTGAAAGAGAATGTGGTTTAGGAAACAAAACCATAAAAAGTTGGAGTACATCTTGTCCTAAATTGGATAAAATCTATCCTGTTGCATTATTTTTTGGAGTAGATTTAGGATATTTCCTAACAGGTGTTAGAAACCCTTACAACCCTAATGAGAAAATAGTTTTAGATGCTTTTCGTAACACCGATGACGAGGGTAAAGCGAGGATTATACAAGTTGCCTTAAACGAATCAGACAGAGTAGAAAAAAAGACTACAGGCGAAAATACGGCTATTGTTGGATAACGATGCTAACATAATTCCTTACGAGGCATTGATATTACATAAGCGATTAAAGGAGTTAGAATGATGGATGTCGTTCTTTATATGAGATATAGTTCTGATAGACAAAACGAACAGTCTATCGAGGGTCAACACAGAATATGTAAGCAGTTCTGCGAGGCTAACGGATATAACATTGTAGATGTCTATATTGACAGAGCATTGTCCGCTTTCCACGATACAGCGAAAAGAATAGATTTCCAAAGAATGATAGCAGATAGCGATAAAAGACAATGGCAAGGTGTTGTAGTGTATAAACTTGACCGCTTTGCTCGTAATCGTTATGACTCTGCTACCTATAAAGCCAAATTAAAGAAAAACGGTGTCAGAGTAATCTCTGCCACCGAAAATATCTCAGATAACCCTGAGGGAGTATTATTAGAATCTGTCTTAGAGGGTATGGCTGAGTTCTATTCAAAAGAACTCTCACAAAAAATTAGACGAGGTATGAACGAATCCGCCCACAAATGTAATACTGTAGGCGGCAACATACCTTTAGGTTATAAAGTTAAAGATAAAAAGTTAGTTATAGACCCTACCACTGCTCCTATAGTTCAAGAGGCTTTTGAGATGTACGCAAACGGAGATACTGTCGCACATATTATAGAAGTATTTAATAGTAAAGGCTACCGAACCTCTAAAGGCTCTAAGTTCAACAAAAACAGTTTTAAGTCTATGTTTAAGAACGAGCGATATATAGGTAAGTATTGCTATAAAGATATGCGTATTGACGGCGGTGTACCTGCCATAGTTACAATGGAACAGTGGGATGCAGTTCAAGCAAGGCTGAAAGAAAACGCAAAAGCACCTGCAAGGGGTAAGGCTAAAGTTGACTATATGCTATCGGGTAAGTTATTCTGCGGTCATTGTGGTAAACCTATGAACGGAGATACCGGTACAAGTAAAACAGGTGCAAAGCATTACTATTATAATTGTTATGGTAGAAAGGTATTAAAGAACTGTAAGAAAAAGCAGATACAAAAAGATTATATAGAGTACATTGTCGCACAAAAGACGATGGAACTCCTCAATCCCGAAACTATAGAGTATCTCGCAGATATTATTGTAGCAGAGAACGAAAAGGAACTTAATAAAAATAGTATCGTTCCTGCATTGGAGGATAAATTAAAAGAGACCGAGAGAGCCATACACCGATTACTAAAACTTGTAGAAAAAGGTGCAGACTCTCCGTCATTAAGTCAAAGGTTAAATGAGTTAGAACGTGAAAGACGAGATTACGAAAAACGGATTATCAAGGAAACAGAGGAAGATTGGATAATAGATAAGCCTATGATAATCTATTGGTTTAACCAATTACTTGAGGGCGATTTAGAAACAGAGGAGGGTCGCAGACACATAATAGATATGTTTGTAAACTCTGTCTTTGTTTATGATAATGACGATGGTACAACAACCCTTGATATAGCCTACAACACTACCTCAGGTAAGCACGATAAAGTAGTTTTATCTGATTTGGATAAGAGTTCGGTTTCGGGTTTGAAACGACCACCAAAAGCCTTGGAACAATTATGTTTCAAGGCTTTTTATTTGTGTTTTCCGTCTGTCTGGTTTTGTAAAAACTTGACATTTTTTGGATTTTGGTATAAAATCAAAGCGCTTATTATCAACAAAAGAGGATGAATTATGAAAGAAAAATTCCAAAAAGTGTTTTATGCCGTTGTTGTTTTTATTATTGAACACAAGGCAATCTCTTTAATTAGTCTATTATTAGCAGTGTCAATTATTGTAGGGGCAATAATTTTGCCAAATTTGAAATCCGATTCACAAACAGACGTATCTTCTAATAAAGTTAGCAGTGTTTCGGTTGTTGAAAGTGAAGCATCACATGTATCTGATAAAGAAACAACTTCAAGCGAAATAGCTTCTACCGAAAGTCAAGAGCCTACCGCAAGCAAAGAGACGGTTTCTGTAGAATCGCAAGTAGAGAGCAAAGAACCTATCGAAAGCAAAGAAGAAACAACCTCAAGCAAGCCCCCAAAAAAGCCGGCGTATAAATACAATTCCAATATGACTCCCGACAGCAACGTTTTTCTAGATGCACTCGAGTATACGGGCTATAAACTTGACGTGCAACGCAATAGCGGAGTTATGTGGGGTTCTTATGGTAACTATATTCTATGCTCGCAAAAGAAGGGTCTTGGTTGGCTTTCTAATATAACTTATGACGATTATGGCCGTGCAAGCGGTTATGAGACAGATGAAAGCGGCAAACCCAATATTTCATATTTTGAAGATACGGGTCTTGTTTGTGCAAGTTATGTTACATACGTGTATTTTAATTATCTGCCAAATGTTGCAGGCGTAGATACCTCAATGCTTGACCGCCCAGATAAATCGGTGCTTGCTAACGACTGGTATATTGCAGGTAAAAAGTGGATAGACAAAGGTTATTCACGTTATATTGATTTTAAAGCAAGTGATGGTGGTAGTATCAATAATGATATTGCGCTAACACTCGATGAGGAAATTCCGATAGGCTCGCTTATCGTTCTTTGCGATTGGTATGACCGTTCTGATTGGTGTTCACACATTTGTATTTACGCAGGTAAGATGAATGGTTATCATTGGGTAACACACGTTGGTAATGAAAACGGACCTGAGTTTTGTGCTATTGAGCGTATGAACAGAAAACCCCACCCACAGTGGCCAATAGCAATAATAACACCACCTTCAAATCTTAATTTTTCTCCAAAAAATTAAGGTGTATATAATAAAAAACCAACTACGTTTTGACGCGTAGTTGGTTTTGTTTTTTTATCTAATATTATTCACAGCAAGGGTCTGCTTTCTTGCCCTTAGCCTTTTTAGGAGCGGCGGGGGTTGTATCGCCAAGACCTGTTGTTTCGGTAAAGATTGTGTTGTTTGTTACAGCATTTACGGCATCGGTAGGAATAATTAGTTTAGAAGCAGTACCATTTGCCATATTAACCAAAGCCTCGTACTTTTTAAGCTCGATAACTGCAGCGTCTACGCCTGCTTCTTTTAAAAGTTTCAAACCGTCTGCCTCTGCTTGTTTTGCCAAGAAGATTGCTTTTGCCTCACCCTCGGCACGTGCTATTTGAGCATCACGTTCACCCTCGGCGGCAAGAATCATAGCTTGCTTATCACCCTCTGCTCTGGTAATAGCGGCAGCCTTGTGTCCCTCTGCTTGTAATAGAGTTTCGCGGCGGTCGCGTTCTGCTTTCATTTGTTTTTCCATCGCATTCTGAATTTCAGAAGGAGGAATAATATTTTTAAGTTCAACACGGCTAACCTTTATACCCCATTGGTCGGTAGCCTCGTCAAGAATTGCGGTCATGCGCGAGTTAATCATATCGCGAGAGGTAAGGGTTGCATCAAGTTCTAGTTCACCAACAATGTTACGAAGTGTAGTTGCGGTAAGGTTGGACAATGCGTTTAGTGGATTAACAACACCATAGGTGTATGTCTTTGCGTCAAAAATACGGAAGAACACAACGGTATCAATTTGCATAGTAACGTTATCTTTTGTAATAACAGGTTGTGGTGGAGAATCGATAACCTGTTCTTTTAATGTGATTTTTTGAGAAATCTTGTCTATTATAGGAATCTTAACATGTATACCTGCACCCCAGGTTTTTTGGTATTTACCTAGTCGTTCGATAACATACTCGGTTGCTTGTGGCACAATTCTGATGTTACAGAAAAGAATAATAAGCACCAATAAAATAATTGCTAAAGTCATAAGAAAACCTCCTAGAATTTGTTACCTTTATTTTATCATATAATACATTTACTTTCAAGTCGTATCATATATTTTAGAAAAATATTTGCTTTATATCGGGCAATATTATATAATATAAAGGTGAGTGGCGTGAAAGAAACATTAAAGCGATTTTATCATACAGTTAAAGGCGTATTAAAAAGCGCATCTAAAAACTCGGTGTATGCGTATGCAGGGCATTCCGCTCTTTTTATAATTATATCCTTTTTTCCACTTTTAATGCTACTTTTGGCATCTGTAAAATATATGCCGTTTTCTGAAAAAGAGGTTTTAGAGTTGGTTTCCGCAATACCTTTAGGCAGTGCCAGCAATACTCTTAATACTGCAATAAGAGAGGTTTATGCAAGGTCTGGCAGTTTAGCACTTTCTATTTCGGCTATAACTCTTTTATGGTCGGCATCTACCAGTATTTATTCAATCACTCGTGGGCTTAACGCAATTTATGGACACACGGAAACCCGTAACTATTTTCTATTGCGCGGACTTTCGCTTTTGTATACGGTGCTTTTCATAATTGCCTTATTGGTGCTACTCGTACTTATGGTGTTTGGTGGCGGTATATTAGCATTTATCTATATAAAAATTCCGTTTTTAAGCGATTTTAGCGGTATGATAAATGTTTTAAGAGGTGTAGTAACCTACTTAAGCATATTGCTTTTTATAGATTTAATGTACACCTTTATTCCTAATAGACGTTCTAATATGATTAAGGAACTGCCGGGCGCTATTATATCTTCTATATGTTGGTATGGTTTTTCATTTGGATATTCAGTTTATATAGAAAACTTTTCTAATGTGTCATTTGTATATGGAAGTTTAACCGCAGTTGTGCTTTTAATGATATGGCTTTATATATTGATGTATATTTTCTTTATAGGCGCCGCCGTTAATAAAACGAAAGTTTTTAAAAAGAAAGGAACTAGAAATGAATAAGCAATATATTTTGTTCGATTTAGATGGTACAATTACCAACTCTGCCGAGGGTATAATAAATAGTGTTAAATATGCTTTGCAGAAATCAGAGTGGAAAGAGCCGTCTTTAAAGGTGTTGCATAGGTTTATAGGCCCACCGCTAGTAGATGCATTTATGGATTACTGTGGTATGAATAAAGCAGAGGCGGAAAAAGCGGTGGCATATTACCGTGAAAGATATAAAGATATAGGGCTTTTTGAAAGCAATGTATACGACGGTATAGAAGAGGTTTTTAAGGCGTTAAAAAGTGCCAACAAAACCATTATACTAGCAACAGCAAAACCATTGGTGTTTGCTAAAAGGATTATAGAGCATTTTGGTTTGGATAAATATTTTGATGGTATGGTAGGCGCTGAGATAGGCGGCACTTTAATACATAAGCACCAAATTATAGACGAGGTAATAAAAAGGTTTAACATAACCGACAGAACTTCCACCATTATGATTGGCGACCGCGAACAAGATATAAGCGGCGCTAAAATGTTCTCGCTAGATTCAATAGGTGTTAAGTACGGTTTTGCAGAGCCTAACGAACTAGAAGATGCAGGCGCGACTTACATAGCCGAAACCCCACAGGATATATTAAAAATATTATTGTAAAAAAATAAACCCCTTGCTAATCTGTTAAGAAAAGCAAGGGGTTAAGTGTTTAGTTAATTAAGCAGCCTTTTTGTTAGTAATAGCCTTAATAACAAATAGAGTTGCCACTGTAAGAACAATTGCGATAGCCAAAGAAATGTAAACATTCTGAATAAATGCAGCGATGATGAAGCAAACAAAAGAGATTGCTGCAACGGTTATAGCGTATGGCAATTGAGTTGATACGTGGTTAATGTGGTTGCACTGTGCGCCTGCAGAAGACATAATTGTTGTATCCGAGATAGGTGAGCAGTGGTCGCCACAAACAGCGCCGGCAAGACAAGCAGACATAGCCATAATACCAAGTTCGCTACCAACAGGGAATATAGCAAGTACAATAGGAATAAGAATACCAAATGTACCCCAAGATGTACCGGTTGAGAAAGCAATACCGCAAGCTACCAAGAAGATAATAGCAGGTAAGAACTTATCAAGACCGCTAGCAGATGCCAATGCACCTTCAACAAAAGCGTCAGAGTTAAGTAGACCTGTCATATTCTTAAGTGTGGTTGCCATTGTAAGAATAAGGATTGCAGGAACCATAGCAATAAAGCCCTTGGGTATACATTCCATAGCCTCTTTAAAGGAAACAAGTCTTCTTGCAACAAAGTAGATAATTGTAAATACAAGTGCTACAAGACCGCCCCAAGGTAGACCAACGGTTGCATCTGTGTTAGAGAAAGCATCAATAAAGTTTAAAGATGAGTCATAGTTTGCAGAAGCAAATACCCACTCTTCGCCCATACATCTACCAACGTAGAATAGTGAGAATACGCAGATGGCAATAAGAATGATTATTGGGAAAACAAGGTCGATAACGCGAGCTTTCTTTGCGTTAGTAGCCTCGTCTTCATCGTTACCAACTTGACCGCCAAATGTGAACAAATCGCCATTCTCAGCATTCTTTTCGTGTAATTTCATTGGGCCGTAATCAAACTTCATAAGAGTGATAGCAATAATGAATACGAATGTCATTAGAGAATAGAAGTTGTATGGAATAGCCTTAACGAAAAGTGAAATACCTTGTCCATCTGGAGCATAGCTAGCAACTGCAGCTGCCCAAGACGAGATAGGTGCAATCATACAAACAGGTGCAGCTGTAGCATCGATTAAGTATGAAAGTTTTGCACGTGAAATTTTAGCCTTGTCGGTAACAGGGCGCATAACCGCACCAACTGTTAAGCAGTTAAAATAGTCGTCAATAAAAATTAAAATGCCGAAAAGGAAGGTTGCAATAGAAGCACCGATCTTGCCTTTTACGTGTTTAGCTGCCCATTCACCAAAAGCGCGTGAGCCACCTGCTTTGTTTAAAAGTGCAACGATGATACCTAGCATTACTAAGAACGCAAAGATACCTGCACTGCCCGAAACAGCAGAAATGAAACCGTCGCTAACCATTGAGTCAATGGTATGTATG
>JAZOQV010000022.1:0-29380 GCA_045656265.1 Acutalibacteraceae bacterium | reverse complement strand
GTTACTCCGTACATCAACTCTTCAATTATTATGCAATTACTCTGTGTTGCAATTCCCGCTTTAGAGAGAATTTCGCAGGACGGCGAAGAGGGCAGAAAGAAAATAGCACAGTATACTCGTTATGCTACTGTTATTTTAGGTCTTCTTCAAGGTGTTGCATACTTCTTCTATTTGAAAGGTTCAGGCTTCTTAACTTCGTTTGTTAGTGGCGGCTTCTCAACTTGGTTTGCAGGTATCGTTATCGTTGCAACCTTAACCGCCGGTTCAGCACTTGTTATGTGGCTTGGCGAACAAATAGATAAAAACGGTATCGGCAATGGTATCTCTATGCTACTCTTTGCAGGTATCATCTCACGTTTCCCATCTGCTATTGCAACATTAGTACTTTGGTGGAACGAACAATCTTATGGTAAGATTATCGGAATGATTGCTCTCTTTGTTATCATCATCGGTTTCATCGTTTGGATGAACGATGCAGAGCGCAGAATTCCAATTCAGTATGCTAAAAAAGTAGTTGGCAGAAAAATGTATGGTGGCCAGAGCAACCATATTCCTGTAAAGGTTAATATGTCTGGTGTTATGCCTATCATCTTCTCATCATCAATCCTTATGCTCCCTACAATGATTCTTTCATTTATGAGCAATAAAGAAGGTTTTTGGTATAAGATGCTAGAACCATTCAGCAGCCAAGGTGCTTTCTATGCAGTACTGTACTTTGTATTGATAATCTGCTTTGCTTATTTCTACGTTAATATCCAGTACAACCCTGTTGAAATGGCTAATAACTTGAGAAAGAGCAGTGGTGCTATTCCTGGTATTCGTCCAGGTAAGCCAACCGCAGATTTCATTAAAAAGATTCTTTCCAGAGTAACCCTATTGGGTGCATTACTCTTAAGTGTTATTGCTTTACTACCTATCTTTATGTCGCTTGCAAACAGCACCGGCATTTCAATCGGTGGTACATCAATACTCATCGTTGTGGGCGTTGCCCTTGACACTGTTAAGAACCTTGAGTCTCAAATGATGATGCGTCATTATAAGGGATTCCTCGACTAATAGGAGATTTGCGATGAATTTGATACTTTTAGGTGCGCCGGGCGCAGGCAAAGGAACACAAGCAGAAATCATCTGTGAGAAAATGTCTATCCCTGCCATTTCTACCGGCAACATCATCAGAGAAGCAATAAAAAATGGTACAGAGGTTGGTCTTCAGGCCAAAAGCTATATAGATAGCGGTAACCTCGTACCTGATGAAGTAGTAATCGGAATCATTAAAGAGCGTTTGGATAAAGACGACTGTGCAAATGGTTTCATTCTTGATGGTTTTCCTCGCACCATTCCTCAAGCAGAAGCGCTTGACGCTATGGGTGTAAGGATAGACACTGTTTTGGAAATCGACGTAGCCGACGAAAAGGTTGTTGCTCGTCTTTCCGGCAGACGTGTATGTCCCGACTGTGGTGCTAGTTACCA
The DNA here is from genome assembly GCA_045656265.1 of Acutalibacteraceae bacterium. GTDB lineage: Bacteria > Bacillota > Clostridia > Oscillospirales > Acutalibacteraceae > UMGS1532. The sequence goes on along the minus strand of JAZOQV010000022.1, from coordinate 27,910 downwards.
CACCGAGTATAAAAAGCCTTCAAAGGATGGCGTTTGTGATAGTTGCGGTGCAGAGCTTATCATCCGTAAAGACGATAAACCCGAAACCGTGCTAGATAGACTTAATGTTTACCACAGTCAGACCGAGCCTTTAAAGGATTACTACAAAAACTGTGGCAAACTTAAAATCGTTGAAGGACAGGAAGAGGTTGCAGATACAACCGCACTTGTTCTAAAAGCATTGGAGTTATAATTATGGTAGTGCTAAAAACTGCAAGAGAACTTTCGGTTATGCAAGAAGCGTGCCGAATAGCAGCAATGGCATTACAGTTGGCAGGTGAGGCGGTCGAGCCGGGTGTAACCACCGCAGAGATTGACCGCATTGCCGAGGCATACATTCGTTCTCAGGGTGCTGTTCCTAATTTTAAGAATTATAATGGCTATCCTGCAACCGCATGTATCTCAATTAACAATGAAGTTATTCACGGAATCCCTTCTAAAAAGCGTGTTATAAAACAAGGCGATATAGTTAGTATCGACCTTGGTGCCGCGTTTGAGGGTTACCATGGCGATAATGCCGCTACCTTTGCGGCAGGAGATATTTCTAAAGAAGCTAAACGCTTGATGGACGTTACTAAGCAAAGTCTTGAAAAAGGCATCGCGGCTGCAATTGCAGGTAACAGAATAGGGGATATTTCCTTCGCTGTACAAAACTTTGTTGAAGAAAACGGATATTCGGTTGTTCGCGATTATGTAGGTCATGGAATTGGTACTAGCTTGCACGAAGCACCAGAGGTTCCAAACTTCGGTCGTGCCGGCAGAGGTATCAGGCTAGTTCCGGGGATGACCCTTGCAATTGAACCAATGGTCAATGCTGGCGCTTTCCCCGTAGACGTTATGCCTGATGGTTGGACCGTGTTAACACACGATGGTTCGCTTTCTGCCCATTTCGAGCATACCGTTGCAATCACTGCCGACGGACCAAAAATTCTAACTATTGCTAAATAGTGGTATGATTTTAAGGAGGCAATAAAATGTCCAAAGAGGATATGATTGAATTAGAAGGCACTGTCCTAGAGGCTATGCCTAATGCAATGTTTAAGGTGCAAATTCAAGGAGATCACGTTATCTTGGCTCACATTTCCGGTAAACTTCGTATGAACTATATCAGAATTTTGCCAGGCGATAACGTAACTGTTGAAATGTCGCCTTATGATTTGACCAAAGGACGCATCGTTTGGCGTTCTAAATAAGTCGGACTTAATTTATAGGAGGTAATTTAAAATGAAAGTCAGACCTTCTGTTAAAAAGATTTGCGAAAAATGTAAAATTATCAAGCGCAAGGGAAAAGTAATGGTTATCTGTGAAAATCCTAAGCACAAGCAGCGCCAGGGTTAATCCTGCGCAAACAATTTTCTGGAGGTGCATTGAAAATGGCGCGTATTGCTGGTGTAGACCTTCCAAGAGAGAAGAGAGTCGAGATTGGACTTACTTACATCTTTGGTATCGGTCTTACAACATCTAAAAAGATTCTTGCTGATACAGGTATCAATCCTGATGTTCGTGTAAAGGATCTTACTGAGGAAGATATATCAAAACTTCGTGAATATATCGACCACAACCTTCAGGTCGAGGGTGACCGCCGTCGAACCATAGCATTTGACATTAAAAGACTTATTGAAATCGGTAGCTATCGTGGAACACGTCATCGCAAGGGCTTACCTGTAAGAGGTCAGCGTTCAAAGACAAACGCTCGTACTCGCAAGGGTCCTAAGAAGACAATAGCTAACAAGAAGAAATAAGCGGGAGGAAGAAATATGGCAATTAAGGGTAAGAAAACTACCGCAACCCGCAGACGCCGCGAGAAGAAAAACATCGAGCGCGGTGCTGCCCATATCCAGTCAACCTTCAACAACACCATCGTTACCATTACAGACGTGCAGGGTAATGCTCTTTCATGGGCATCTGCTGGCGAACTTGGTTTCCGTGGTTCAAGAAAGTCTACTCCTTTCGCAGCACAGAGCGCTGCTGAAACTGCAGCAAAAGCTGCTATGGAGCATGGCTTAAAAACTGTTGAAGTGTACGTTAAAGGCCCGGGCGCAGGTCGTGAAGCTGCTATCAGAGCACTTCAGTCAGCAGGTCTTGAGGTTAGCATGATTAAAGATGTAACCCCAATTCCTCACAATGGCTGCCGTCCACCTAAAAGAAGAAGAGTATAATTTGGAGGTGTAACAGATGGCAAGATATACCGGAGCAGTTTGTAAATTGTGCCGCCGTGAAGGACAGAAGTTGTTCTTAAAGGGCGAGCGTTGTTATTCGGAAAAATGTTCTGTAGGTATCAGAGCTTATGCACCTGGCCAACATGGTCAAGGTCGTAAAAAGACCTCTGAGTACGGTCTTCAGTTGCGTGCAAAGCAGCGTGCAAGACGTTTCTACGGTGTTAATGAATCTCAGTTCCATCATTATTTTGAAATTGCTGAGCGTAAAACCGGCGTTACCGGTGATAACCTTTTAAGACTTCTCGAAAGCCGTCTTGATAACATTGTTTACAGAGTAGGTTTTGCTTCTTCAAGAGCAGAATCAAGACAACTCGTAGGCCATGGTCATTTCGAGGTTAACGGTCATAGAGTAGATATCGCTTCTTATCTTGTTAAAGCAGGCGATGTTATCACTGTATGCGAAAAGAGCCGCGGCTTAGATAAAATCAAAGCTGTTGTTGAAGCAAATTCAGGACGTCCTGTTCCTTCATGGATTGATGTAAATCGCGATAATTTAGAAGCAAAAGTTATTGCTCTACCTAACCGCGACCAAATCGATGCACCTGTTGAGGAGCAGCTCATCGTCGAGTTCTATTCTAAATAATAGATTACTTTTGCATTTGTATTTTCCGTGCGAAATACAGGATGCACGACGAAAAATTTATACGCACGGAGAAATGGAGCTTAAGATGCAAGTATCTATTGACAAGCCCAAAATTGAATTACTTGACATGTTGCCCGATGGCACTTATGGCAAGTTTGTTATTGAACCGCTAGAAAACGGCTATGGTATAACTTTGGGTAACAGCCTTCGTCGTGTTCTGCTTTCATCACTTCCTGGTGTAGCAGTAACATCTGTAAAAATCGATGGTGTGTTGCACGAGTTTTCAACCATTGATGGCGTTAAAGAAGATGTTACAGAAATCATTCTTAACGTTAAAGGTTTAACTGCTAATCTCACTAGCGATGGTCCTAAAACCGTTTATATTGAAGCAGAAGGTCCTTGCGAGGTAACCGGCGCTTCTATTAAAGTTGATTCAGAGGTTGAGATTCTCAATCCTGAACTTCACATTGCTACTCTTGATAAGGGCGCAAAACTCGTTATGGAGTTAGAGCTTGATAAGGGTAGGGGTTATGTTTCAGCAGAAAAGAACAAGAACAGTCAAACTGTTATTGGCGTAATTCCTGTTGACTCGATTTACACCCCCGTTTTAAAGGCAAACTTCACAGTTGAAGATACTCGTGTTGGTAACGTTACCGACCTAGACCGTCTTATTTTAGAAGTTTGGACAAACGGCACTATTTCGGCTAAGGATGCAGTTTCGCTAGCTGCCAAGATACTCACTGAACATCTCAAACTTCTCGTTGATTTATCAGAGGGTCAATACTCTGGCGAAATCATGGTAGAGAAGGGCGACATTGGTAAAGAAAAAGTTCTTGAGATGACCATTGAGGAGCTTGACCTCTCTGTTCGCAGTTTCAACTGCTTAAAGAGAGCTGCAATTAACACAGTTGAGGACCTTATCAGCAAATCCGAAGAGGATATGATGAAGGTTCGTAACCTCGGTAGAAAGTCGCTTGAAGAGGTTATCGCTAAGCTCGATTCTTTGGGCGTAGCATTAAGCAATAACGAAGACTAAACATTTAACTACTAACGAAAAGGAGTGGGTATAAATGCCAGGTACAAGAAAGTTGGGCAGAACCAGCGACCACAGAAAAGCAATGCTTCGTGGTATGGTTACTTATTTGCTCGAAAATGGCAAAATTGAAACCACCTTCACACGTGCTCAAGAAGTACGTTCGATGGCGGAAAAATATATTACACTCGCAAAAGATGGTAGCCTTCATAATAGACGTCAGGCTATGGCCTTCATTACTAAGGACGATGTTGTAAACAAGTTGTTTAGCGAGATTGCTCCTAAGTATGCTGATGTTAACGGTGGTTACTGCCGTATAACAAAGACAGGTCCCCGTCGTGGCGATGCTGCAGAAATGGCTATTATTGAACTCATCTAATGTGAGCTGAATATGCATTAAAGCACCTAATGAAAATTAGGTGCTTTTTTATTTGTAGCTTTTCTGAATTTCATAATTTTGTGTAGAAGAAATAAAACTCTACTATAAGTATACAAAAAATTGATATGTATCGTCTTTACACATCAGTAAAAATAGTATAAAATAAATATGAAATATAGTCGATTTTAGTATATTTTTTAATATTATCTTTAATTTTTTATAAATTACAATGCAAAGGGGAATTTTTTATGAAAAATACGTTGCGAGTTTTAGCGTTTCTTCTATGTATTGCAATGCTATTTACTATGGTGGCTTGCAAAAATACTGAAAATAAAGAAGAAAAGCCAAAGGATAATAATGGTCAAACCCAAAACGCTGGTGATGATTTTGCAGGCAGCGACCTATCAGATGGCGACTTTGTTATCGACAATTTAGAAGATGATAGTCTACAACAAATTATTTTCGCACGTCCAATTACCGAAGGATATATTAGTAGCGGTGTTAAAATTCCCCTTGATGCAGACGGAGAGGCCGATGACGATTTAGATATAGGAATAGACGAGGATGATTTCGAACTAGGCGATATAGAAGATGATGAATATAACTATCAACCTCTTATTCAAAAACTTGGTACTTCTGTTAGCGGAAATAAAAGAACAATAAATATTAACAACTCAGAAAAAGGTGTGCTATATAAAGGCTTCACAGGTGTTTCTTGTAATGTGTTTCCTACACAAACAAGTTTGTATTCGCAAACAATTGCAGGCGATGCAGAGGCATACCTAGAACTTAATGGAAAACGCTTTAACGATGTTTCGCCAAAGTATGCACGTGCATGGTTCCAAATTGACTGGATTATTACACAAGAATCCGGTAATCATACAGATGACCTTTCTTGGAAAAAATATAAAGAAAATGACAATTGGGAAGAAAATCCCGACTACATAAATTATTACAATAGAGTATACTGTTTTTCTGATGGTCAGACAATGAACGACGAGTTCAATGCTTTTGTTGATTATTGTACAATGCTCGATGAGGCTAATATTGATATTTATCTGGCGTTCGGTTGGAAGGTTGCTTCAAGAATAGAGTCTTGGTTTGGCGCAGACCCAATTCAGGGGAGAACAAGTGCTCCGCTCGATTTAGATGCTTATGCAGATGCCGCTGTTGCTTTGTATAAGTATATGCGTGAAGACGTAGGACTAGATAACTTTAATGTCCTTTCTTTCTATAACGAGCCTAACAGAACTAACGACCATATTTTCTATGCCGAGTCTGACTTTGCAACGATTGGCGACAAAGGTGTATATTGGGCATCAATGGCTAGAAAGTGTAGAGAGGCGCTTAAAAAGGCTGGAATGTCTGATGTGAAAATTATGGGTGCAGACCTTTCAGGCGATATTGACGTAAGTGCAGACAACTACGTTAATCCATATCTTCGCAATCACGCTAAAAATGTTGTAGATACATATACTTTTCACTATTACGGATATTATAGCGAGGGCTATGAAGAACTATTTGATAAATTAGTGTTTGTTTCTAATTTCTACAACAAACCAACAATGATTACCGAAATGTTTACCGCAGAGAAAGATATACAGTCTGAGGCTGAATTTAGATGGAGTAATTGGGATCGTTCAATTGCTTCTGTATATGTAGCTTGCGCTAATAATGGTGTGCTTGGCGCTTTTAGATGGGTATATGTTGGCGGCGTGCTTCCCGACCCAATTGGCTACGACCTTGAAAACGGCGATAAAGCCTTATGGATAAGACCTACTAGCGTAGAAACCGCAAATGAGGTGCATCACGCTTTTTATGAAGATTCAATGCTTAATCAATATGTTCCCGAAAATGCAAATGTTCATAAAATTGATTGGGTAGGCGAAGACCTAAGAACTTCTGCATTCACAAGTGAAGATGGCAAAGATTTTGCCTTGGTTATAGAAGCTAACGAGTTCGATGAAAATAGAAACCTAAAGGTAAATCTTACTGAATCGCTAGAAGGTAAAACCCTTTATGTATATCGTTATACACATCAACAAAAAATCAATGGTAATGCAACAGTACCGGCTAGTGTGAAAACTATAAAAAATGTTTATAAACATTTCGAATTTGATATAAGTTACAGATACGGACTATATGTAATTTCAACCATAAAACCATTAAAACAGGTTGCGTTGTTTGATAAAAGCGGTGCCCCCACAACTGCTGTTAATTGCAAAATAAACGGTAGCGTAAAGGTTAATGCAGAACTTATTGACTGTAATGATGACGATGAACTTATATGGGAAATTAAACGTTATAGCGGCGCAGTAAAAACCAAAAAGAAAAAGGAACTTCGCCGTGAAAATTGTATTGAGACTGGCAGTTATTTAGAAAAAGGCTCAATTACTAAATTAAGTTCTGATACCTTAACTATGACCTACACTGCAACAGATAAAGCAGAAGTAGGTGAGGTAATAGCAATTAGATGTACAGTTAAAGATGGCGACACAAATGTTAAAAATGATAGATATGCCGTTTTGATGATAGTCATTAACTAACGAAAGGAGATAACAATAATGAAATCTATTTTAAATAAATTTTCTAAAAGAGCAGTTTCAGTGTTTTTATCCTTTATGATTGTTATCTCTGCCATTGGTGGTTCAATAACGAGTTTTATTGTAACTGCAACTACAGCTAGCGTTACTCGGGTTACAAATAGTGATAGTTTAACGTCTTCACCAGTAACTGATGTTGCTTCCGCAGTAAAGTCTGTTCAATACCAATACAAAGAAACCCCCACTTCTACGGTTGGCCCCGAAAAACAAACTGCGGGTGTGCCAAATGGCGTGTCTTCAGTGTTAGAGGCTTTAACTAACGGAACAAGTGCGCAACCTGTTGAGTTCGCAGGTAATACTTTTGCGACAGGCAGTGGTTCGTCTTTAACCGAATATTCAGATGGCTCGGTATTCTTTGATATAATTTATACACTAAACTCAAACACAGATATTTCAGATATAGTTGTTATAGGAAGAAATGCAACTTGGGAACTTTCGTATAAACTTTATGCATCCAAAACAAGAGAGAGTTTGTTTGACGGCGAGCCCATTTATACCCACACCGATAAAGCAGGCGGTCAGCATTATGAAGTTGAAAATTTGACTGCTAAGTATGTAGCAATACGCATTATATCGGTAACAACAAACCAAAATGCAACTGCTAATACTGCTGCTTGGGCATACTATCCAAGAGTTTACGAGTTTAACGTCTATGGTGCTCCGTCAAGTGAGCCCGATGCGGTTGAGGTTTCTAGAGTAGTTAATAGTAATACACCTTCAACCACATTGGTAACAGGTGTTAGTTCTGCCGTTAAATCGGCACAGTATCAGTACAAAGGCAAGAACGATGCCGTTGCGGGACCACCAGTTAAAGCACCCGTTTGCGAACAGGATACAACAATCGACCCTTTAAATGTTCTAACAGACGGAAAATTTGATACAACTATCGGTAGTTACGACAGTTCTTTCGCAACCGGTAGCGGTTCAACCTTAACCGAATATGCAGATGGCTCGGTTTACTTTGATATTATCTATACACTTAATTCCAATACCGATATTTCGGATATTGTTGTTATGGGAAACACGGGTGTTTGGAAACTTTCTTATAAACTTTATGCTTCTAAGACCAGAGCGACTTTATTTGATGGCGACCCGATATATACCCATGATGATAAAAACGGTGTTCAACATTATAAAGTTCAAAATCTTACTGCTAAATATGTTGCTATGCGTGTAACATCTGTTACAACAAATGAAAACGCAACTGCCAATACTGCTGCTTGGGCATATATAGTAAGACTTTCTGAATTCAACGTTTACGGAACGCCTTCAATCACTCCCGACGCAGTTGAGGTTACTAGGGTAGTTAATAGCGACAGTTTAACAACTTCGCCAGTTACAGGTGTTAGTTCTGCGGTTAAATCGGTGCAGTATCAGTTTAAAAAAGCAGACGCTAGTATTGCTGGTCCTGAAAATCAGACTCCAGAGGCACCTTCCGGAACAAATTCCGTTTTAGAAACGCTTACAAATGGCACCGGCTCGCAAGGTATAGAATTTGCTGGTAATAACTTCGCGTCCGGTAGTGGCGAAAATTTAACTGAATATGCAGACGGCACAGTGTTCTTTGATATTATTTATACACTTAACTCCAACACTGATATTTCAGACATAGTTGTTATTGGTAGAAAAGAACCTTGGGAGTTATCCTACAAAATTTATGCATCAACCAAGAGAGAAACACTTTTCGACGGTCAGCCTATATTTGTTCATACAGATAAGGCAACTGCGCAACATTACGATATAAAAGGTATAACTGCAAAATATGTTGCACTTCGAATTACGGCAGTTTCTACTAATCAAAACGCCTCTGCGCATACAGCGGCATGGGCATACTACCCAAGACTTAATGAGTTCAATATCTATGGTACTCCATCAACCAAGCCCGACGAAAAAGAAATTTCGCGCGTGCTCAACTATGATAACGCTTCCACAGTACCAAGTGTAGAGGGTGGCTCAATAGTTACCAGTGCAGAGTATTTAAGTAAAGCGTATGGCAAAGAGTATACTACACCTGCCGAATTGCCATATACCGTTATAAATAAAGAGGTTAGTAGGGAACATACAGATATCCTTGCAACTTTAACTGATGGTAATGTTACAAATGCGGTTGATTTTAGTGGTGGAATTTTCGCTTTTCAAGAACATAACGGTGATAAGACAATTGTAACTCCTATATACGACGGCTCGGTTTATTATGATGTAATTTATGAGTTGGATGGTCTTTGCAAGATTTCCGATATAGTAGTTGCAGGCAGCAAAACTGCTTGGAAGCTTTCTTATAAACTTTATGTTGCAGATAATAAATACGACCTGTTCAAAGACGAACCCATCTATGTACATAACGAGAAAACTCAACTTCAACATTATAAATTAAGTGGCATAACCGCTAGATATGTTGGTATGCGAATTACCTCTGTTGTTACAGTAGAAAGCGGCCATGAGGCAAGCAACGGCGCTTGGGCATACTATCCGCGTATTCAAGAGTTTAATGTTAGCGGTACTAAGGTCGAAAGCAAGGTGCTTAAACCATACTTAGCAGAAACCAAAGAGGCGTTAACTGCGTTAAGCGTTGTCGATAAGGTAAAGGCATATTACTATAACGGCAGCACCGATGTCGAACTTGAAAACCTCCAGTTAGAACTCCTTACCGATGGCGAGGTTAAAGATGAAGAAAATCTGCTTGTGTTAGATGCAGAGGAAACACCCTTTGCAAAGTGGGATGGTTCAGGTATAGAGTTCTATGGAGATAGAGCATTAAAGATAGAATATACTTTAAAAGGAACTGCTAACATTAACGATATTTTTGTTCACAGCAATATCGATGAGAAGTTAATTACCCAAGAGTATAAACTTTATGCTTCTACAAAATATGACGACCTTTATAATACGCCTATTTATGATTTCTCAAATCCGGGTAAAAATGCAGTGCAGATTTATGACCTTAATCTTACTGCAAAATACGTTGCGTTGGTAATAACGAAACCTTGTACCAACGATGCAGCGATTGATGAAGCCGTACCAAGTCTATATGAATTTAACGTGCACGGATTCATAGGCAATGATTATGACCCAACCGCTGCTAAATATCCGGATACTTCAAAAATGGATTTATCTACCGTAGAGTCAACTTACGGCAAAAATATGCTTAAATATGAAAACATTTCTTATGTTAGAAGAGATGTTAAGATGACTACTAGCGGGAACGCTGAGCAAGATGAACTTATCAAAGGTTTCTTGGAATCAGGGAATGACGGTAAAACACATATCGACTTGCCTGAATTCTACGTATCTGACGATAAGGTTACCGCATTGATATTCAAACTCTCGGATTATGATTTTACTAAGGTTAAAGGTTTTGCGTTCCAAGGCATAGCGTCAAACAATCAGGCGCACTATACAAGCAACTTTAAAGTGTTTGTTGCCGAGGAAAAAGAAGACTTATTCTTAAAAGAAAATCTTGTGTTTGAATATAAAGCAGATGAAGAAACACCTATTCAACGTGGCGTGTTTTATGAAATACCCAAAAATGAGCAACCGGTGGGTTGTTATATAGCGTTTCAAATAGTAAAGCCCCATTATAATGCGGCAAGGGACGTTTACCCAAGAATTTCATATCTTTGGGCATGGGGAGAGGAGGCAATAATTCCTGTAAACCCCGCGAACCTTGCAGAGAATATGCCTGTTGATGTTTATTTTGCAAAAGGCGATAAAAAGACCGGTGTAACCGATACTAACCTTACACCTGGAGAGGTTGCAAATTTAACAGATGGTAACTCAAATACTTCTGCTAAAATTGATACCGATGGTAAATCGCGCAATACGTTAGAGATTCTTTACAATCTTTGTAGTTACACTAAAATTGATAAGATAAATGTAAAAACGCTTATCAATAATTCGGTAGGGTTTAACGCCTTAAAGGTATATGCCGCCGATTCTATTGCAGAGGTTTATGAAGATGATTCGCTTGTATGGACTTATAAGGCAACCGCTAGCGGTAATATAACTGCAACCAAAAACTTTAAAAAGTCGATTACGGCACGTTACTTCCGCTTTGTATTTAGTGGTACTAAAGAGTCGGTACAGATAAACGAGATTGAGATTATCGGTATGGATAATCAAAAACTCAAAACCAGAAATCTTACTGCAAGTATTACCACCGACGATATCAATATTACAAGAACAAATCTTGAAACTAAAAAAGAACAGCTGGTTTCTATGAACCCTGTTTTGTCAGGTGGTTTGATTGACTCTTCAAAAGCTAGTGCTATCCGCTTGCTAGATGGTATTGTTGGCGAAGATAAATATGATATTTACGTTTATCTTGGCGACCTTAGAACAGTTTCAAAGATTAACCTTAATTTCTTTGGTAAGATTCACAGCAGATATAATCCAAAATCAGTAAATGTGTATGTTGCTGAAACTTACGAAGAGATTTACGACAAAAAAGCAAAGCCAACCTTTACTATAAGTGAAAAAGAGATTAACACAGGCTCATTTACCAAGTTAATCCGTCCAACCTTGGCAAGATACGTTCGCTTGGAGTTAGAAGACTTTAATAAGATAGAGTATCTTAAAAATGAGGATGGTACATATCCAATCACTGCTATTATTAGCGATTTGGAAATGTTTGGTACTAAGGTTAACGGTCTGCAAAAGGATGAGTATAACAACGTTATGCTCGAATTCGAGAGCAAGAAAAACAATACTAAACTTGGTATTCTAAGATTAGATTCAAGCGATATTTATACCGAGGTTGTAAATATCAAGGTAACCAAGGAAAAAGCAACCAACTGGCAGATGAAATCTCTGCAAAATTCTAGTTTGGCTATTGTTGGTAAGAGCGTTTACAAGTTTGAACTTCTAGACTTGTATGGCAATAAGGTAACCGATATAGGAACTCGTGGTATAAGGATTTCTTTTAGGGTGCCCAAAGGTGCAACTGCTAGTCAGTTGGTTCTTGGTAACGCTTCTAAACGTACAACCATTGACGCCGTTGATACTAATATTAGCGAAGACGGTAATGAAGTTTACGCTGATTTTGAATGGAATACTGAAAATGATAACAAGTTTACTCTTATGCAAATGATAAGTTCTGATGATGAGTATTGGGGTACCATTGGTGAACTTGAAAACTTCAAAGAGGGAACAGAGGCCGACCTTGTAGGCGATCACGATGTTGAGTGGTATGATTCAATTCACACAACCGACAGCATTTTTACGGTAACACCTATTACTGCAACTTTTGAAGACGGATTAAAGTTTGTGGCATCCGATATCTCTGGCGAGGTTTCTGAGGATAGATGTATGCCTGTTCTTGAGATGGCAGGCGGCAAGGATATTGCCATTTATTACGATATGAAACTTTATATGAACGGTAGCGAGCAGAGTTTGGACGGTAACTTTGTTGAGATTACATACAACCCGCCGGCAAGTGTTGCCGATAACTTCACAGACCTAGGGGTATATCATATTGATGATTATGGTATGGTTACTGAACTTTGGTGTGATGTTAATTATGAGGGAGCGCTAGTGTTCCAGACTAATTCGTTTAGCGATTTTGTTATTGTTGGTAATCGCATAGACGGAGATAGTTATCAGGTTCAGCTTGATTCAAGTCTTTCTCCGGAAACAGGTGAAAGTGCAACTACCTTACTAGGTGTAATTGCTTTTATGATTGCGGCCGCATTTGTTGGTATGCAGTCTATAAAGTCTAAGCAAGAAGATTAAACTTTATAAAATTTAAACCCGTAGCGTTCAATTCGAGCGTTACGGGTTTTATTTATTCGGTTATTTTATGTTGAAAGTGGTGAATTTAATTTTATAAAATTAAAATTACAGCACCGCAATCTTTTTATAACAATATTGTAATAACTCATGTTTTAAAGTCTTATAAAGCGACAAAATGTACTAAATGCACATATTGTCGCTTTATTTTTGTTTATATTAACGAAAAAATACAGAAAAAATATTGTGCCAAACTATTGATTTTTTAAAATGATTAGTATATAATAAGTTCAAATAGTGGTGGAAAGTGGTTAATAATCCACTAAAAGTGTTTAAAAGTGTTGAATTGGAGGTGTGGACAGTGGTTTTAGGCGAGTACCTATATTCTATCGATAAAAAGGGTAGAATGTTTATTCCCGCAAAACATCGCGAGCCTTTGGGCGAAAAGATAATAGTGTGCCGCGGACTTGATAAGAATCCCTGTTTGCACATCTATTCGTTAGACGAATGGCAGATACTTGACGAAAAGATTAGAAGTCTGCCAAGTTCAAAATCGCGCATGCTGCAAATGTATTTATATTCGGGCGCGGCTGAGCTTGAATATGATAGTCAAGGCAGGGTGCTAATTCCTGCAAATCTTCGCGAGCATGCAAATTTAGAAGGTAACGTAAAAATAGTTGGTGTTTCGACTCATGCAGAGGTTTGGAATCCTGATACTTGGGATAAGGCAACTGCTGAATGTACTCCGGAGGCTGTTTTCGATATTATGCAGGAGTTGAATTTCTAAATGGAATTTAAACATAAATCAGTTCTTTTGAACGAATGTATGGAGCTTCTCGACATAAAGCCCGAAGGAATATACGTAGATGGTACTGCAGGTGGAGCCGGACATTCTAGCGAAATCGCAAAAAGGCTAACTAGCGGTAAACTATATGCCTTCGACCAAGACCCAGATGCTGTTGCGGTTGCAACTAAAAGATTAGAACCATATAACGCCGAGGTAATACATTCTAATTTTAAAGATATGGCGCCAAGGCTTGCAGAACGTGGTGCCTATAGTGTAGATGGTATACTCTTGGACTTAGGAGTTTCTTCTTATCAACTTGATAATGGGGAACGTGGTTTTTCGTATCACGCAGATGCACCCCTTGATATGCGAATGAGCAAAGAGGGCATCACCGCTAGCGATATAGTAAATACGTATAGCGTAGATGAACTGTGCAAGATTTTCAGAGATTACGGCGAAGAAAAGTTCGCATATAAAATTGCTTGTAACATTGTAAAAGAACGCGAGCAAGAACCGATAAAAAACACGTTAAGGCTCGCAGACATAATATCTTACAGTATGCCGGCTAAGGCAAGAAGGGGAGGCCACCCCGCAAGAAGATGCTTTCAGGCGCTTCGTATTGCAGTAAACGGCGAACTTGAAATATTAAATAAAGCACTGGTTGACGCTTTCTCTGTGTTAAAAGTTGGTGGGGTTTTAAGCGTTATTACGTTCCACTCGTTAGAGGATAGGATTGTAAAGCAGTGCTTCTCGGAACTTTGTAAGGGCTGCACTTGTCCACCTGATTTTCCGGTGTGCGTTTGTGGCAAAACCCCAAAAGGCAGGCTTGCTAATAGGAAACCGATTGTTCCTAGCGAGCAAGAACTTAATGAAAATGCAAGAAGTCGCAGTGCGAAACTGCGAGGAATTATAAAATTAAAGGAGAATTAACGGGATGAATAATATGAAGTACTGTAACGACAGTTTGGCTCATGATTTCGATATGTTTATGCCTCGTGAGAAAAAGCAAAACCACGTTGTAGTAGAGCTTCCTAAAAAGAGTAAACAAAAGACCAAGGCAAAGTCTTCGGTAAAAGCATCTTCAAAACTCTTTTCAATAATCGTTACTGTATTTCTTATTGGCGCCGCTTTTGGTTGCTTATTTCTACATGCAGAAATTTCAAAGGTTAGCAACGAGCTTAACGCAGTAGAAGCAGAAACGGTTAAACTTAAAAGCGAGCAGACCCGTCTAAACGTAATATTAGAAAAGAAAACATCTGTGGGCAATTTAGAAAACCAAGCAAAGAAACTTGGTATGCAAAAGCAAGAGAAAACACAGGTTAATTATATTTTCAATTATCAAGACGAGAATACCGAGTATTCGGCGGATATAGACTAATGGTGGTATATAAATTTTTAAGTTGAATATAAATCTATTAGATTTACGAGAGTCATTTTATGGCTCTCGTTTCCGTGCATTTTTGAAAGGAGTAATTTTATGTCAAAAAAGCCAACTAGATTGATGTGGTTAAGAATGGTTAGTATCATTTTGTTTATAGTCCTTTCATTGATTTGCGTATGCGGATACCGTCTTACAAAAATAATGGTTATAGACGGTGATTTTTACAAAGAAAAGGCGGCAGAGCAACAACTTTACGATACACAAACTACTGCTTTGCGCGGAAATATTTACGACTGCAATATGAATTTACTTGCCACAAGCGCAACCGTTTGGAAACTTTTTGTAACACCAAACGATTTTTCGGCAAACTATAAAAACAGTACCGAAATAGCAAAGGTTAAAGATGATATAGCTGATGGATTAGCTAAAATTATTGATAAAAAATCGGATGAAATTCTAGATTGCTTAAACAAAAAAACAAGTTACGTAACTATTAAGCAAGATATCGAGCAAAAAGAAGCCGAAAAAATCAGGAAATTCATTTCTAAAAACCAATATGGTGCAGTTTTAGGCTTAGACGAATCAAGCAAACGTTACTATCCCAATGAAACGTTAGCATCAACAGTTTTAGGATTCGTTGGTAGCGATAACCAAGGTCTTTACGGTGTTGAAATGTCATATAACACCGAATTGACCGGTACACCAGGTAGAGTAGTTGCATCTAAAAATGCAAACGGCGCCGATATGAAATTCAGCTACGAGTACGTAGAGGAAGCCAAAAAGGGCGATACTTTGGTGCTTACCATTGACACCTACATTCAAGAGGTTGTTGAAAAGTATTTAGACGAGGCTGTTGTAGAGAATAAGGTTATAAACAGAGGTACCTGTATCGTTATGAATGTTAAAACAGGTGCAATATTGGCTATGGCGGTTTCGGGCGACTTTAATCCTAACGAACCCTTTAAACTTGCAAAAGAATACAATAAGCAGTTAAAGGGACTTAAAGGTCAAGAAAAGCAGGAAAAGAAAAAAGAACTGCTAAACGAAATGTGGCGTAATAAGGCAATTTCTGCCGCATACGAACCAGGTTCGGTATTTAAAATTGTTACTTGTGCCGCAGCGTTAGAAGAAGGCGTAACAAGTCTTGGTACCTCATTTAACTGTAATGGTTCTATTACGATTGCAGGTCAGCATTATAATTGCCATAAAACTGATGGACACGGAACACAGACTTTAAGTGAAACTATGCAAAATTCTTGCAACCCCGTGTACATAAGTTTAGGTCAACTTTTAGGTGTAAAAACCTTTTCAAAATATTTTAGGGCGTTCGGCCTTGCCGAAAAAACAGGTATTGACCTACCTAGCGAGCAAACTTCGATTTTCCATAAGGAAGAAAACATGGGTCCTGTCGAATTAGCATCGGCGGCATTCGGCCAAACAATGCAGGTTACCCCACTACAAATGGTAACCGCTGCTGCGGCTACAGTTAATGGCGGTTACTTAGTTCAACCCCACGTTGTTTCAGAAATCCGTTCTACTGCAGATAACAGCGTTAAAACTACCAAGAATCAAAGGAAAAGACAGGTTATATCTGCCGAGACCTCAAAGATAATGGCAAATATGCTTTACGAGGTTGTAGAATTCGGTGGCGGTAAAAACGCTTACGTTGCAGGATACAAGGTTGGCGGAAAAACAGGTACTTCACAAAAGGTTGCAGAAAACTTAGAGGAAGACCGCGATGACCTTTACGTTGGCTCGTTTTTGGGTATTGCGCCTGCGGATGACCCCGAAATAGCATTACTTTTCTTACTGGATACCCCAACAAGCGGCGCATATTACGGCAGTACTGTTTCGGCACCTTCGGGTGGTAGAATATTATCAGAAATTCTTCCGTATATGGGTTATGAACCGCATTATAAAGAGGAAGAATTAAGTTCAATGGCAAAAGAGGTTGCCAGCGTTAAGGGCGAAAATGTTATGACCGCCCAAAACGAACTAGTAAATCAAGGCTTCAATGTTCGTATTGTGGGCAACGGCAGTGAGGTTACCTCGCAAATGCCGGAGGGCGGTTCTAAGATTTACGATGGCGGTGTTGTTATTTTGTACACCGATGGAGAGAACAAATCTACGGGCGAGATACCCGATTTTACCGGAAAAACAGTTTCCGAAGTTAATGCGTTAGCTATCAATAGTGGCTTTAACGTGTCGCTTGAAGGCTCGTCCCTTTCAAATGCAGGTGTTACTGCGTATAGCCAAAGTATAGAAGCAAAAACTAAAATGGAACTGGGTTCAACCGTAACAGTGTATTTTAGAGACGATACAACCAGAGATTTTTAAGAAAGAGGCAAAGTATGAAACTTTCAGAGCTTATACCAAAATTAAATAGTGAATTAAGTGCAGTAGAAATTAGCGGTGTAACCTCCGATTCAAGACAGGTTAAAGAGGGTTATGCATTCTTTTGCATAAACGGACCAATACTCGATGGACACGGTTACGCTAATGATGCTCTGAAAAAAGGCGCAGCAATAATTGTTGCCGAGAAAGACTTGAAAATTACTAATCAGATAATTGTAAAAGATACTCGTGAAGCGTTTTTCAAAGCTTGCTCTAATTGGTTCGGCAATCCATTAAAGAGTATGAAACTAATTGGCGTTACCGGAACTAACGGCAAAACCTCTGTTTCATATATGACCAAAGAAATATTAGAAAAAGCGGGTCATAAGTGCGGTCTTATCGGCACGATTCAGCATATGATAGGGGATGAAACCTTACCTTCTAACAATACAACCCCAGGCGCTTATGAACTAAACGAGATGTTCTATAATATGAAAAATGCGGGTTGCGATTACGTTATTATGGAGGTTTCTTCTCACGCGCTTGACCAAAAACGCATTTGTGGTGTAACCTTTGACGTTGCAATGTTTACAAATCTTACGCAAGACCATCTGGATTATCATAAAACAATGGATAACTATTTGCGCGCAAAACAAAAACTTTTCAAGATGTGTAAAACTGCAATAGTTAACTATGACGATATGTATACACCTAAACTTTTAGAGGGCGTAAAGGCCGAGATAGTAACCTATTCTGCCGAGAGTAATAATGCAACCTATTCTGCTAAAGGCATTGGTTATAAGGCAGACGGCGTTGATTTTGATATAGTTGGTTATAACCTTATAGCCAGGATAAATATGAAAACAGGCGGCAAGTTCTCTGTATATAACGCTTTGTGTGCGGCTTGCTGTGGTGTTGTTTTAGGACTTCCTGTAAGAGAAGTTGCAGCTTCACTGTCAAAACTTAATGGCGTTAAGGGTAGGGCAGAGGTCGTGCCCACAGGTAGAGATTTTCACGTAATTATCGACTATGCACACACTCCCGACGGATTAGAGAACATTCTCTCAACATTTAGCGATGTGCCGAAGAATAGGTTAATTACATTGTTTGGTTGCGGTGGAGACCGCGATAAAACAAAACGCAGTATTATGGGTAGTGTGGCGGCGAAACTTTCCGACCTTTGCATAGTTACGTCTGATAACCCAAGAACTGAAAATCCATCGCAAATTATCAAGGATATAGTTGTTGGTTTTAAGGATAGCAAAACCCCTTACGTTGTAATTGAAAATAGAATTGAGGCTATAAAGTACGCTATAAACAATGCAAGCGAGGGCGATATTATCGTACTTGCAGGCAAAGGCCACGAAACTTATCAAATACTAAACACAGGTAAAATCCACCTAGACGAGCGTGAGATAGTAAAAGAAGCCTTGGAGGAATTAGAATGAACAATGCGTTAGTATCTGCAATATCAGCAATAATAGCCTTCCTTGTAACTGCACTTTTGGGAATAATATTAGTTCCTTTCCTTCATAAATTAAAGTTTGGTCAAACAATAAGGGAAGAAGGTCCTTCCTGGCATCAGAAAAAAAGCGGAACACCTACAATGGGTGGTATTATGATAATACTTGGCCTTTTATCTGCTTGTGTATTAGGATTTACTCTTTCTGCTTATATAGGCCAAACATCAATGTGGGAAAACACAAAAGAAAGTTGTTTTATACTTGCAGGCATAGGTCTTGCAGTTGGCATGGGGCTAATCGGCTTTTTAGATGATTATATTAAGGTTGTAAAAAAGCGTAACCTCGGCCTTACAGCAAAACAAAAAACCATATTACAGTTACTTTGTACGGTGGCGTATCTTTCAAGTCTTGCCCTTTCGGGTATGAGTACGACTTGGTTGCCGTTTTTCGGCGATATAGACATAACTTCAGGTGTTGGCTTGATTTTCTGGCCAATCGCACTTTTATTTGTTTACGGATTTACTAATGCAGTAAATCTCACCGATGGTATAGACGGACTTGCATCAACCGTAACATTGGTTGCTTGCTGCGGATTTATGTTAGCGTCTGCTTACGTAGGGCTTATCGGTACAAACATTTATGCTTGTGCGGGTGCAGGTGCTTGCCTCGGATTTTTAGTATGGAACTCGCATCCTGCAAAAGTGTTTATGGGAGACACTGGCTCGCTATTTTTAGGCGGCTTGGTGGTTTCACTTTCTTTTGCAATTGGCAGACCAATCGTGCTTTTGGCGGCAGGTATCGTTTATTTAATCGAGGCGTTTTCTGTAATGCTTCAGGTGGTATATTACAAGAAAACCAAAAAAAGACTTTTCAAAATGGCACCTATTCATCATCATTTCGAGATGAGCGGTTTTAGTGAAGAAAGAATAGTTCTATTATTTTCTGCAGTAACAGCCGTTGGTTGCTTCGTAGCGTTAATTCCAATAATATTTTAATTGAGGTGAAAGGCATGGCAAAGGGGAATACATCCTCTAAAAAAGGCATAAAAGATTTATTTATTCAAAACGGAAGCATGGATATAACCTTTTTGTTTTTTGTTGTAGTGCTACTGTTAATAGGGCTTATGATGTTGTTTTCTGCCTCTTATGCTTATGCCGAAACCAATTATGGTAATAGTTACAAGTTTATTACCCAACAGGCGCTGTTTGCAGCAGTTGGCTTTGTTTTAATGCTTTTAATTTCTAAAATAGATTATCACTACTATATGCGAATTTCGTGGCTTGTTTACATAGTAGCGGTAGCGTTGTTATTACTCGTGTATGTTATGCCGGCTACGGAAGGCTATCATCGTTGGATATATATCGGCTCGTTCGGTTTCCAACCGTCCGAAATTGCAAAATTCGCAATTGTACTACTCTTTTCGCATTTAATATCCATCAACTACACAGCAGTAAGAACTTTTAAATTCAGTATATTGTTTCTAGGCGGTCTACTTGCTATTGTTTGCGCATTGGTAGTTTTTGAAACCCACCTTTCAGCAACAATACTAATCTTCTTGATTGGCGCAATACTATTAGTGTGCGGAGGTTTGAAATGGCAGTGGATTGCCGGTGGTGCCGGCCTTGGCGTAGGCGCGGTTGGATTAATGGTTGTTTCAGGTGTGGCAGAATATTGGGGCGATAGATTCCAGTATTGGCGCGACCCTTGGGCAGATGCAACCGGCAAAGGCTACCAAACTATACAATCGTTACTTTCAATCGGCTCGGGCGGTGTGTTTGGCAGAGGCATCGGTCAATCAATGCAAAAATATTTGTGGGTACCGGAACCACATAACGATTTCATTTTCGCGATAGTATGTGAAGAACTAGGTCTTATCGGAGCGCTAGTAATAATCGGTCTGTTCTGTGCACTATTGTGGCGAGGCTTTATGATAGCCATGCGTGCGGCAGATAAATTCGGCGCACTTTTAACAATCGGTCTTGTTTGTCAAGTCGGTTTACAGGCATTACTTAACATTTTGGTTGTTACCAATACAATACCTAATACAGGTATTAGTTTACCGTTTTTTAGTTATGGCGGTACGGCTATTGTTATTCTCCTTTGTGAGATGGGTGTGGTGCTTTCGGTATCACGTTATAGTAGTGTAAATAAAGGCTAATTGGGGGAACTTAAGTTATGCATATTCTTTTTGCAGGTGGCGGAACGGCAGGACATATAAATCCGGCCCTCGCAACAGCAGATTATATTAAGTCAAAGCACGCAGATGCAAAAATAAGTTATATAGGCACCGCACATAAGTTAGAGGCAACCTTAGTGCCGCAAGCTAACTATGATTTTTATACAATTGACGTAGCAGGTTTTCAGCGCAGAATAACTGTAAAAAATATGATAAGAAATGTTAGCGCGGCTTATAAAGCAGTTGCTGCGTCTTTAAGGGCTAGGAAACTTTTAAAAGAACTAAAACCTGACCTTGTAGTTGGTACAGGCGGTTATGTTAGCGGCCCAGTTCTTCGTGAAGCGACAAAACTTAATATTAAAACTGCTATTCACGAGCAAAATGCATACCCAGGTATTACAAGTAAAATGCTAGCAGGTATCGTAGATAAGGTTATGTTAGCAATGCCTGAAGCAGAAAAACTTTTAAAATGCAAAAATAAACCGGTTGTAACAGGCAATCCTGTTCGTAGTCAGTTTTTAAATATCACAAAACAAGAGGCGAGAGAAAAACTAGGCCTTGATTCTAGACCTTTTATACTTTCGTTTGGTGGTAGCCTTGGTGCATCGCCAATAAATAATGCGGTTGCAGGACTTATTGCAGATAAAGTAAGATGTGGTAAGTATCAATTTATGCACGCAGCAGGTAAGGCGGGCTATAAAAACTTCTTAGATAGCCTAGAAAGCCGTGGCGTAGAAGTCGACGACAAAGACGTAAGGGTTAAAGAATATATAACCAATATGGCAGAGTGTATGATGGCGGCAGATTTAATTATCAGTCGTGCAGGAGCGATAACCTTGACCGAAATTGAGGCAGCAGGTAAAGCATCTATACTTATTCCGTCTCCGTATGTTGCAGAGAATCATCAGTATCACAATGCGATGACACTAAAAAATCATAACGCCGCAGAGGTTATAGAAGAGAAAAACTTAACGGAAGAACTTTTGGTTGCAACTGTAGATAATCTTTTAGCAGATGGATTTACCGCAGAGAAAATGGGTAAAAATGCAAAAGAATCTGCGATTTTAGACGCTAGCGAGCGAATTTATAAGGCTTTAATGGAACTTTTGTAATTAACAAAAAAATCCCTTTTGGCATAGTATACACTGAAATAATATTTCCGGAATACTAAACCGAAAGGGTGCAAAAAATGCAAAAACTTGTAATTAGTGGCGGTAATAAACTAAACGGCGAAGTTAAGGTGCATGGTGCGAAAAACGGAGCCTTGCCAATACTCGCCGCGACGCTTGTAATAAAAGGCGAAAGTATTATACATAATTGCCCAAATCTTTCAGATGTAAGGGCATCAATAAGAATTTTAGAGAATCTCGGTTGTAAATGCAAAAGAGATGGCGATACAGTAACTGTTGACGCGAGAGGCGTAAACTGTTCGGTAATTCCTGAAAACTTAATGAGAGAAATGCGTTCTTCAATTGTGTTTTTAGGTGCAATTATTTCAAGGTGCGGTAGTGCTAAATTAAGCAGTCCGGGTGGCTGTGAAATAGGCGCAAGACCAATAGACTTACATTTATCTTCTTTAAGAGAAATGGGCGCAGATATATGCGAAGCACATGGGTGCATAAACTGCAATTGTTCTAAACTTATTGGAACAAATATTTATATTCCCATCCCAAGCGTTGGTGCTACCGAGAATATTATGATAGCGGCGGCTACAGCGCGTGGTACAACAAGAATTATTAACGCGGCAAGAGAGCCCGAAATATCCGATTTAGCCAATTTTTTAAATAGTGCAGGCGCTAAAATTTACGGCGCAGGCAGTAGTGATATTGTTATAGAAGGTGTAGAAAGTCTACATAGTACCGAGCATACGGTTATACCTGATAGAATATTAACCGCTACGTATATGTCTGCTATTGCAATCACGGGCGGTAGTGGTATTATAAGAGGGGTTATTCCCGAACATATCAAAGCGATAGTATCCGAATATGAGAAAATCGGTTGCGAGATTAACGTTAATAATAATTTGCTTAAACTTACTTCTCCTAAAAAATTAAAGCGGATAAAATTGCTTAAAACACAGTATTATCCAGGTTTTCCGACAGATGCAGGTCCAACACTTGTGGCAACAACACTTGCTTCAGAAGGAACGAGTATTTTCATAGAAACAATTTTTGAAAACAGATTTAAGTTTGCGGGAGAGTTAAACAGATTAGGCGCAGACGTAAAGGTAGAGGGTAGAACTGCTGTCGTTGAAGGCGGCAGGAAACTTACAGGCGCAAATGTAAATTGTACCGACCTTCGTGGCGGCGCAGCACTAATGGTTGCGGCACTGAATGCACAAGGTACAACCGAAATTTATAAAGTGGAACATATAGATAGGGGGTATGAAACCCCCGAGGATAACTTAAAATTATTAGGTGCAGATATAAAAAGGGTGAGTTAATGAAAAACAAGGTTAAAGTAAATCAAAAGCCTGGCGCAAAAAGAAAAGTAAATAAAAGTTTTCTATGTGTAGTTTTTGTATTCATAATTTCACTGCTTGTGATATTAAGCACCACTGTTTTCTTTCCGATAAATTCAGTATCGCTTGATTATAGCGGAAAACTTTACACAAAAGAACAAATACTAAAAAGCGCAGATATAAAAATAGGCGAAAATATTATAATTTTACCTTCAAAGAAAATTTCGCAAAAGGTAACAGAAAATCTCACATATATAGGCGAACTTAAAATAAAAAAGCAGTTCCCTGATAAGATATTGTTAACTGCAACCGAGACAAGTGAAGCATATTGCATAAAAGCCAAAAAGCAGTATTTGTTTTTGGATAATCAATATAAGGTTTTAAGAGAAGACAAAAAGCCTAATAAGAAACTAGGTTGCATAAATGGCGTCAAGTTGCAGAATAGCAAGATTGGCACCGTTGCCGAGTTCAAGGATACCGAACAACAAGAAACTCTTTTAAAAATAGTTAAACAGTTGAAAAAAGGTGGAGACAAATTAAACTACATTAACTTTAAATCTGGCGGAGAAGTTGAGTTTTACGTCAATAAAAAGTTTAAAATTCAACTTGGCTCTACTGCAGAGTTAGATGATAAATTATCTTTTATGACAAAAATGATAGATGAAATTACTAAAAAGAATAAACATGATACAGGCAGAATAAACCTCACATATTTTCCAAGCAAAAAAGAGGGTTATTTTACCAGAGAAGATATTAAAATTAAGTATTTTTAGAAAATTATAAAAAAAATTAAAAAAAGATGTACTATTAAATAATAAAAAAGGTAAAATACACTTGAAATTGAGTATTTTTTATGTTATTATTTATTTGTATATAAGGAAATGGCGAATTTTTAATTTTGAAAGGATGTTTAAAATGCCGTTTGAGATAGCTCAAGAGACAGAGGATATAGTTCAA
The DNA here is from genome assembly GCA_045656265.1 of Acutalibacteraceae bacterium. Lineage (GTDB taxonomy): Bacteria > Bacillota > Clostridia > Oscillospirales > Acutalibacteraceae > UMGS1532. The sequence continues at coordinate 3,771 of JAZOQV010000022.1, read as the reverse complement.
ATAAAGGTTATTGGTGTCGGTGGCGGCGGCGGTAACGCTGTAAACAGAATGGTTAATGCAGGTGTTAAGGGTGTAGAATACATAGCTATTAACACCGATAAAGCTGCTTTGCTTGCATCAAAAGCTACCAATAAACTTCAAATTGGCGAGAAGAAAACTAAAGGCTTCGGCGCAGGCGCTAACCCTGCAAAAGGCGAAGAGTCTGCAGAAGAGTCAAGAGAAGAAATTTCAACCGCACTTCGCGGTACCGATATGGTATTTATCACCGCTGGTATGGGCGGCGGCACAGGTACAGGTGCAGCTCCTGTTGTTGCTCAAATCGCAAAAGAGTTGGGTATCTTAACTGTTGGTATCGTTACCAAACCTTTCGCTTTTGAAGGCGCAAAGAGAATGAAACAGGCTGAGCAGGGCATCGAAGCTCTCCGTCAGCATGTTGATAGCCTTATCGTTATCCCTAACGAAAGACTAAAGTTTGTTTCTGAACAGAAAATTACACTTGCTAACGCTTTCGAGGTTGCCGATGATGTTCTTCGTCAAGGTGTACAAAGCGTTTCCGAGTTAATCAATGCTACTGCTATGATTAACCTCGACTTTGCTGACGTTACTACCGTTATGGCAGACGCGGGCTTTGCTCACATGGGCGTTGGTCATGCAACAGGTCGCGAGAAGGCAGAGCAGGCTGCTCTTGCTGCTATCAACAGCCCTCTTATCGAAACCAAAATCGACAATGCTAGCGGTGTTATCATTAGCATCACTGCATCTAACGACATTGGTCTTGACGAGGTTGACCAGGCATCTTCACTTATCGCAAAAACAGTTCATCCTGATGCAACAATCATTTGGGGTGTTCAGTTAGACGATACTATGGAAGACGAAATGCGTATCACTGTTATCGCAACCGGTCTTGGCGATGATAATGGTAACACAAGCGCAATTTCTGACGACCTTAAAGATATTCTTTCAAAGAATGCTGACGAGTCTGATGATGGCGATTACCTCGATGTAATGGACATCTTTAAGAAATAAGATAAATAAAATAACGGCTACGAATTTTCGTAGCCGTTTTTCTTTTTGTTTTATTTATTTAGTGCTTTAATCTGTCTTACGTCTGCGCCATCAAATAAAAGGGTGGTGTATTCGCCGATAAATCGTGATGCAACTCTTGGCGAGTATATTTCTTTAATTTCAGACATTGTCAAATTAGTGTTAATAATTGTAGGTTTTTTTGTAAGTATTCTAGTGTTAACAATATCGTATATTATTGATTTAGAAAACTGTGTTGAAAATTCGGTGCCGAGGTCGTCAAGAATGAGTAAATCGCACTCTAACGCGGCATCGTTGTAACTTGTTTCATCGTCTAGTTTTCCAAACTTTTCTTTTTGAAGTTTGGTTATTAAATACTCTGCGCTACTGTAAAACACTCCATAGCCTTTCTCAATAACTGCATTAGCAATCGCTATTGAAATGTGTGTTTTACCAAGCCCCGTTGCACCAACCAAAAGCAAATTTTCTCCTGTTGGGAAATTTGTAATATACTTATTTATGTAAGCAACATTCTTTTCCATTCTAAGTTTCGGAGATATTGCATTTTCACTTTCGCTTGGGTAGTAATCTAAATTAAAATTTTCAATAGTGCAATCGTCAAAAGGCGCAACCGATGAAAGTTTGCTAAATTGTAGTTTTTTAGCTGCCGCCTCGATACACTTACAAGGCTTTCCGTCTAGAACACCGCTATCTTTGCATATATCACAAGAGTATGCAACATCGTAACCATCGGGGGTAAGCTTTTCCTTTTCTGCTTTTAAAGATAAACACTTCTCTTTTAATGCATCTAATCTTTCGTGGTTTCCGGAAAAGGTTGCAAATGTTATTTCCATACCCAATGTACTAAGTTCTTGGTCAATCTCTTTAACTCGTGGTACATCGTTATAAAGTTTCAATTTAAGCCCTTCGCGTAATTCCTCGTTCCTTTGTCTTAATATGCGCTTTTGCTCAACGGCTTCTGCATATATTTTATTAGAAAATCCCATTTAATAATCATCCTATTCAGGTAAAGTTTCAAGCATTTTCTGATAACTGTCAAGGTCAAAACTATCTTTCGGCTTTGTTTCAGTCTTTTTGCTAGCATCGTTTAAAGCCTTAACGTCATCAGGTGTTTTTACACCGTTTTTATGCCAGTTTTCGAGAATCTTATTTATATATTGCATTGAGAACTTGCCGGCCGAATCAACACAAGCCTCGTACGCTAAATGCAGTATAGTTCCGTCAAAGCCGTATTCGTTAATCCACTTGTAAGCATAGTCAGCTTCTTTACTGCTTGGCATTCTTTTATCTATACCAAAAGCAGACATAACCTTATTCCAAGCGGATTTTTTGGCATTATGTACTGCGATTGCTTGTTCGGCGGCTTCAACTGTATCTACGCCGTTCTTAATCCAATTAATTGCAGTTCGTTCAATAAATCCCGTTGTTGGCTTGCCTTCGTTTACGGCAAAACTTAAAAGTATAAGTATAAGCGGAACGCTAAAACCTTCATCATCGTGCAGCCAGAGCAAAGTTGATGATTCGGTAGGTCTTAAAAACCTTCCAAATTTAAGTTGTGCCTCTCGGAATAAAAATGCAATTTCGGGCGATTCTGCGCCGCGTTTAGTTACATCTTCGCGACTAGGCTTTTCTATTTGTGGCTTTGCAACTATTCTTTTCGGTTCGGCTTTTTCGCTAGAGCCCTCGTTCTTAGTAGCAGAAACATCTGTGTTTGTTAATACGCCCGAGTCAACCCAATAATTCAGCGCGTCGGTAACGTCGGGGATAGAGATTGAAAGTTTCTCTGCTATATCTTCAGGAACTATGTTGGCCGGGTTTCCGTTAAGCGCAACCAATAAAACTTTAAGCTGTACCGCACCCGATAATTTTATAAGTTTATCTGCCACACGAGAGGGAACTGAAAATGTATTTGAAAGTTCGCCGATGTTTATACAGTACGGCATATCGTTTTCTCCTATCCTTTAATTATATCCTGCATATCGTAGAGACCTGCAGGTTTGCCTTTAATAAATGCGGCTGCATTAACTGCACCTGTTGCAAATACTTCTTTAGACCTTGCAGAGTGCGAAATTTTAATGATTTCATCTGTACCTGCGAAAATAACCTCGTGTTCGCCAACGATGTTACCGCCACGAATAGAGTGTATGCCAATCTCTTTTTTAGAGCGTTTTGCCCTTGTAGAGTGGCGGTCGTAATTAAACTGCATTTCGCCATTTAAGGTTTCGTTTATAGCGTTGGCAAGCATGTATGCTGTACCACTTGGTGCATCAATTTTCTGATTATGATGCTGTTCTATAATTTCAATATCAAAATCGCCTAAAATAGAAGCGGCAGTTTTGGCAAGTTCGGTAATAAGGTTTACACCGAGAGACATATTAAATGAACTGAAAATAGCAACCTCTTTGGAAGCCGACTTAATTAGTTCTGTTTGCTCGTCGTTAAGACCTGTTGTGCATTCAACAAGCGGAATATTTTTATTAACCGAAAATTCTACAACTTCGCTCAAAATATCGGGATGTGAAAAATCAATAATAACATCGGCAGGAACTGCAACCTCGCTTATTGAAGTATAAACGGGGTAAGGTTTTTCTGCAGAGCAGAATTTATCCACACCTGCAACAATTTCAGCACCGTTTTGTTCACTTACGCGCTGGGTAACAACATTACCCATTTTGCCGCCGCAACCTACAAGAATGATTTTTAACATTACTACAACTCCTAATATCT
>JAZOQV010000021.1:0-3396 GCA_045656265.1 Acutalibacteraceae bacterium | reverse complement strand
TTACTAAATCAAGAATTTGTCGGGTCCTTTTATCTTTATCGTTGTTTAATTTTCAAGGTTCAAGTATGCCGGCCGCATAGGGTCAGCTTGATTATATTACCACTTTTAACCCCTCTTGTCAACACTTTTTTTCATTTTTTTTAAAACTTTTTTTAGAGCGCCATAATTAGTGTTAACATGACTTAGCGGCACGATATATTGTGGCACCATTTTTACCATTTTATGCATTTTTACTAACAAATTTTAGAAAAATATTTTTCGTCCTCTTACGCGCGCGTGCGCGTGCGTATATATTATTGGTAACAAAACCACCTTTTTTCAACAAAGGTCAGGGAAAGTCAAAATTTTTTTTAAAAATTTACGGAAAACCTATTGACAACTACGAAAAACAGGGTATAATATAGATAGTTAGCACTCGACACCTTAGAGTGCTAAAACGAAAGGAAGTGGGGATATGGAGCTTACACCAAGAAAACGCGCTATACTTACTGCCATTGTTGACAGTTATATTTTAAGTGGCGAGCCCGTTGGCTCTAAAGCACTCTGCGATTTGCTTGACTTTGCTGTTTCCTCCGCCACCCTTCGAAACGAAATGAGCGATTTGTGCCAAATGGGTTTTCTAAACCAACCGCACACTTCGGCAGGTAGAATTCCCACCAGCCGCGGATACCAATTATATATATCCGACCTTATGGAGAAGCCTACCCCCTCGCCCGAAATTAAGCTTGCGATTGACTCTATGCTTCATGGGATTGCACACAACCCCGAGCAATTACCCTCGCTTGCGACAGAGCAACTTTCAAACCTAACCGGTTTACCTGCCTTTTCGGCTACTCTTACCAATAGTTCCGCAAAGGTAAAAAGAGTACGAATAATACCGATGGGCAAGCGTACACTTTTAATGGTGGTAATCGCTACCGACGGAACCGCTAAAAGCCGAATAGTGCTTAGCGACTGCGTTGTAGACGAGGCGCTGCTTTCGGTTTACAGTAATATTTGCAAAGCCTGCATAATCGGGCATAGGCTTTCAGAACTAAACCGCGCATATTTACAATCAATTGTTGCGAGATTAGGCGATTTTAGTCTATCTATAATGCCACTAATCTCGACAATGTTTGAAATTATATGGGAAATGTTTGAGCCGCAACTTGTTTTTAAAGGCGAGACAAACTTGTTTTCCGAATATCGTCAGCCCGCTTCGGCACGTATAGGCGAACTTATTCAAGAAAAGGATACGATTCTTTCGCTTATATCGAACATGCGTGAACCTATCGAAATAATGTTCAGCGACGAGTATAGTCCTGATACTACCAGCGAGCCGTGTTGTATGGTTGTTGCAAGTTTCAACACAGGGCAACACGACCTTGGGCGAATCGGTGTTTTAGGTCCGTCACGAATGGCTTATGAACAACTTATACCAAGTATAGAATATTTTGCACACCGCTTAGGCTCACTTATGACAAAGGCGATGCGCGATATGGAGGATTAAAAATGGCAAAAGAGACCGAGAACAAAAAGAAAGCCACCAAAGAATCAGAACCAAAAGAGGTGGACGTTTCTATTGAGGATGGAGAGCTCGAAAAACTTAAAAGCGAACTCGAAAAGCAAAAAGATTTAGCTTTACGCACCGCCGCAGAGTTTGATAACTTTAAAAAGCGTACCGAACGCGAAAAATACGCTTCGCTTGAATTTATGAAGGCGGATATACTTAAATCTTTCTTGCCTGTGCTTGACAATTTTGGAAGGGCGCTTGAAGCCGACCCAAACGGCGAAGATTTCCAAAAAGGAATTGAACTTATCTCAAAACAACTTACCGACGTTATGGTAAAGCTAGGGCTTTCGGAAATTGATGACGAGGGCGAAGAATTCAACCCCGAACTGCACCAAGCAGTATTGCATATTGACGACGAAAACGTTGGCGAAAATACAATAGTAAAAACCTTGCAAAAGGGATACAAAATTGGCGATACAGTTATACGACCTGCTATGGTTCAGGTTGCAAACTAATCAATAAATTACTTAATTATAAATTGGAGGAAAATTATCATGGGAAAAATTATTGGTATTGACTTAGGTACAACAAACTCTTGCGTATCTGTTATCGAAGGCGGCGAGCCTGTTGTTATTGCTAACGCCGAGGGTGGCAGAACAACACCTTCTATCGTTGCTTTCTCAAAAACAGGCGAAAGAATGGTTGGTCAGGTTGCAAAGCGTCAGGCTATAACCAATCCTGACAGAACAATTAGTTCTATCAAACGCGAAATGGGTACAAATTACACCGTTGAAATCGACGGCAAAAAATACACTCCACAAGAAATTTCGGCTATTATTCTTCAAAAACTAAAGGCAGATGCAGAGGCTTACATTGGCGCACCTGTAACCGAGGCTGTTATCACTGTTCCTGCATACTTTACCGATGCACAGCGTCAAGCAACTAAAGACGCAGGTAAAATTGCAGGTCTTGACGTTAAGAGAATCATCAACGAGCCTACCGCTGCTGCTCTTGCTTACAGCGTAGACAAAGAGGATGACCAAAAGGTTATGGTTTATGACCTTGGCGGTGGTACTTTCGACGTTTCTATTATAGAGATGGGCGACGGTGTTCAAGAAGTTTTGGCAACTGCAGGTAACAACCGTCTTGGTGGCGACGACTTTGATAAGCGCATTATGGATTGGATTGTTGCAGGCTTCAAAGCTGAAAACGGTATTGATTTAAGTGGCGATAAAATGGCTATGCAGAGAATTAAGGAAGCCGCAGAAAAGGCTAAAATTGACCTTAGCGGTATGACCACTGCAGACATCAACTTGCCTTTCATTACCGCAGATGCAAATGGTCCTAAACACTTTGAGACCACACTTACAAGAGCAAAGTTTAACGAACTAACCGCAGACTTGGTTGAGGCTACTATGGGCCCCGTTCGTCAGGCTCTTTCTGACTCTGGTCTATCTAAAGATGATATAAACAAAGTTCTTATGGTTGGTGGTTCTTCACGTATTCCTGCAGTTCAAGAGGCAGTTAAGGCATTTATCGGCCGCGACCCATTCAAAGGCATCAACCCTGACGAGTGCGTTGCTATCGGCGCAGCTATCCAAGGTGGTGTTCTTGGCGGCGACGTTAAGGGTCTACTCCTTCTCGACGTTACTCCACTTTCACTTGGTATCGAAACAATGGGCGGTGTAAGCACCAAAGTTATCGAGCGTAACACCACTATTCCTACTAAAAAGAGCCAGATTTTCTCTACCGCAGCAGACGGTCAGACCTCTGTTGAAGTACACGTTTTACAGGGTGAAAGAGAATTTGCTAAAGACAATAAAACCCTTGGTGTATTTAAACTTGACGGTATTGCGCCTGCTCCTCGCGGAATCCCACAAATTGAAGTTACCTTTGATATAGAC
>JAZOQV010000020.1:0-8054 GCA_045656265.1 Acutalibacteraceae bacterium | reverse complement strand
TTGGTGGGCCATCAGGGACTCGAACCCCGGACCAACCGGTTATGAGCCGGTTGCTCTAACCAACTGAGCTAATGGCCCTCAAGTTGACCTAAATATTATAGCATATTTTATCGGTTTGTCAATAACAAAACAAAAAATATTTTAATTATTTTTCCATTTCTAATTTCTTACAAACCAAAAACTATAGAAATTATTTTTCTTGGATAAATGGATAGCTAACTGTTGTTATTCCACCTTTTGTTGTAATTAACAACTTATTCATTTTAATATCATTTAACTTAATTTCATTTGATAAACTTCCATCTATGGTTGACACAAATATATATCTATCCGTATCTGTTATGTTTATTTCCTGGGTTTCCCCATTTGTAATAGCAATGCCAACACGTTCGAGAATGTTTATATCTATTCTACCAATTGGTCTTCCTTGATCATCCAGCTTACACAAATCTCCTTGTAAATTATGTTCTTGCATAAACTCCTTCTTACTTACGGAGGAAACAATAATTAAATACGGAACTAGCGCCGAGCGAAACATCTTTTTTCTAGTTATAATTAAATTACTCATAATTTTCTCCTTCATTAAAACAACAAATTTACATCTCTATAAATTAAAACATAAATCTTTTCTTGACAGCAAAGCTACTACCTCTACGTGCCCTGTCCTTGCAAAGAGGTCTACGGGGGTGGCTTCTACTGTTTTATAGCCATAATCTTTAAAGAGGGCGCAATCGCGTGCCAAGGTTGCGTCGTTACAAGATATATACACTACTGTTTTAGGGCGGAACTCGGTTGCAACTGTTTCCACAAGCGAGGCTTCACAGCCCTTTCTTGGCGGGTCTAAAATAACAACATCGGGCGATAGACCTTGCTTTTCTAAATCTTTTACCGCCTTTGCCGCATCGCCACATATAAAGCGTGCATTTTGGATACCATTGAGTTTTGCATTGAATTTTGCATCCTCAACCGCTTGAGGTATTATTTCAACACCAATTATTTCTTTTGCTTCTTTGGCCATAGAAAGACCTATTGAGCCAACGCCACAATAAAGGTCCAAAACAACCTTATCTTTTGGCTCTGCAAGCTCTTTTGCCTTATTATAAAGTTTTTCAGCCATAGCGTGATTAACCTGATAAAATGCCAATGGAGATATGCGAATTTTAACACCGCATATAGTATCGGTAATGCTATCCTCTCCATACAAAACAATACACTTTTTGCCAAGTATAACATTGGTGTTTTCTTTATTTATGTTTATCTGCACACTTTTGACTTCATGCTGTTCTGTTAGTGAATCTACAAGGCTATCCTTATCAGGCAGTTGGTTACCGTTAATTACTATAAGCACCATTATATCGCCAGACTGTGCCGCTTGCCTTATATAAAGGTGGCGCAATAAACCTTTGCCGCTTTTTTCATCATAGACCGAAATTCCATTTTCATTTGCCCAGTTGGTAAACTTTTGGATAATGCTATCAAAAATTGGGGGGTGCAAGCGGCAATTATTACAGGGCACTATTCTATGGCTACTTTTTGTGTAGTAACCGCAAATAACGTTGCCCTCTCTATCAACACCTACCGGAATTTGCGCCTTGTTTCTGTAAAAGTCGGCACTTTCAGCTCTAATTATCTCGTTTATAGGGGTATCAAGACCACCTATGCGCCTAAAGGAGTTTTCAACCTGAGTCCTCTTTATTTCGCACTCTTTTTTATAGTTTATATGACGAAACACACAACCGCCACACCTTAAAGAAATTGGGCAGTTGCTATCTATTCTGCACTCGGCAGGGGTAATAATTTCTTCAATTTTGGCAAATGCATACTTTTTCTTTACCTTTAAAATGTGCGCCAAAACTTCGTCCCCAACAGCAGTATTGGGAACAAAAACCACCCTACCGTCAGGCGCGTGGCCAACACCGTCGCCACCGCCCGTTAAATCGGTTATATTTAATTTTATTAAATCATTCTTATTCATATAACCACCGAAAAATGCGGTCGATAGTTTCTACCGACCGCATATTTTATTTTAAATAACCATTAGGATTATTGCTTTGCCAATTCCAACTATCCTTACACATTTGCTCTATGCCGAACTCTGCTTCCCAGTGGAGAAGATTCTTTGCCTTATCTGCATTAGCGTATACTTTTGCAGGGTCGCCCTCGCGACGCTCTACTATTTTATAAGGAACATCTACGCCCGATGCTTTCTTAAATGCCTCTACAAGTTGTAAAACAGAGACGCCGTTGCCTGTGCCAAGATTTATGGCTTCGCAACCTAATGTACCTGCAACATAGTCGACCGCTTTTACGTGGCCGCGAGCAAGGTCTACAACGTGTATGTAATCCCTAACTCCTGTACCATCGACAGTATCGTAATCGTTACCGAAAACGCTAAGTTCCTTCAGTCTGCCAACCGCTACCTGCGATACATAAGGCATTAGGTTATTAGGAATACCTTTTGGGTCTTCACCAATAAGGCCGCTTTCGTGCGCGCCAATTGGGTTAAAGTATCTTAAAAGAGCTACCGACCACTCGTTATCCGATTTGCAAAGGTCGCGCAAAATATCCTCAATAAACAATTTTGTTCTGCCATAGGGGTTAATTGCACCTAACGGCATATCTTCGGTAAGTGGCATTTTTTCTGCTACGCCATAAACGGTTGCCGAAGAACTGAAAACCATTTTCTTACAACCAAACTCGTTCATAACCTCGCACAATGCAACTGTGCCAGAGATATTATTTTCGTAATATTTTAGTGGAATTTGATTTGACTCGCCTACCGCTTTAAGTCCTGCAAAGTGGATAACAACCTCAATTTTGTTTTTCTTGAAAATTTTACGCATAGCCTTTTTATCTAAAATATCGGCTTTGTAAAATTTAACGTCTTTACCTGTAATCTGTTTTACGCGTTTTAAAGACTCAACATTACTGTTTGAAAGATTGTCGGCAACAACTACATCATAGCCCGAATTTAAAAGTTCCACACAAGTATGGCTACCGATATAGCCTGCGCCGCCTGTTAAAAGAATTTGCATAAATATTTCTCCTTACTTCTTTATATGTACTATTATACTATAAACAAAAATTTTGTCAACAAATGATGGACATTTAATTTATAAAAGGTTATAATATAAAAAGATTTTGTGTTTTATCATATTAAAAGGATGTAAATATAATGAATTTCCGCAACATAGAAATTACCGACAAGCCTATTTTTGATAAGTTTGTTAAAGGCACTAAAAATCCGCGTTCACTTTACAATTTTACCACCAGCTACATTTGGGCAGGCGAAGGTAAGGTTAAAATAGCGGTAGAGGACGATGTGCTTTATATTTTATGGTATTTTAAAGAGAAAAGTTTTATGCTATACCCCGTTGTTTTGGGCGGTGATATAAAAGCCGCTATCAGAAAAGGTGTAGCTTACTTAAAAGACTTAGGTGCAAAACCTAGATTTATCTCCCTATCTCCTAACGATGTTCTAGAACTAAAGGCTTTATATGGCGATGAGTTTCATTATGATTACGACCGAGATAATTCGGATTATCTTTACGAATCCGAGCGACTTATAAATTTAAGCGGTAAAAAATTACACTCAAAGAAAAACCACTACAACGCGTTTTGTAAAAACTACAACTTTACTTACCGTCGCATTGAAGACACCGACATAGAGGCTTGCAAGGCTTTGTTCGACTCTTGGTATAAAGACAAAGGCGAAGGTACAAAACTGCTTGCAGAATCTAAAATTGCCACATGCAAACTACTTGATAACCTAAAAGAACTTGGTGTAATAGGTGGTCTTTTAGAGGTTGACGGAAAAATAATCGCCTGCTCTGTTGGCGAAAAGATTGCCGATGACACCGCGCTTATACACGTAGAATTTGCAAACACTGATTACCGTGGCGCTTATGCGGCCATCAACCGTGAATTCGTAAAAAACGAATGGCAAGATTGCAAGTATATAAATCGCGAGGAAGATATGGGCGACGAGGGTTTAAGAAAAGCCAAAGAATCCTACCAACCAATTGCACTTTTAGATGAATATAAAGCAATATTAAAATAGTAAAACCTCCCACACGGGAGGTTTTATTTTTATATACTAGGTTTAAAGGTTGGCATAAGTTCTAGCTTAAATAGATTCCTTTGGTGGAGTTCATCAATACGCTTTTTCTTATCTTCATCATCGATAACACCCTCGCGGATATATCTATCAAGCTCGGCATAGGTAAAGCCCAAATTCTCCTCGTCGGTTTTACCGCAAAGTCCGTCTATCGGAACTTTATCAACAAGCACGTCGGGAATATTAAGAAGTCTGCCAATCTGTTTTGCCTCGGTAACAGTTAGGTGCGAAAGCGGACTAAAGTCGCCAACCGAATCGCCATATCTTGTTGAGTAACCAACATAATCTTCTGATAAATTACAGGTATTTGCTACCCTACCATTAACACTCTGTGATACCGCATATAGCACCGACATTCTGATACGAGGGGGCAGATTTGTACGCGACTGCTCGCTTAATTCAAGTTCTTCAGGAATGTTTTTAAGAACGCCCTCAATAGCATCTTTTACATTTATCTCGTAATGCTTAATATTTAGACTATCTACAAGCAAATACGCCATATCAATATCGTGTTGCTCGCCACAAGGCATCAAAACGCCGATAACGCGGTCTGCGCCTAGCGCCTCAACGCACAAAGCCGCAACGATTGAACTATCCTTACCGCCCGAAATGCCAACAACCGCCTTACAGTCGCTACCGTTATTTCTAAAGAACTCTCTTATCCACTCTACACACTCATTTTTTACCTTTTCAGCGTTAAACATTCTGCACCTCAAAAATAACTTTTTTAGATATTATAACATAACATTCTCCGAGTAGCAAGCAATAATGCTATTTAAAACTTTTATCTTCGGTGGCGGGGTTTTCTATTAGTTCACCTTTTTCGGTAAATCTTGAGCCATGGCAGGGGCAATCCCACGAATGTTCTTTAGCATTATATTTAAGCGCACATCCCAAATGTGGACATCTCGGTTTAGTTGGTGTTATTAAGTTAACAAAGGTTTCTGCAGCATTTATTACAAATTGCTTATGCAAAATACTTCTTGTTGGTGAAAAAATTTTTGCATACTCGTTTTCCTTGCCAAGTATTGCATCGGTTAGTATTTTTGCCGCTACTGCAGAGGATGTCATTCCCCATTTATTAAATCCTGTCGCCACATAAACATTAGGTATTTTGGGCGAATATTGACCGATATACGGAATTCCGTCTAAGGTCATACAATCCTGGGTTGCCCAATTGGCTACCTCTTTTGAATTAGGATAATTGACCTTTGCAAAATCTCTCAACTCTTGCCATGCGCCACCTTTTTTACCGGTTCTGTGGCTACCACCACCTAGAAGAAGTAAATCATTATATTCTCTGAAAGACAAGCCTTTAATATCTGCATCAACATACATTCCGTTTGGTACGTTTGCATTTTTTAAAGCTAAGACATACGAGCGGTGCTGATACATTTTTAAAAAGTACCCACCATATTTGTTTATGAAAGGAAAATGCGTAGCAATTATAATCTTTTCTGCATAAATTTTGCCCCTGTTGGTGATTGCGCCACCATTAAAGACTTCGAAAACTTTAGTGTTTTCATATATAGTTAGGTCTTTTGCCAAAGAAAAGCAAAATTTAAGTGGGTTAAACTGTGCCTGATTTTTAACGCGTAGCGCGCCCTTAATTTCTAGAGGTAAACCCACCCTGTTGCAAAAATCCGCCTTTAGACCAATTTGCTCGTATGCCATCGCCTCGCGCACTATATCCCTAGCATTATAGGCAGAATATACAAATGCATCCTCTGTTTTATAATCGCAGTCAATATTATGACATAATTTATCATAAAAAGACAATGCATCTCGTTGGGCACTAAGGTATAACTTTGCCGATTCAAAACCATATTTTTTAATAATTTTATCGTAAATTATCCCGTGTTGCAGTGTGATTTTTGCGGTTGTGTAACCTGTAACGCCACCGCAAATATGGTCTGCTTCAACTAACACACATTCTATACCCGCGTTTTTAAGCATATACGCACATAATATACCCGCCAGACCACCGCCTACTATAAGCACATCGGTTTTTATTTCGTTTTGAAGTTGTAGAAAATTTTCAGATTCAACACTTCGTTTCCATATCGACTCCATTGCTTACCCTCCATAAAATAGGTATGGGTTTATTATTACCTCTTACCTTTTACTTATTACTTCCCAAAGCCCCGAGGTTTTCAGATAAGAGTGAAGAGGTAATAAGTAAAAAGTAAAAATCCCGCCCACTTTCGTGAACGGGATTTTTGGGTGTTTTGAACTTAATGACACGAATGAAATGTGCCTGAAAACTTGATTTTATTTAACTAAATATTCTATTAAGTCTATTATACGTATCTTTCATCATATCATAATATCCTTTGCCAAATATACACAGAACAACAACTGATATTATAACTCCGGTTGCTTTGCCAAAAAAAGAAAGAAATATAAAAGCAAATATCAACAATAAAATTTCAACAATTCGAGGATAGATATAAACATCAAAAAATAAATCATTTTCTTCTTCGACAAACTCACCCGAAAAGCAAACGCGAATCGGTGCACCTCTATGTGATTCATTTTCAGACTCTGCGAGAAAAAATCCTTTTATCTTCTCTTCGCATATTTCAAAATGAATGCCTGATTTATATAAATCTCCGCCAAATATAGATTTCCCACTAGGCAAATCGTTTGCAATTATTTGATTTATAGCAAATAATATATTATCTTTATTTGAACAAGCAAACCTATATTTGAACATATCATCACCGCCTTGGATGTATTATAGCATAAAAAAGGTGGCGGTGCAAGGAAAAGTGAAGTATCGGCTTCGCCGAAGTGAAGTTATGGCTTGCACCATAGTGAAGTTTTGCGGTTACACCGCAAAGTGAAGTTAAGTGTGCCACACACGCCCGCAGGCACTTCACTTGCCGTAGGCAAACTTCACGCACCGAAGGTGTGTTTCACGTGCCGCAAGGCACACTTAGTTTCCAAAACAAAAGCACTCCGTATGGAGTGCTTTTGTTTTGTCTCTCGTGTCCGAAAAAGAACTGGTGAGAAACCCTTGATTTTACTGGGTTTCCCCAGTTTTTCTTTACAAAAATATTATAACATAAAAAAGCACTCTCTGCAACAAAAAATGCAGAAAGTCCCCATTAATTTTATAACGGCAATGCAAAGCAAACGCCTGCAAAACTACAACCGTTACAAACAATATATTTAGTTGACAAAACACTTCTCTCCCCTATTAATGCATAGTTCACCCTAAAACTACATTGCAAAAGAGAAGCACTATTATAACATCAAATGTCGGAATCCAAGAGACTGTTTCCTGCGCACGGAAACAAAACTTCCCTATTTGCTACCACTCCAACTTCTTCTCCACTTTCGTGGCCCCTATAGAAGAACAGAAACAATACATCTAAGAAAGCTACATGTTTTCATCTGTCGGCTTGATCTTGTGCCTCGAGCCGTTATGACGTTTTGTTGTACTCATTATACCATTGCTAAAATGTTGGGTCAATGGGTTTGTCGTGAACATGACCTGACAGGTCATGCAAATTTTTATTCAAATAATTCTGACACAGGAATCTTTAATACGACCGCTATATCGAATAGCACTTCAAAAGAGGGATCTATCTTTCCATTAATAATACGATTAATATATCCGTCATTCTTTTTAATCTTACTGCTCAAATACTGACAGGATAAATTTCTCTCGTTCATTAGGTTACAAAGCTTCTTAACAAACAATTCTCTTCCATCTTCATAACCCAATTTCTTTGCCATAATAAAACCTCACTTATATAAAAACTAAAGAGCCGCTCTCGCGACTCTTCGTTTATAAGTATAAGAATTGTTTTATTGGCGGTTTCAAGAAAACATTAATTTTGGCCCCAAAATGCGATTAAAAACAGAAAAACACTTTTTTCAAGTTTTTCAGGGTGCATTTTACACATTTTTGCCAAAAGGCCCTAAAACG
>JAZOQV010000019.1:0-3229 GCA_045656265.1 Acutalibacteraceae bacterium | reverse complement strand
CAGTGGGGCAAAATCGAAGATAAATTCGGCTGGACCTACAAAATAAATTAAAACATTTATAAGTGGCATATTGGCATAACGCTGATATGCCATTTTTATATAACATTACCAAAATATGTTAACTGTATTAACCAAATTAAGCGTAACTTGACAAAATATGGAGGGTATGATATATTAAAATTAAGGAGGAGATACCAATGTGGTTTAACAATACTTTTTGTAATATTAGTTAAAATAAAAAAGTTAGGAGAATGATTTATGTTTAAAAAGTTATTATCAAGTGCATTAGCTGTTATTTTTGTTTTTACTGTTACTTTAAGTGTGCCTGCATTTGCAGACGAAAACACCGTGCTAAGAGAAGAAAATATAGTTATGGTTAAATATGACACAAAAACAAGAGAAACCACAAGGGTTGAAATCGACCCCAATATATCAAAAAGAAATTCATCATACAATACAGTTACCGAAGACTGTATGGAATCTAAAGGTTATCATCCTATTACAGATGAATTATTACCAACAAAAGTAGCAACTGCTTCTGCAAGGTCATTGGCGGGCACGTGGACTGCTATTACCACTACAACCGTAGCTGCGTATCAAAATACGGTGTATATTAAGGTAAAAGATATAAATGATAATTGGTATAGAGGTTCGGGTTTTATGATAGGACCTAATGCAGTCGCAACTGCCGGACATTTACTATATGACATTGAGGATAAACATGGATTTGTAGTTGAAGCAAAAGTATACCCAGGAAGAACAGGAAACACTATACCTTATGGTGAAGTAACTGCCAGTACATTTTCTGTTGCAAATCAGTATGTTGAAAGTGAAAATTCTAATTATGATTGGGGAATTATAGAACTTGATTCAAATATTGGGTATACAGTAGGTTGGATGGAAATAAAGACACAAACAAGTTCATACAACGGAACAGCGATTAGAACCAACGGGTATCCAGCAGAAGTAGATGGAGAGAGAACAAGAATAATGTATCGTTCAAATGGTACCATTAGCAATACTTATACTTATAGGCTGAAAAGCACTAATACCAAATCAACAAACGGAATGAGTGGTGGTCCGTTGTATATAAAGCAAAATGACGTATATAAGATTATAGGCATACTTACTCAGGGAGATGGCGTATCTACTACAATGTTTATTAAGATAGACAGCACAGTATACAGTGTGCTGATATTATATCGTAACATTACAGCATAAAAGGAGATAATTTATGAAAAAGTTATTTATTATGTTTTTTAGCATAACACTTTTTATGTGCTTTTTTGTGGGTTGTAAGAAAACGCCTGTTGTGGTTTTAACTACAAAGCAAACCGAGTATCCCACCGATGTAACTGTAATAGAGTGCGATGCTACCATAAATACTGACAAGGATTATTATATTAGCAACGAGTTTGAGTTACAAATCAAAGAAGATGGCAAATTCATCCCATTAAAATATAATAGCGAAACAGAAAATTTCGGATGGGATTTAGATGCTAGAATTTTCCCGCAAGGACCTACCACAACAACTCACAAAATAGGTATAAAGAGTGCTTATGATTTGCCTCTTAAAGAGGGTACATACCGCATAAAAGCAACCGAAGATTTTACTGAAACCGAAATATACTCAAACGAGTTTACAATTAAATAAAGTTACGGGGCGTGCTATTAGTTTAGCGCGCCCTTGATTTATATAAAAAGGTATTGACAAAGTATATTTTCGGTGCTATAATACTTGCATACTTTTAAATGCGTTGATGGAATTATTGTGTATCCCACCCCGCTTTAGAGAGCTGCCGTTTGGTGCAAGGCAGTGCGGTAAGATATATCAAGTCTCGTTCCGTAGCAGAACCGCCCAACGAGTGTCAAGTAAGCGGTTACGGCGTGCTCCGTTATCATGGCAAAAGGCTTAATAGAGCTTTAATAAGGTGGCTGTAAATCAGCAACCAGGGTGGTACCGCGGATATAATATTCGTCCCTGAAATAGTAATATTTCGGGGACTTTTTTTGTATAGTTTTAGGTATAAAAAAGCTCTTTCGAAAATGAAAGGATTTGATTTTATGAAAAAAATTAAGGTAGCAGATTCAACACTTTGTATAAAGGGTAGCAGTTTTTCTTTTAAAGAGAAAATTGAAATTGCACGCCAACTAGAAAAACTTAATGTTGATGTTATAGAACTTCCCGAAATTGATAACGTTAAGGTTGATACTTTACTTGTTCGCACAATAGCATCTTTTGTAAAAAACAGTGTTATTTCGGTTGCCGCAGGTAGCAGTGTAGAAAGTATTGAGAATGCGGCAGCAGCGTTAAGCACCGCTAAAAATCCTGCTATTAGAATAGAACTTCCTACCTCAACAGTCGGTATGGAATATACCTGCCACAAAAAAGCACCAAAGATGCTTGAGTGGATTGAAAAAACCGTAAAACTTGCAAAAGAAAAATGCAGCGAGGTTGAGTTCTCAGCAGTTGACGCTACCAGAGCCGAATCCGAATTTTTAAAAGAGGCAATAAAAACCGCAATAAATGCAGGCGCAACAAGCATTTCTGTTTGTGATACTGCTGATGGTATGATGCCTGACGAGTTCGCAGAATTTGCAGACAATATCGCAAGTGAATGTTCGGTGCCCGTAGGCGTATCGTGTAGCGATAAAAACGGCCTTGCAGTAGCATCTGTTATGATGAGCGTGCGACGCGGCGCATCTACCGTTAAAACCGAAATTGGTGGCGAGGGTGTTAGTTTAGAAACATTCGCTAACCTTATTAAAAACTGCGGCATTTCTTATGGCATAGAAAGCAAAATAAAATATTCCGAATTGCACCGCATCGTTAAGCAGGTGCTTTGGATTAGCAATAATGCAAGCAACAATAAGTCTGCAGTAACCGTAGCCGAGGTTGACGATGGCAGAATCCACCTTGATAAACAAGATAGTCAAGAGGCGGTTGTGTCTGCAGTTAAGGTGCTTGGTTACGACCTTTCCGAAGACGATTGTGCAAAGGTTTATGAAGAGTTCTTAAGGGTTGCAGACAAGAAAAATGTCGGTGCAAAAGAATTGGATGCTATCGTTGCAAGCGTTGCTTTGCAGGTGCCCGCTACATACAAATTGCAAAGTTATGTTATTAACAACGGTAACATTATCACTGCAAGTGCACAGGTTACCTTAACTAAGGGTGATAAGCAAATGCAGGGTATCAGTAATGGCGATGGACCTATCGATGCTGCTTAAG
>JAZOQV010000018.1:0-65110 GCA_045656265.1 Acutalibacteraceae bacterium | reverse complement strand
GCGTTGCCCTTAATTGCGATATAAAAGAAATAATAGAGTTTGTAAAAAAATAGCACCTATTCATTTTTTTGAAAAAGGTGCTGTTTTATTTGTAGGTTAAAAGCCCCTGAAACAAGTTCGAGAAATTTTTGGACATCCTCTCAGGGTTCGAATCCCTTGGACGAAAAAACAAAGCCCGACTCTTTCGATGTCGAACTTTGCTTTTTTTGGCCCGCCCGAAGGGATTCGAACCCCCGCTCTTCAGAATCGGAATCTGCTGCGTTATCCAGCTGCGCCACGGGCGGATATTTGCATTTTATTTTATCACTATTTTTGTGAAAAAGCAATATCACTTTTATTTGTACTACTTTATACTACTTGTTAGTATTTTTAATTATTTCATACTATAATACATACGAGGTGGTAATATGAAACCTTTAAAGGATAAAATAAGCATTACAATAGATAATGACCTTTTAGCAAAATTAAGAGAAATTGCCGAATTGGATGACCGCTCGCTTTCGCAATATATTAACATTGTTCTAAAACAACATATAAAACAATTAGAAAACAAAAAGCCGTAATTTTTACGGCTTTTTAATCGTTATATTATTTTAGAACAGGGGGATTGAATTGTCGGCACAAGATTTTCGCGCTTGCCTATTGTGCGCTGCGCTTTCACAACTTTATAAAAAATGCGGTTTATCCCCTGCCACTAAAAATAGCTCTCCCGTTCCGGTATTTGAGACCGAGTTTGGCACTAATATTTTAGGCGTTGATTTTAACCTTGTCTTTAATTCTAATAATTCTCGGAATGGGAATAATGAGTTTGTGGTATGTGATATATGTTTCGAAAATCCAAGTAAAGAATTTGTTGACCGATTTTCGCAAAAGGTTGAAACCATAAGCACCCTTACAGATGAAAAAATAATCGGTTTTGTTGTTTTTCTTTCCGACGTCCCTACCTCTATCATAAATTTTGCAAAAAATCTTGGGGTTTACGCTTTGTGCTATCACGATAACCCCGTTATACAACCTATTCTTCGCATTATAGATGAATTTTGCAACGAGCTTGTTATTTACGATTTGTTTTTAGATAGCATTATCCGTTTAAGGCACGAAATAGCGGGCTTTTTTGACGGGTACTACCCTATACATTTTTTAAAGAACAAACCTTATTTTGAAGATGGGGTTCAAACCACTTTTATAAGCATAGACCGTTTGATTTACTCTTATAAAGTAACTTGTTTTGCCGTAACTTCGGGTGGCTATTTACTGCATCTTTTCAGCGGCGACACCATAAATTTGTTCGACACTTGCAAAATAACAACCCGAATTAAAGACAATTACCATTATAAATCAATCAAGTTCAAAGACGACCCGGGCGCTTTGTTGTTCTCTTTGCCAAGTGATTTGCCACCATATAAAATGTTTTCGAATGAGAGATACATAACAATTAAAACTTTTAATGGTTTTACCAACAACACATTCACAACCTATCTTTAAAGTAATCCCCAAGCAGTCGCATAGACTACTCGGGGATTTTCGTTTTTACCTAGCCTTGAAGTTCTTTTAAAAGGGCGGCGCAACCACGCAAAATATCGCTATAAGTTACTTGGAAATTGCCTGTATACCAAGGGTCTGCAACGTCGCCGCCGCCACAGTAGTCTAACAGTTTGCGGATTTTACCCTCCCTATCGCCCTTTAAAATCTTTTGCATATTGCGAATGTTGTTAGAGTCCATTCCAATAAACAAATCGTATTTATCATAGTCGCTATATTTTAGTTGCACCGCGCGCTTACCATCGCACGAAATACCGTGCTTTTTGAGTTCAGCTTTAGCTGGCGGATAAACGGGGTTACCTACATCGCCCCAAATCTCCTCGGTACTTGTGGCGCTAGAGCAAACCGAAAACTTATCGGCAATCCCCTGTTTTGTGATCATATCGCGAAAAACAAATTCCGCCATCGGACTACGGCAAATATTTCCATGGCAGACGAACATTATTTTGGTCATTTTTTCACTTCCCTTTTATGATATATTAGCATAAAGTGGTGGGTTTATCAATTATTTCTGTAACTACCTACAAAAAAGCGTCGCAGCACTTGAAAATCGCAACTTTTATTGTATAATATTTAATTGGATATTACACTTGTTTTGTGGAGGAATTATGAGAGTAGACCCTATTGTTTTATTTATCTCGGTAGCAACACTTTTTTGTTATATGCTACCAGGCTTTATTTTAAAGAAAACAAAATTTGCAGACGACCATTTTGCTAAAAACCTTTCCTTGCACGTGCTATACGTAGCGCAGATTTGTCTTTTAATTCACGGCTTTTTAATAGAGTTCGACACCAAGGTTTTTATTGGCATACTTAAAACACTTATTATTGCTTTTGCGGTGCATACCTTGTTTTATTTTCTTGCGAAATGCTTTTTTAGAAAACAACCCGACAAACGCCGCAGAGTTTTGCAATTTGGCATAATTTTCTCTAATGCAGGATATATGGGCATACCGGTTATTTGCTCTTGCTTGGGCGATGAATACGCCATTTATGCCACAGTTTACATAGTTGCTTTCAATACATTTTCCTTTACTTTAGGCAGGCTTATTTACACCGACGACAAGTGTTTTATCTCACTTAAACAAGTTTTTATTAACCCTGCGGTTATACCGATTGCTATCGGTATGCTATGCTACGTTACAGGTCTCGGTGGTTTTATACAAAGCCAACTTAACACCGAAACTTTTGTTGGCGAAGCAGTAACCGTTATATACAATGTAATTACCGTTCTTAAAAACACGGTGGCGCCCATTTCTATGATAGTTATAGGTGTGCGCCTTGCCGAAATAAAATTAAATGGCATTTTCAATGACAAAACCTTGTATCCATTCCTTTTTATTAGGCTATTACTTTTCCCAACAATTGTTTGGCTAATTTTAAAGCCACTACTTATGTTAGGCGTTATAGACCAAACTATTATGACGGTGGTTTTGATACTCTCCTCTACTCCTGCGGCGGCGGTTACAACAATGTTTGCAGAGTTATATGACGGCGACTCGCCATACAGTGGCAAGTTAGTTGCAATTTGTACGCTTTGCTCGGTTATTACAATGCCGATTGTAGCATTACTTGTGTATATTTAAGGGAGACTTTTTATGATAAACACTTATATATCTGCTTTGGTTGATTACGCTACAAGAACGGGGCTTATCTCCTTTGCCGATAAAATTTATGCAACCAACAAAATTTTAGAAATTTTAAACCTTGACGAATATGAAGAACCCGTCAATTGCCCTGAATTAGAACTTGAAGAAATCTTAAAAGGCTTACTCGATTTTGCGGTAGAACGTGGTCTTATAGAAGATAATATCGTTGCGCGCGACCTGTTTGACACCAAAATTATGGGCGCGCTTACTCCAAGACCATCTGAGGTTATATCACAGTTTTTAGAGAACTACTGCGAAAGCCCCAAAGCCGCTACAGATTACTACTACAAACTTAGTTGTGATAGCGATTATATTCGTCGCTACCGCATTAAAAAAGATATGAAATGGCAAGTAGAAACCGATTACGGTATGCTTGATATCACCATAAATCTTTCAAAACCCGAGAAAGACCCCAAGGCTATTGCGGCGGCTAAAAATGCGGTACAGTGCGGTTACCCCAAATGTCTACTATGCAAAGAAAACGAGGGCTATGCCGGCAGAAGCAACCACCCTGCACGCCAAAATCACCGCATAATTCCTATTGAAATAAACGATACCGCTTGGTTTTTACAATACTCGCCTTACGTTTATTATAACGAGCATTGTATCGTTTTTAATGCCGAGCATACACCAATGGCAATTAACACCGCGACCTTTAAAAAACTTTTGGATTTTGTTAAGTTATTCCCCCACTATTTTGTTGGCTCTAATGCTGACCTACCAATAGTTGGCGGCAGTATTTTAACACACGACCATTTCCAAGGCGGTAACTATGAGTTTGCTATGGCAAAAGCACCTATTGAAACCGAAATTGAGTTTGAGGGCTTTGAAGATATTAAGGCAGGTGTCGTTAAATGGCCTATGTCGGTAATTCGCATAGCATCTAAGGACACCGACAGGCTTATCGCCCTTGCCGATAAAATCTTAACCGCTTGGCGTGGCTATACCGACGAATCCGCTTTCGTTTACGCCGAAACAAACGGCGAGCCACACAACACCATTACACCAATTGCAAGGCAGAGAGATGGCGTTTTCGAACTTGATTTGGTTTTGAGAAACAATATTACAACCGACGAACATCCTTTAGGCGTTTACCACCCACACGCCGAACTGCACCACATTAAAAAAGAGAATATTGGTCTAATTGAGGTTATGGGTCTTGCAGTATTACCTTCAAGACTAAAAGCAGAACTTTTGGAAATTGAAACCCTTTTAATTGAGGGCAAGGACATTAACTCCGACAGTGCGCTTTATATACATAACGACTGGGTAAAAGAACTAAAAGAAAAATATACCTTTACAAAAGAAAACACCGCCGATATTCTAAAAACCGAGGTTGGTAAGGTGTTCTCGAAAGTTCTTGAACACGCCGGCGTTTACAAACGCACCGACGAAGGCAAGGCGGCATTCTTAAAGTTTACAGATTCGGTAAAATAAAAGTTGCAATTTTATTTATTATATGTTAATATATCTTTATGTTAAAGACTGCGACGGAGAGAGTACGCAATTTCCCTTTGTTTAAAGCGAGTTAGGGGTGGTGTAAGCCTAACAACAAAAGCATTGCCGAAAATCACTCCCGAGTTGAAGGCTGATACTGTTTTTCAGAGGTAGGCTTCTCCGGTTTCCTTCCGTTACAAAGGGCGCGTATGATGGTATGCGTAAAGGTGGTTTATGAAAGTTTATTTTATGCTTTCGTCCTTTGCGGGCGGAAGCATTTTTTATTGATTTTAAAAAGGAGTACAGGGTATATGTACAAAGAAATTTCTACTAATCTTAATTTTGTAGAGCAAGAAAAAGAAATCGCGGAATTTTGGGAAAAGGAAGAAATATTTAAAAAGAGTATCGAAGAGCGCGCAAAGGGCAAGGCATACGTTTTTTACGATGGCCCTCCTACCGCTAATGGTAAGCCACACATTGGCCACGTGCTTACCCGCGTAATTAAGGATATGATTCCTCGTTACCGCACTATGAAAGGTTACCGCGTTCCTAGAAAAGCCGGTTGGGATACCCACGGCCTACCCGTTGAACTTGAGGTTGAAAAACTGCTAGAACTCGATGGTAAAGAGCAGATAGAGGAATACGGTATTGCACCTTTTATCGACCACTGTAAAGAAAGCGTTTGGAAATACAAAGGTATGTGGGAGGATTTCTCAAAAACCGTTGGTTTCTGGGCGGATATGGATAATCCTTACGTTACCTATCACAACGATTTTATCGAATCGGAATGGTGGGCACTAAAAACAATTTACGAAAAAGACCTTCTCTACAAAGGCTTTAAAATTGTTCCCTACTGCCCTCGTTGCGGCACACCACTTTCTTCACACGAGGTGGCACAAGGTTATAAAACAGTTAAAGAGCGTTCAGCTATTGTTCGCTTTAAGGTTATTGGCGAGGATGCATACTTCCTTGCTTGGACTACTACACCTTGGACTTTACCTTCAAACGTTGCACTTTGCGTAAACCCTGCTGACACATACTGCAAGGTTAAGGCGGCAGACGGCTACACCTACTATATGGCAGAGGCACTTTTAGATAGAGTTTTAGGCAAACTTGCCACACAAGACGCACCCGCTTACGAAGTTTTAGATACCTTTAAGGGCGCAGATTTAGAGTACAAAGAGTACGAGCCACTATTCGACTTTGTTAAACCTACCTGCGAAAAGCAGAACAAAAAAGGCCACTACATTACCTGCGACAGTTACGTTACTATGACCGATGGTACAGGTATCGTTCACATAGCACCCGCTTTTGGTGAGGACGACGCCGCAGTTGGCAGAAAATACGACCTACCTTTTGTTCAGTTTGTTGACGCAAAGGGCGAACTTACCGAGGAAACCCCTTATGCCGGTATGTTTGTTAAGAATGCAGACCCCGTTGTGCTAACTGACCTTGATAAAGCAGGGCTTTTATATGACGCTCCAAAATTCGAGCACGAATATCCACACTGCTGGAGATGTGATTCACCTCTTATCTACTACGCAAGGGAATCTTGGTTTATTAAGATGACCGCAGTTCGCGACGACTTAATCGCCAACAACGATACAATTAACTGGATACCCGAAAGCATTGGTAAGGGTCGCTTTGGCGATTGGCTTAAAAATGTTCAGGATTGGGGTATTTCGCGTAACAGATATTGGGGTACTCCGCTTAATATTTGGGAGTGCGAATGTGGCCACCGCCACTCTATCGGCAGCATCGCAGAGTTAAAAGAATTAAGCGACAACTGCCCAGACGAGATAGAACTTCATCGCCCATACATTGACGATGTTACTATTAAGTGTGCAAAGTGCGGCGGCGAAATGCACCGCGTTCCCGAAGTTATCGACTGTTGGTTTGATAGCGGCGCTATGCCTTTTGCACAACACCACTATCCGTTTGAGAATAAAGAGTTATTTGAGGAAGAATTCCCCGCTAACTTTATTTCAGAGGCGGTTGACCAAACTCGTGGTTGGTTCTATTCACTACTTGCAATTTCAACCCTAATCTTTAACAAAGCGCCTTACAAGAACGTTATTGTTCTAGGCCACGTGCAAGACGAGAACGGTCAAAAGATGTCTAAATCCAAGGGCAACGCGGTTGACCCAATGGAAGCACTAAACACCTATGGCGCAGATGCTATTCGTTGGTATTTCTACACCAACTCTGCTCCTTGGCTTCCAAACCGTTTCCACGGCAAAGCAGTTACCGAGGGTCAGCGCAAATTTATGGGTACTCTTTGGAACACCTACGCTTTCTACGTGCTTTATGCAAATATTGATAAGTTTGACCCAACCAAGTACGATATTAAGGATGCAAAGTTAACCGTTATGGATAAATGGTTGCTTTCTCGACTTAATACTATGGTTAAAACTGTTGATACCAACCTTGAAAATTACCGTATACCCGAAGCCGCACGCGCTTTGCAAGACTTTACCGATGAAATGTCTAACTGGTATGTTCGCCGCGGTCGTGAAAGATATTGGGTACAGGGCATTACCGACGATAAGATTGCGGCTTATATGACCCTTTACACAGCGTTAGTTACCACTGCTAAAGCGGCGGCACCTATGATTCCGTTTATGGCTGAAAGCATTTACAGAAACCTTGTTTGCTCGGTTGATGAGAATGCTACAAAGAGCGTACACCTTTGCGACTTCCCAGAAGTTGATGAAAGCGCAATTGATTTGGACCTAGAAGCCAATATGGATAAGGTATTGCAGGTTGTTGTTTTAGGTCGTGCCGCAAGAAATGGCGCTAACCGCAAAAACCGTCAACCATTAGGTCTTATGTATATCGAAAGCGAAACCGAACTAGCAAGCGATTACGCCGATATTATCAAAGAAGAACTTAACGTAAAGGCTATCGAGTACAAGACTAGTCTTGGCGAGTTTGTTTCTTATGTATTTAAACCACAACTTAAAACTGTTGGCCCGAAATACGGCAAGCAGTTAAATGAAATTCGCGAGGCTTTACAGGGTCTTGACGGTAATAAGGCAAAAGCCGAACTTGATAGCGACGGCAGTATTAAACTTGACCTACCTTCAGGCGCAGTTGTTCTTAACACCGAGGACCTACTAATCAGCACCGACCAAAAGGAAGGCTACTTTACAGTATCCGACCGCGGTGTAACCGTAGCTCTTGACACTACCCTTACCGCAGAACTTATTGATGAAGGCTTTATTCGTGAGATTATAAGCAAGATTCAAACCATGCGTAAGGAAGCAGGTTTCAACGTTATGGACCACATAGTAGTTACCCTTTCGGGTAGCGAAAAGGTTGCAGATATTGTAAACCGCAAACCCGAAGAAATTATGAACGACACCCTGGCAGATGCAATTAACGTAGCAGAAGCAAAGGGCTACACTAAAGAGTGGGATATCAACGGCGAATCCGTAACTTTAGGCGTAGAAAAGGTATAACAAAGTTAAAAAGATGTGTAGAAAATAAAATTCTACACATCTTTTTGTTTTAGTAAAATCTAAAACCTGCTAGCCCTTATAATACGTTAATAATATTTTTACGTTTCCTTATGGCATAATCTAAGGCAATTTGTGTACCGCTTTTGTGATTAGTTGGAAGTTCTAGTTTGTCGTAATAGATAATGCAATAATAGCTTTTATCTATTATCTCGTAGTTGCGTTCAACGTAAGATGCTTTTCCTGAATTCAGTATCTTATCAGGATAATACGTATCCTCGTAGTTTTCTAGTAAGTAACTCTTGTAATCCTCGCTAATATATGGATATTCTGCTCGCACATATACTCTTTTTATGTGCGGGTATTTTTCTTTTATTTCGGTTATTAGTTCAAGGCACAAACTATTAAATCTACTCTTACTCCCAAAAAGAAACGTATCAACACTTTTTTCCACTATCAATCTTTCAATTATTTTAATAAGTTTTGATTTTAATTCTTCAGTTTCATTTATCTTTCTATGACCGAAAAAACAACAAATTTTTTTACACATAATAAATCACCTTAACACAAGTTTACCATATATGGTCTAAAAAGTCCATATATGGTCGGTGTTGTTTTTCTAAAAAGCATAAACTATATATAGAACTTTTTAGAGGTGATAATATGGACACAAGAAAAGCCATAGCAAATAGATTATTAGAACTATGTGAGAAAAAGAGATTATCGGTAAATGCTCTAGCAAGGATGTCTGCAGTTCCGCCTTCAACATTAAAGAATATAATAAATGGCGGAAGCAAAAATGCAGGCGTTGTTACACTTAAGAAATTATGCGACGGATTAGAAATATCGCTTTATGACTTTTTCAATACTGAAATATTTAAAACTCTAGAACAAGAAATTAAATAAATACTCTATTAACAAAAAACTCTCTGCTAAAATCAAGCAGAGAGTTTTACTATCCTTAAAGTTTATTTAATTTTACCAAAGTTTACTATAAATATTCATAATATCTTCTTTTGTTGGGGTGCGGGGGTTTGTGGCAGTGGTGCCATCACGCAATGCCGCGTCTGCCATAGCAGAAATTCTTGATTTATACTCGGTTTCGGTTATACCGCCTATTTCGGATATGCTTAATGGTATATTCATTTCGCTACACATAAAGCGCATATAACTTATAAGCGCGTGAATTGTAGTAACCTCGTTAAGATTGTTAACACCTAAAATACGTGCCATATTGCAATATTTTTGAACACAAGGCGCATACTCTTTACGGCTTCTTGAATACTTACCAATATTACTGTTATACTCGATAATATGTGGCAAAAGAATTGCATTTGCCCTGCCGTGAGGTATATGGAACTGTGCGCCTAGTTGGTGCGCCATACCGTGATTAAGGCCCAAAGATGCCGAACTGAAAGCAAGACCTGCAAGGCAGGATGCGATGTGCATTTTGCGTCTTGCGTGGCTATCGTTATTATCGTTGTAAGAACGAATTAGGAACTGACCACAAATTTCAACCGCCTTTTCAGCCAAAGCCGCCGAGAACTCATTATTGTTAAGGCTAACATAAGCCTCAATAGCGTGGGTCATAACATCCATACCCGTATCGGCAGTGATGGTTGCAGGAACGCTTTTAACAAGTTCTTCATCCAAAATCGCCTCGTCGGGCACCATATCTACACTTGCTAGTGGGTACTTTGTGCCAACCTCGGGGTCGGTTATAACAGAGAAAGGTGTTACCTCGCTACCCGTACCGCTTGTAGTGGGAATAGCGATTAAGTGAGGGTTAAAGTCTGACTTTATCCTCCCAGCAAATTTCCTTATAGACTTTGAAAGGTCCAAGGCACTACCGCCGCCGATTGCAACGATACAGTCGGGGTTTATTTCTATTGCAGTAGTTACGCCCGAAATCACCTTTTCGACAGGGGGGTCGGGAATTACGTCGCTATAAAGTGTGTAGTTGGCATTTACCTCGTCAAGACGCGATGTTATGTGATTTATCAATCCACTTGACACAACAAACGGGTCGGTAATTACCATAAGTTTTTTGAAATTTAATTCTTTCAAGCGGTCTAATGCATTTTGACCAAAGAATATTTTTGTATTTACCTCAAAGCTTTTCAACTGCTTTTCCTCCAACCTAGCGTGACAGGACCCGAACCTGACACGGTTTCACTCGCCGCATTTTATATTGCGGCTTTGCTCTTATTTTTGCAAGGCGTTAGCCTTAAATAACGGTTACCTTTATTGCCAAAGTTACCTTTTCGTGTGGTGCTATAAAACGCATGCCACGCTTGTTCTTATAATTTCCGTCGCCACTATAACAGTCGTTCATACCTGTCCAAGGCTCTAAACACAGGTAACCGGGTTTAACGTTTGGTCTTTGCCATACACCGAAATAATCGTAATCGGCAAAATCAACCCTAATGCCTCTACCCTTACTATCTACAAGTTTTACCCATTTAGAATTTAGTTTCTCGAAAACGAGAGCGCCCTTATCAAAATGGCTAAAATCAAGCGCGATTTCATTGTTGTTATCAAAAATCTTTTCGGTGTTATAGTCGTCGATAATACCGTTATCGTCAATTCTGTAAACGGGTGCATTTTCGTTCTTTTCAAAAACTAATTTGTGGTCGGAAAACTCGCCTTCAAAAATCGGCACGTTAAAACCTGGGTGTGTGCCTGCGACAAAAGGCATATCAATATCGTTTTTATTTTCTATTATGTAGGTTTGCAAAAAGCCGTTCTCTATCGCCTTATACTCTACGCTGAACTTGAAGTTATAAGGGTACTTTTTTAAGGTTTCACTATTCGACTCGATAGAAAGAGTAACACTATCGTCGGTTAGGTTATCTACCTTGAAATCGGTATCCTTTGCAAAACCGTGAATTTCCATATGATAGGGTTTGCCGTCGATAAGTGTGGTTTCGCCCTCGCCCTTAAGCATACCAACTATCGGGAAAAGCACCGGTGCGCTGCCAGGCCAAACCTCAGGGTCGCGCTGCCAAAGATACTCTTTACCGTCTACTTTGAAAGAACTTAACTCTGCTCCAAATGTATCAACAGATACCGAGCAGGTATTATTTTTAACAGTATAGTTTTTCATGTAATTCATCCTATCATTCAAACAATTTTCTAAAACCACTCATTTTGCGTAGCGACACGCATTGGTTTTCGGCTATAATAATGTGGTCCAAAACCGTTACGCCTATTCTATGCAGCGTATCGACTATTTCTCGCGTTTGCTCTAAGTCAACACCTGAAGGTACTGCATATCCGTTTGGATGGTTATGCACCAAAATTGCATTGGTTGCCTTTTTGTTAATAAGCATATTTACAACCTTGCGCGAGTCTACACTTACGCTATCAACCGAACCTTTTGCAATTACGTCTAACGAAAGAACAGCATGGCGATTATCCAAACTAACTATGCTAAACATTTCTTCGGTTACGCCTATGTATTTGCCCAAAAGATAGTCGCTAATATCCGAAAAATCATTCATTCTGGGTGGAGTAACATATTTACTTTTATTATACGCCCTTGCAGCCGGCAATATTGCTTTGAAAAGACAAGCGGTTTTAGGGGATACACCCTTAACCTTAATAAGTTCTTCATACGGTGCATCTAAAACTGCCGCAAGCGAGCCAAAATGGTCTAAAATACGGTGCGCGAGTTCGTTTGTATCTTTTCTTGGAATTGTGTAAAAAAGCAATAATTCTAAAACATTATGCTCTTCAAAATTCTCAAATCCGCCTTCTTTAATAAAGCGGTTTCTCAAACGTTCACGATGCCCCCCGTGGTCATAATCTGCCATATTATCACCCTATATATATTATCTATTTGATTATATATCAATTTAAGTCTTTTGAGAAGACAATAATTGTGTTATACTTTATAAGTAAACTCTATATAGATTGGGGTGAGGTTATGAAAGAGTTTATAATAGGTCGCAACGATAAAGACAAAAGGCTTGACAAGTTTTTAGAAAAAGCCGCGCCAAAACTACCTAAAAATCTTATGTATAAATATATACGTCTGAAAAGAATTAAGGTTAACCGCAAACGCGCCGAGATTAGTTTAAGGCTTAAAGAGGGCGATGTTGTAGAAGCCTACATTAACGACGAGT
Source organism: Acutalibacteraceae bacterium (assembly GCA_045656265.1). Taxonomy (GTDB): domain Bacteria; phylum Bacillota; class Clostridia; order Oscillospirales; family Acutalibacteraceae; genus UMGS1532. The sequence goes on along the minus strand of JAZOQV010000018.1, from coordinate 52,897 downwards.
TTTTTGAAAGTGTTGCGCCAAAATACGATTTTCTTTCTGCCTCTAAAGTTCTTACTGTGGTTTATGAAGACGAGAACATAATTCTTATTGATAAACCGCAAGGGCTTTTAGTACACCCCGATGATAAGGAGTTTTGCGACACCCTTATAAACCGCATACAGCGTTATTTATACGAAAAGGGCGAATACGACCCAAGTGCTGAAAACACCTTTGCGCCGGCACTTGCAAATCGCATAGACCGCAACACAGGCGGTATAGTTATTGCTGCGAAAAACGCCGAGGCACTTCGCATACTTTGTGATAAAATAAAATACCGCGAACTTGACAAATTTTATCTTGCCGCAGTTCACGGCGTGCCTAAAAAACGCGACGACCTACTAGAAGGCTATTTAGAAAAGAACGAACAAAAGAACATCGTGTTTGTGCAGAAAAACAAAAGCGACGATAATAAACTTATCCGCACCTACTACAAAACAGTAGCAAAAAAAGGTGGCAACGCGCTACTGGAAGTAGAACTACTAACAGGCAGAACACATCAGATAAGAGCCCACTTAGCATCTATTGGCCACCCACTTTTGGGGGACGGAAAATACAGTAAAATTGGCACCGCAGATAAAAAGTTAGGCTACCGCCACCACGCTCTGTACTCCTACCGCCTACGCTTTAGTTTTAAAACCGATGCAGGCGCTCTAAACTACCTTAACGGCAAAGAATTTACCGTAAAAAACGTATGGTTCGCCGACGAATTCGGCTACGAAGTAAAATAATAAAACCCCGAGGTTTGATTTCCTCGGGGTTTTGTGTTTAAGTTGTGATTATTTCATCATTGAAGCAACTTCGTCTGCAAAGTTGTCTTCTCTCTTTTGGATGCCTTCGCCCTTTTCGAAACGAACGTACTCTGCAATTGCGATTTCGCCGCCAAGCTCTTTAGCGGTGTTAGCAATATACTTTTCAACAGTCATGCTATCGTCCATAACGAATTCTTGCTCTAGAAGACAGATTTCTTTAAGCTGCTTAGCAAGACGGCCTTGTACAAGACCTGCGAAAATCTTGTTATCAGCGATTTCTGCTTTGCGAGCAACTGCAGTAGAAGCAAGAGTTGCAAGAGCTTCTTTAGAGATGAAGTTTACGAAATTCTTCTTCTGTTTAGCGTCAAGACCTTGATATACAGTGATGTCTTCATCGCTCCATTTCTTATCAGCAATTACTTCTTCAATAAGGCTGTTAAGAATTGGAATTGGAAGTGAATCAGGCTTGTTGAGAGCGCTATCAATAGTGAAGGACTTCATCTTTGCTAGTTCTTCATCAGAAATGTTTGCTTTGCTTAAATATTCAGGGTTTTGAGCAGCAATCTGCATAGCGATTGCTTTACCCATAGCAGCAAATTCAGGTTTTGCTGCGATTTCGTCGCTAGTGTTGAACTTTACGAGAACGCCGATAGAGTTACCTGCGTGAACGTAAGCAGAGGTGATACCCTCATAGCGAACAAAACGACGGATAGAAAGGTTCTCGCGGAATTTTAGGAAGATTTCCTGAACCATTTCTTCAACGGTAGCGCCAGCTTCGTTCTTGCACTGAAGAAGAGCAGGAACGTCAGCAGGGTTTTGTTCTGCAGCGATTTTAGCAACATTTGTTACGAATGCTTTAAATTCATCGTTAGAACCAACGAAGTCGGTCTCAGAGTTAGCCTCTACAACTGCTGCAACGCCATTTCCACAGAAGGTAACAACTGCGCCTTCAGCAGCAACACGGTCTGCCTTCTTAGCTTGTGAAGCAAGACCTTTTTCACGAAGATAATCAACGGCTTTGTCCATATCGCCGTCGCACTCTACCAAAGCTTTTTTACAATCCATCATACCGCAACCGGTCTTCTCGCGAAGAGCCTGTACGTCTTTAGCTGTGAATGCCATAAATATATCCTCCAATTAAAATTAAATTTTATAATTATTCGGCAGCGTCTTCAGCAGCGATTTCTTCTACTGCTGCAGCTTCCTCGGCTTCTTCTGAAACCTCTGCTACCTCTTCACCCTCCTGAGCGGCAGAGCCCTGCTCGCCTTGTCTGCCTTCGATAACAGCAGCAGCCATGGTTTGAGTGATAAGTTTAACAGCGCGGATAGCATCGTCGTTACCTGGGATTACGTAATCAACCTCGTCAGGATCACAGTTGGTGTCAACAATAGCTACGATGGGAATACCGAGCTTATGAGCTTCTTGAACTGCAATCTTTTCTTTTCTTGGGTCAACGATGAAAAGTGCGCCTGGAAGTTTGTGCATATCTTGGATACCGCCTAAGAACTTCTCAAGTTTCTCAATCTCAAGGTTAAGTTTGATAACCTCTTTTTTAGGAAGAAGTTCGAAAGTACCGTCATCACGCATACCGCGGAGTTGGTTTAATCTTTCAATTCTTTGACGGATGGTGCGGAAGTTGGTAAGCATACCGCCTAACCAACGTGCATTAACGAAAGGCATACCGCAAGCCTCTGCATCCTCTTTAACAGAATCCTGAGCCTGCTTTTTGGTGCCTACAAACAGAATGTCTTTACCTTCTGCAGAGATGTCACGAATGAACATATAAGCGTCGTTAAGTTTCTTAACGGTTTTCTGCAAATCGATAATGTAAATTCCGTTACGCTCGGTAAAAATATACTGAGCCATTTTTGGGTTCCAACGTCTAGTAAGGTGGCCGAAGTGTACGCCTGCTTCTAGAAGTTGTTTCATTGATACTACTGACATTTGGGTTTCCTCCTTAGGTTTTACCTCTACTCCTGCTGACCGGTGGATGTAACATCCGGCACCTGCCCTGGCGGAGTATGTGAAATTTTAGCCGCTAATAGTGCAGCCTAATGATTATACCACAACAAACTATAATAATCAACACTTTTTTTGAAATTTTTCACTTTTATTACTTTGCACAACTGAATGCGTTTTAAACCGCCACGATATTGTACAAAAAAGCACCCTTTCGGATGCTTTTTGTTAGTTCATTGTGTTTGCACGCTTCATAAGTTCGGCAACTTCATTTCTCATGCCCTTATGCTCGAACTTTTGCAAGGTAGGGTCGCGTGAAAGCATTTCGTTTGCGGCGTTACCCGCCTCTTCTAAAATACGCATATCACTTGTTAAATCGGCTATTCTGAACTGCGGAAGCCCGTGTTGGCGGTTGCCCATAAAATCACCGGGGCCACGAAGTTTTAGGTCGGCATCGGCAATTTTAAAGCCGTCGGTGGTTTTGCACATTATATTAAGCCTTTCGTTTTGCTTGGGGTCTTTAATATCGGTAATAAGTATGCAAGAGGATTTATCCTTACCTCTACCTACCCTACCGCGTAATTGATGCAGTTGCGAAAGCCCAAACCTTTCGGCATTTTCTATAACCATTATGGTAGCATTGGGAACGTCAACACCCACCTCAACAACAGTTGTGGCTACAAGCAGTTGGATTTTACCCTCTGAAAAGGCGCGCATTATTGTTTCTTTTTCATCTGCCTTTTGCTTGCCGTGTAAAAGGCCTAGGCTATAACCCTTAAACTCTCCGTTTTTAAGTTCTTCATAATAGGTAGTAGCGGCAACGCCACTACCCTCGCCCTCCTCTACAAGTGGGCAAACGATATAGCCTTGGTTTCCGTTTTCGATATGCTTTTTGATATATCCGCACACCCTCCTGCGAAGCGACGAATTAACACTATATGTTTCTATAGGTTGTCTGCCGCGTGGAAGTGCGCCAACAACACTTAAATCTAGGTCGCCATAAAGAATTAGCGCCAAAGTTCTAGGAATTGGGGTTGCCGACATAACGAGTATATGCGGATTTTTACCCTTTGCCGCCAAGGTTGCGCGCTGTGCGACGCCGAATCTATGTTGCTCGTCGGTTACCACTAAACTTAAATTGCTAAACTCAACGTCGCCTTGTATTAGCGCCTGTGTGCCGATAACAATATCCGCCTCGCCACTTTTAAGTTCTGCCTTAATTAAATCCTTTTCGCGCTTTTTGGTAGAGCCTATAAGAAGCCTTACATTTATGCCCGTATCCTTTAAAAGATTACTTACGGTAGCAAAGTGTTGCTCGGCTAAAATTTCGGTTGGCGCCATCATAGCGCTTTGCATTTTAGAAAGTGCGGCAGAGTGCATTAAAGCGGTGGCAATAGCCGTCTTGCCCGAGCCAACGTCGCCCTCTACAAGCCTATTCATCTGTCTGCCCGACATCATATCGGTTACACACTCGTTTATTGCCTTTAACTGAGCGTCGGTAAGCGTAAAAGGCAAAAGTTCTTGGAACTCGCTTAAATAAGTTTTTTCTAGTTTCGTTCCGCTTGCTTTAATGTTTTTTGTTTTAAGGGCGGCTATGCCGGTTCTGAAAACAAGCAATTCTTCAAAAACAAGTCTTCTGCGCGCCACCTCTAAACTCTGGCTATTCTGCGGAAAATGTATATTCCTTAAAGCAAATTCCAGGTCGCAAAGTCTATACTTACTTTTAATATAATCGGGAATGGGGTCTTCTGGCACAAACGCCAAGGCATTTTTCTGTGCATTTCTTATATTGCTTTGATATAACCCTGCGGTAGTTGGATAAATAGGGGTTATGCCCGCCTTATCCTCTGCCACAATTTCGGGTGATGACATAGCACGGTTGCCGCCGTTACCCGTAATTTTGCCATAGAAAATATATGTTTTACCTTTTTTTATGCTAGCCGCTTGATATTTATTATTAAAAAGCGTTATCGTTATAAGCCCTGTATCGTCTGCGGCGGCAAACTTATAAAGCACCATATTCTTTCTGATATGCTGCTCGTCAACGTCGGTTATAACCTTGGCTTTTACCGCCAAAACGCTTTGGGGTATGGCGTTATATATCTCGGTAATTTTAGAATAATCACGATAATCTCTAGGATAATAACGCAAAAGGGCATAGACAGTGCTTATGCCGAGCTTCCTAAAAAGCTCGGCACGAACTTCGCCTATACCCTTTAAATATTGAATATCGCGTGATGCCATACGGCACCTCCGTTACCTTTTATTCAACAGATATCACAAAATAGTATACGGGTTGACCGCCATTTACCAAGGTAATTTCTACCTGACTGCCTAGTTTAGCCTCTACTGCGGCATAAATATTCTCGGCTACCGATTCGGTAACGTCCTCACCGAAAATCAATGTGATATATGAAGTGTCTTTCTTAACGAGTGATTTTGCTAGTTTTACAACGCTTTTCTCAAGGTCAGTATCTGTGAAGGCAATTTTACCGTTTGCCATACATAGTAGTTCGCCTTTTTTTATCTGATGACCATCGAAATCGCTATCTCTAGCGGCGTAGGTTATCTGACCTGTTGAAACCTTTTCATAAGCTAGACGCATATTGGTTGCGTTTTCTTTATAATCGGAATCGGGGTCGAATGCGAGCATAGCCGAAATACCCTGTGGAATGGTTCTTGTTTGCAAAACTACAACCTTACGGGTAGCGAGTGGCACTGCCTGCTCTGCCGCCATGATTATATTTTTATTATTAGGTAATACGAATACTGTTTCCGCAGGTGTTAGTTCGATAGCTTTTAAAATATCGTCGGTACTTGGGTTCATTGTTTGACCGCCCGAAACGATGGTATCAACACCGATTTCGCGGAACAGTTCTTCTAAACCTGCGCCTGCACAAACCGATACAAAACCATAAGGATTCTCAAGAGGTGCAGGAGTATAAACCTCGGTTTTTTCTAGGTTTTCGGTAGGTTTAGGTTGTTTTGAGTCGTGCTTTGCGCGCTCGTGTTGGTCGCGCATATTTTCAACCTTCATATTAGTAAGTTGACCAAAGGTTAAGCCCTTTTCAAAAGCATTACCCGGATGGTCGGTATGCACGTGAACCTTTATAATTTCATCATCATCAACCACAACAACACAATCGCCAATTGTTTCTAAATATGCGCGAAGGTCGGCAGGGTTAGAAGATGTATCTTCCCTTTTAACAATAAACTCTGTGCAGTAAGTAAAGGTAATTTCTCCTTCGTACTCTGCTGCGGCATTATAACCGCCCTCCGAAGTCTGTTGAGGTGCTTCCACAGAAGCATTTTGGGCTTTAATGATTTCGCCGCCCGAAAGCACCGAAAGCATACCCTCCATAATTACTACAAGACCTTTACCGCCTGCATCAACAACGCCCGCTTTTTTAAGCACGGGCAATATTTCGGGGGTCTCTGCCAATGCTTTATTAGCGCCTTCTAGTGCGGCTTTAAATGTTTCTAATTCGTCTGCGCCGCCATCTGCCGCTTTTTTAGCATACTCGCCCGCAACACGAACTACGGTAAGAATTGTACCCTCTGTAGGTTTCATAACGGCTTTATATGCCGCCTCTGCACCCATTGTGAATGCATTTGCTTCATCTTTACCGCCTGCGGTTTCAAGGTCCTTAAAACCGTTTGCAAAGCCCCTGAAAATAAGGGACAAAATAACACCCGAGTTACCGCGTGCGCCACGAAGCAAAGCAGAGGCTACAACCTTTGCTACCTCGCCTACTGTTTTATCACTTATAAGGCTAACCTCTTTTGAGGCATTTGAAATTGTCATAGACATATTTGTTCCGGTATCGCCATCCGGCACCGGAAAAACATTTAACTCGTCTACCGCGGTACGATTATTTGAGATGTTATTTGCCGCAGATATAATCGCATCGCGCAGGGTATTTCCGTTTAACAAAATTGAACACTCCTAAAACTAGTTATTCGGTAACGATAGCGTCTACGCGAACTGTTACCTTTGACACATTTATACCTGTTGCATTTTTAACGGTGTATTTAACCGCCTCTGTAATGCTGTTGGCTATTGTATTTATATTGATACCGTAAACTACGGCGATATGCAAATCAACCGCAACTGTATTGATATTGCCACTTACTTGGATGCCTTTATCCATATAGTTGTTGCGCTTGAAAACATTAAATATTTTTTGCCTACGGCTTGGTACCATACCAACCACACCGTAGCAACTTTGAACAGAATGACCTATGATTTTTGCCAAATACTCGGTCGAGAAACAAACTGTTCCAGTCATAGTCTCATAAGAAATCATACTTATATCCCCCTTGAAAATTTATTTAATTTTGGCGTTTCTAATTCCGCCGTAAACATCTGTAATGCTTGTGTTTATGCCCGATACACCCAGTGCGTAACTTACCATACCCGTACGGTAGCAGATAGGTATAATCGGCATTTCACCAAGAAATGCGGTTGCAACCTCGGTTATGGTTGCATCGCCCTTATACATTTCGGATACCGCTTTTGCCGTATCTCCCGCAGGGTCTTTCTTTTCTTCTTTTTTAGGTGTTTCTGAAGCAGTATCTGCATTGGACGAGGTAACCTCGCTTGCAGTATCGCTACTGCTTTGCTTATTGCTGTAACTTATACCGTAAGCGGCGCTACCGCCCTTTGTTACAAGTTCGCCAATATCCATATTGTTGCCAATGCAAACCTCTGCCAGATACATATCAAAGTGGCCGTTCTTTATGGCGTAGGTGTAATCATTCCAACTGTAACGCTGAATATTTACGTCTATACCGGCAACCTTTAACTGCTTTTTAATAAGGTCTGCCGCCGCTAGCCGCCAAGCGTTTTCTTTGTAGCACACAAGGGTAAGGCTTAACCTTTCGCCCGCGCTATTCTTGTAATATCCACTTTTATCCTTGGTATTATACCCTATTTCATCCAAAAGTGCAAGATAAACATTTTCATTTATGGTATTTTGGTTAATTGCAGTAATGTTATTTCCCTTTGCCCAATCGGGATGGAAGGCGTTAGAAGTAGGTACTGCGTTTTGGTAATATGCAGTGTTACTTATAGCCTCGCGGTCGAGTGCCGCAGACACCGCTTGGCGCATATCCACCTTACTCATAAGTCCCGATGCCATATTAGTACCAAGGAACACAAGATTATTTGAGTTAACCTTTTTATAATTACCGCGCACCTGTAAAAGTTTGCAGTCGGATAGGTCGGAATAATGATACGAAACGTTGCCTATTTGCAGATTGTGTTCTAGCGCCTCGCCATCGGGAGTGTTTATTAGATTAACCGTTTTTACTGTTGGCTTTTTGCCGTAATAATACTTATTTACATTAAGTTTAAGTTTTGTGTCATCAACCGTATATGCGCCCGAAGAAATTGGCGGAATTTCAAGGTTATCGCTACTTGTTTTTTTATCACTGTTTCTTTTAAATATTGGAAAATCTAACTGATTTATAAAATATGGGTCTTCCTTTTCTAGTGTGAAAACCACAGTATCGTACGATGCAGCCGAAACCGAACTTACGTCCGCCAACGAATCGCTAAATCTGGTTTTACTATCCATCGCTTTTTCGGCACAGTAAACTACGTCCTCTGCGGTAACGCTACTACCGTCTGAAAATGACGCTGTGCGTAAAGTTACGGTTGCAGTTTTACCCTTTAAAGTGATTTTTGAAGCAAGCATGTACTGTGGCGTAAAACTTTCGTCTAATGCTATAAGTGGCTCATACAACAGAGTACTTAAGTTGCGGTTAAGCGGTGTTTTGGCATTGTACGGATTAAATGAATCGGTTATACTGCACGCAACCGAAATTTCACCTTTAGCCTCTTTTTCTGCCTCTTCTTTTATTTGCGACTGAACCGACTGATTCTCGCTTGCGTTGGTGCTACCTTTAATGCTAGCAGACCCACAGCCACTTAAAAGAACCGCTATGCACAAAATTACTGCGCAAATGCTTTTTATTTTCATCAGTTTTCTTCCTTTATATTTATAGGTATAATTTTGGTCGCTTTTTTCGTGGTTTTATCAACCGTTATTACACAACCGTTTATCATAGCCCTACCTGTTTGGTTTAAAAACTTAATTGGTAGTTTATCCTTCATTTTAGCAATAGCAATTTCGGGCTTTACACCAAGCACCGAATCAATAGCGCCCGTCATACCGATATCGGTAACGTAAGCCGTACCGCCCGATAAAATTTGCATATCGTTAGTTTGCACGTGGGTATGGGTTCCGAAAAGCGCGGTTACCCTCGAATCGAGATAAAAGCCCATCGCACGCTTTTCTGAAGTAGCCTCTGCATGAAGGTCTACGATTATTATATCGGCGCCCTCCTGCTTTGCCTTTTCTATTAGTTTGTCGCAAGTGCTAAAGGGACAGTCCAAACTTTCAAGATACACAGTACCCAGTACGTTTATTACAGCCACTTTGGTATAGCCTAAATCTACTATGCAAAGGCCTTTGCCCGAGATACTTGCAGGATAGTTGGCAGGGCGCAACATAAACTCGTTATTCTCTAACATTTCATAAACTTCACGTCTGCGGATTGTATGATTACCACCCGTTATAACGTCGGCTCCGCTTGTAAAAATATGCTCGGCAGAATGTGGTGTAATACCATTACCTTCGGCAGAGTTTTCGCCGTTTACTATGGTTAAATCAATATTATATTCTCTTTTTATTTTTGGTAGGTAGCGGCGCAAGGCTTCGCAACCAACGTCGCCAACAACATCGCCTATTAGAAGTATGTTCATTATTATTTGTTATTTCCTTTTTTCTTTATTTTTTTAGGACAAAAACCACTCATACAACAGTCATCGCATTTAGGGTTAGGCGCTTTGCAAGTATCTCTGCCAAACAGTACTATACGGTGGCAGAAATCGTTCGACTCGTCGGGCGGTAATAGTTTTTTAAGATCCATTTCTACTTTTTTAGGGTCGGTAGAGTCGGTCAAACCCAATCGCCCTGTTATGCGTATGCAGTGTGTATCTGCCACAACTGCAGGTAGACCATACACGTCGCCACAAATAAGGTTTGCGGTTTTTCTGCCAATACCGGGGAGTTTAATAAGTTCTTCTAGCGTTTTTGGTAATTCACCGCCATATTCTTCGGTTAATACTACACCCAAATTTTTAAGGTCGCGCGCCTTGGTTTTATAAAGGCCGCAACTTTTAATAAGTTCTTCTATCTCGCCTATCTCGGCATTTGCAAATGCTTTTGGGGTGGGTAACTTTTTAAAAAGTTCGGGTGTTACAATATTAACCCTAGCATCCGTACACTGTGCCGAAAGCCTTGTTGCAACAAGTAACTGAAAGGGTGTATCCGCATTTAGTGAACACTTGGCTTCGGGGTATTTTTGCTTTAATGCTTCTATTGCCGCTAATGCGCGCTCTCTTTTAGCCATACCCTCGCCCCTTTTTAAATATAATACTTATCCAATAATATAATAACATCTAAAGAGGTATCTTGCAACAAAAATAGTAAAAATTGCATCTTGATTTTTATAAAAAAGAGTGGTATACTGCAAAAAGAACAAATGTTCTCAAGCCAGAATATAGGAGTTTGTGTATATTGAAACGCACTATTTTACATTGCGACCTTAACAATTTTTATGCATCGGTTGCTTGCCACGACCACCCCGAACTTCGCGGCAAACCGGTGGCGGTTTGTGGCGACCCGAAAGAACGACATGGTATAGTGCTTGCCAAAAATATGGAGGCAAAGTTATGCGGTGTTAAAACTGCTGAGGCTATTTGGCAAGCAAAAGAAAAGTGTAAGGACCTTATTACCGTTGCGCCCGATTTTCCACGCTATGCCTATTTTTCCGAAAAAGCGCGCGAAATTTATATGCGTTACAGCGACTTAATTGAGCCTTTTGGCCCTGATGAAGCCTGGCTTGACGTTACGGGCAGTAGTTTGGTTTTTGGTAGTGGCGGCGATATTGCCGAGGATATTAGAAAAACCATACGCCGTGAACTTGGCCTTACGGTATCTATCGGGGTTAGTTTTAACAAGGTTTTTGCAAAGTTGGGTAGCGACCTTAAAAAACCCGACGCTATATCTTTTATTACACCACAAAATTTTAAAGAAGTGGTCTGGCCTTTACCCGTTAACAGTATGATTGGCATTGGCCCCGCAACCGAGACTAAACTTAATTCGATTGGAATATACACTCTAGGTGGGCTTGCCAAAGCAGAAAACGAAAGGTTAAAAAGACTGCTTGGCAAGGTTGGCCCCGAGTTAAAACTTTACGCCAAAGGGGGCGACACCTCTCGCGTGGCACCGCAAGACTACGTAAGGGTACCCAAAAGCATTGGGCGCTCTACCACCACCTCTTACGACCTTAAAACCGAGGGCGATGTTTGGAGTATTATGCTAATGCTTTCAGAAAAGGTTGCCGAGGAATTACGGCGGTATGGTTTAAAAGCGTGCGGTGTTGGATTACACCTAAGAACAAACGAACTAAAGGTAAACGAACTACAAACGCCTTTGCGACACCCATGTATGCTTTCTATGGATTTGGCAAGAGCAGGTATGGAGTTGTTTCAAAAAAATTATCAGTTCTTGCGGCCTTTACGCTCGCTTGGAATAAGGGCAATTAACCTAATACCTGAAAGCGATAATGCCGAACAACTGCTTTTATTCCAAGACAGTAAAAGCCATATAAAACTAGAAACTATAGAACGCAAAATGGATGAACTGCGAGGGCGTTTTGGCGATGACGCTATCCGCCGCGGCAGAATACTTTACAATGAAATAGAAAAATCGGCAGAAAAGCCTTTTGCAATGATGTATAAATAAAAAGCTTGGGTTCTCCCCAAGCCTTTTATTTTATAGACCATTATCCTCAATATAACAAGCCGCACCAACAACAGCTTCTGTATACTGTGCGTTTTGGTTTTCAAAGGTAACAACATCAAAAGGTAATGCGTAACCATAAACCAAAGAATCTTCAAATATATCATCCAATGTGCCCAAGTAGTATAGCGTGTAACTATTATTATCATAATCCAAAATGTGTATGTATGTTATTGAGCCATCATCAGATTCCTCAATATCAACAACGGTGCCACTAATACTAATCAATTTATCGCTATACTTTTTAGCATTTTTGCATAAATGAGCAAAAGTTACTTCTTCGTTAACATAATCACTAATTTGTCCTTTTATTTCGCTTTTTCCCGGGAAAAAATTTGGGTGCTCGTTCATAAAAGCAATGGCTTTTTCAGGAACATTGAAAGTTGTGCTGGCATTTTCGCCAATCCATTTATAATCTTCCACTATATCAGAGTTTTTATCATCTTTTGAAACAGTGCTACTGCTTGTTGTGGATACTGAACTTTCTGCTACAGGTGATTCCATTTGTTCTTCTACATCGCCGCCTGATACCGCTACAACAATAATTATTAAAGCAACGATTGACCAAAGCCACCATTTTTTATATATAGGCTTTTTGTTTTTTGCACCACATTGTGGGCAGACCTTTGCATTTGAAGCTATTTCTGAGTTACAGGTTTTACAATTTGTTATCTTGTTCATTTATATTCTCCTTTTTATTGTTTTTTCGGTTATTATTTACCCCATACTATCCTCCTTTTAAAAACAAAAAGTGTGTGCAACATAACGCTACACACACCGAAAAATGTATAGCTCATATTGCTACCACACAAATTGAATTTGCAGACTTGCCTCTGGCAAAGCATACAAAAACAGAGCATACATTTTTACCAAATTTTAAAAATGTACACTTTACCGACTTAAAAGGATAAGTCTGTCGCAATAATTCAATTTGTGTGGTATATTTAGTTTATCACATTTTTCGTTTTTATACAACAATTTTTATTTTAATAAAAGCTAGCCACTTCATAGCATAAATAAAAACGCCCGACAATTCGGGCGTTTTTGTGCGATGTTTTTTGTTTTAGACATACAACATAGTGTCGGTAAGCAGTAAGCCGAGTTCTGTCGTGGGCGACTATCTATCTCGACTGTGTATTGCTACACAGCTCTAGCCACTTTTCAAGGCACACCGGACAAGTGTATAGCCTTAGTCAGTGTTGCTTCGGATAGGGTTTACAGCTTTCCTATGTTACCATAAGAAAGGGTGAGCTCTTACCTCGCCTTTCCACCCTTACCTGAAAAAATCAGGCGGTATATCTCTGTTGCACTTTCCCTAGGGTTGCCCCCGGCGGCCGTTAGCCGTTATCCTGTCCTGCGAAGCTCGGACTTTCCTCACGCAAAAAAAGCGCGCAGCCGCCTAGCTTACCGACACGCTAAATGATACCACACACCTTATAAAAAAGTCAAGCATACATATCGCGCCTTGTTTTGAAAATACTATAAGCGAACGCTACTAGTCTAGACCTGCTATTTTAAAGTGGAGGATTTTTGGTTTAGCGAGGCACAAAACGCAGTTAATCCTTTGTTGGATTAACGAGTATTTTAACAATGCGAAAACGAAAATCCTACCTTTAAAAGCAGGTTTGGATTGGTAGCGTTTGCTTAAAATGAGGTGTGTTATGAAAAGATTAAAATTCAAAGGTTTAATTAAAGACGGAGTTTTTATATTTTTAGGTACTGTGGCTTATAGTTTAGGAATAGTTGGCTTTTTAGAACCTGCCGAAATATCCCCGGGCGGACTTACGGGTATTGCCACTGTTTTTAATTTTTTATTTGACCTGCCGACAGGTCTTATGCTTTTTTTACTTAATCTGCCGCTTTTAACGATAGGTCTTATAAAACTTGGGGGCGGTATGACCATAAAAACCGTAATCTCGACCGCCCTTGCCTCTCTTATAATTGACACTATGGAGATGTTTTTAAAGCCGCTTTCCAACGACCCCATAATCTGCGCTTTGGCAGGCGGTGTGCTTATGGGAACGGGTATGGGGCTACTATTTTTGCACGGGTCTACAAGCGGCGGCACCGATATTGCCGCAAAATTACTGCAACTTAAATACCCTTACGTTTCAACCGGTAGACTTATACTAATTCTTGACGCTATCGTTATAACCTTTGCAACCATTGTTTACGGTAATTTTGAATCGGCGCTATACTCTGTGCTTTCTATCCTTGTTTCTACCACCGTTATAGACCGCCTTTTATACGGAAACGGCGGCGGAAAACTTGCCTTTATTATTACCGAAAATCCCGACGAAATTAAAAACCGTATTTACACCTACCTTAAAAGAGGGGTTAGCGAATGTTCTGTTCGCGGCGGTTACTCGGGCAGTAGTAAGACAATGCTTTTGTGTGCATTACGAAGGCAGCAAGCAGGCGAGTTTTTGAAAGCAGTAAAGGATATTGACAAAGATTCTTTTATTATACTCACCGAAGCAGGCGAAATTTTTGGGCGAGGGTTTTAAAAAATAAAAGCGGTAGGTGTACTACCGCTTTTTCCTAGAAACAAATTTTTCCGGGATTTAAAATATTTTTATCGTCAAATACCTTTTTAATGCCCTGCATTAGTGCAATTTGAGTTTCGCCTAATTGACGCTTCAAATATTTTGCCTTAGCAAAGCCTATACCATGCTCGCCTGAAACCAAACCGCCAATTTCTACCGCTTTTTCATACATTCTATCAAAACAGGCGTTTAGTTTTTCTTCCCACTCTTCGTCGCCTAGTTGGTCGCGACAGATATAGACGTGCAAATTACCATCGCCCGCGTGGCCAAAACTTGGTATACGAATATTATACTCGTCAGCTAATTGGTGGGTAAATTTTATAAATTCATCAACCTTATTTCCGGGCACAACAACATCGCATTCATCCATCTCGGTTGTAGACGCCTTTATCGCCTCTAAAAACGCGCCACGCGCCGACCAAACGGTTTTTTTGCGCTCATCGGTGTCTACTATATAAGCATCCAAAGCGCCAAGGTCCAGGCAAAGTTCGGCAACAATTGACATATCCGCCTCTACGTCCTCTTCACTCTTACCGTCAAAGGTTAAAAGTATATAAGCGTCGTTTTTAGTGTCGGGGAACTTTTTGCCAAGATAACTTTCTGAAAAAAGTATTGTATCACGCGACATATACTCTATCGCAGTCGGGGTTACCTTTGAACAGATGATTTTAGGTACCGCCTCTATTGCACTTTTCATATCAGGGAACGGCACCAAAAGACTTATGGTTACTTTTGGAAGTGGTACTAATTTTAGCACCGCCTCTGTAATGATGCAAAGTGTTCCTTCAGAGCCAATTACCAAATCTTTTAGGCTATACCCCGAACTGTTTTTGGCAACCTTACCGCCAAGTGTTTGTATCTCACCATTGGGCATAACTACGGTAAGTTCTCTTACATAATCCCTTGTAACACCGTACTTTACCGCCCTCATTCCACCTGCATTGGTGGATATATTACCACCTATTGTTGCAGATTTTTCGCCAGGGTCGGGCGGATACAAGAAATCATTTTGCTCGGAAAACTCGGCAAGTTCCATTAAAAGCACACCGGGTTGCACAGTTACTGTAAGATTTTCTTTATCAAGATTTAAAATTTTATTCATCTTGGTTGTTTCTAAAAGTATACCGCTCTTTATTGCAACCGCAGAACCCACAAGTCCCGTTCCGCTACCGCGCACTGTTACGGGGATATTGCGAGAGTATGCAAGTTTCATAATTTCCGACACCTGCAAGGTTTCGGTTGCGCGAACCAACACCTCGGGCATTTTTTCTATGCCGCCCAATTCGTCGTGGGCGTAGTCGGGGCTTATAGCATCGCCTAAAATAACATTTTCTATGCCAACTATTTTTTGCAAAGTGGCAATATCGCACTCTGTTACCTTATTATACATCGCTTTTTGCCCCCTTTATATTTTCTACAAGCATTGGCAAAATCTCGTTAACATCGCCAACAATACAATAATGAGCAACATCAAATATAGGCGCTTTACTATCTGCATTAACCGCCACTATGCAGTCGGATGCTTTCATACCTGCGGCAAACTGAACCGCACCTGAAATACCAAGACAAATTATAAATTTAGGCTTTACAGTTCTGCCCGAAAGACCTATCTGATGCTTTGCCGAGAATACGTTGTTTTCCGCCAACGGTCTTGTGCAAGCAACTACGCCGCCCAAAAGGTCGGCTAGTTCTTTTGCCATATTCAAATTACTCTCGCTTGATGCGCCTCTGCCAACCGCTACTATAACCTCGGCTTCGGCAATATCTATATCCTTTGGTTTTGTGGTTGTGCTTAAAACCTCTATGCCCGATAAAAAGCACTCCTTGGTGGGTTTTAGCTCCACAACTTCGCCTGCCGCCTTATCGGTAGGTTTTGGTTCTGCAAACACCTTGTATCTTACGGTACAGAACTGTGGGCGTGTGTTAGGCGTAATAATCTGAGCCATTATATTGCCACCAAAAGCGGGACGTATTTGCTGTAAATCGGTGTTTTCTTTCATTTCTAAAACGGTACAATCAGCAGTAAGACCTGTTTTGCACCTTGCCGCTATTCTTGGCGCTAACTGCCTGCCTAAATTAGTAGCGCCGACAAGCACCGACGATGGTTTATATTTTTCTATAAAATCGTAAAATGCGGCGGTATACGGCTCTATTCTAAAATCACGGAAAACCTCGTTATCGTATATAAAAACCTTGTCTGCGCCGTAGTGCAACAATTTCTCCGCATAAGGCTTAACACCACTACCTATAATTAAAGCATAAACAGGGTGGTCTATTACCTTTTTAAGTTCCTGCGCTTTGCCTAAAAGCTCATATGTAACTCTGTGTATCCCGTCTTCATTACAATCGGCATACACCAAAATTCCGTGCCAAAGAGTTTTGTCTACCCCTTGCTGTTTTTCCTCGCAAAGTTCTACTATTCCGCCACTTTTTTTAACACAGATTTTACACATTTTACAAGCGGAAGAAATTTGCAACGCTCCGTCTTCATAAGAAATCGCACCGAAGGGGCAAAGGTCTATTACATCTTTTGCATTCTGGGCATTTACCAAATTTTGATTTATTTTTAAACTACTCATTTTACCCCTCCTTATATCATTTTTCGGTTTTTAATTATCTCTAACAACTGCTCTGCTTGTTCTTTTGCAGTGCCGCTTAACACCTGTTTTTCTTTGTTCTTTTCGGGTGGGAAAATGCGCTCTACCTGTGTTGCCGAGCCATTAAGCCCGTAATTATTAGGGTCTTGGTCGTCAAAATCCTCAAAAGTCAAGAAACGAACAACATCTTCGCCGAGAGTCTTCTTGACCTTATAAGAAGGCAGTCGCGGTGTGTTTATATCCCCATCAACCGAAATAACACAAGGCATTTGCACCGAAAGTTTAACAATTTTATTATCGAGTGCCGCCGTGAGATAAACCTTGCCGCCCTCTACGTTATCAACCGAAAGCACGTTGGAAATGTTTGGAACACCAAGATATTCCGCCATCTCTGCGCCAACTTGGGCGGTATCGCCATCGGTAGTCTGTTTTCCGCAAAAGATTATATCAAAATCACCTATTTTTTTAATACCTTGCGAAAGGGTATGTGCAGTAGCCAAAACATCTGCTCCTGCAAATTTACGGTCGGTTAAAACCGTACCACCCTTAAGTCCCATACAAACAGTTTCTTCTATAACCGCTTTTGCCTGTGGCGGTCCCATTGTAATACTGTAAGCCGTGCCTCCAAATTTTTCGGCAGTGGTAAGGGCGGTTTCAATAGCGTATAGGTCGTACGGATTTATTTTGCTTTTTACACCATTTCTTTTCAAAACACCCGTTTTTTCATCAACCTCTACATTATTTGACCCAGGCACTTGCTTTACACAAACTAATATATTCAAAAACGAACACCTCTTCTTATAGCAAATTAACCAAAAATATTTTACCACAAAACACCACTTCGGTCAATATCTATAACAATATATTTGCGCGTTTAATATAATTATTGATAATACTTTGCTTTTATGCTAAAATATTTAATATTGCACTATTAAAGGAGGGTTCCTTTTGCAAAATCTTAACGCAATAGAACCAAAAAACGTTTTAAAATACTTTTACGAAATATGTAATATTCCGCATGGTTCTTACAATATGTCGGCAATTGCAGATTACTGTGAGAACTTCGCTAAAAAATTAGGACTTAAATCTTTAAGAGATGAGGCTAATAACGTAATTATCTTTAAAGACGGCACAAAGGGTTACGAAAATGCCGAGCCTATAATTTTGCAAGGCCACCTGGATATGGTCTGCGCAAGCGAGGAAGATTGCAAAATTGATTTTATGCGCGATAGTCTAAATCTTGTTTTAGATGACGATTTTCTAAAAGCCGATGGGACAACCCTTGGCGCCGACAACGGAATTGCGGTTGCAATAATCTTTTCAATACTTGAAAGCGACAACATTCCGCACCCACCGATTGAGGCAGTGCTTACCACCGACGAAGAGGTCGGTATGATAGGCGCTATTGCGCTTGACACAACACCGCTTACTGCTAAAAAATTGATAAATATTGACTCTGAAGAGGATGATACAGTTACCGTTTCTTGCGCAGGTGGTAGCGATTTTGTTGTAAGAATGCCTATAACTCGTCAAACAGTTATAGCAAAAAAAGTTACGGTTAGTTTAAAAGGTCTTAAAGGCGGACACTCTGGAGTTGAAATAAATAGCGGTAGGGTTAACGCTGCAAAGTTATGCGCCGAACTAATTGACAAAACAAGGCAAGAGGGATATTGGTTAATAGATATAAAAAGCGGCGAAAAGCCAAACGCTATTCCAAACAGTTGCACATTAGAACTTTGCACTAAGAACTCGGAAACCTTATTGGCTGCCATAGGCGACTGCCTTAAAACCATAAAAGATGAAATTAGCAAAGAAGAGCCCGATTTCTTCTATGAAATAATTGGCGAAGACGCAGATGGCACTTATTCCGTATTAAGCAACGATAATTTTGAAGATTTTGTTTTTGTAACTGTAAGCGCGCCAAACGGCGTGCAAAAAATGAGCAGTGATATAAAAGGCCTTGTCGAAACTTCCTTAAATCTTGGCATACTAAAAACCGAAAATGACCACCTGCTTTGGCATATATCTTTGAGAAGCAACAAAGAATTGGAAATGTTAGCGCTTGAAAACGAATTAAAAGCGATATTCTCTAAAATTGAGTGCAAGACGGAATGCTTTGGCTACTATCCTGCCTGGGAATATAAAGCCGACTCTAAATTACAAGAAATTTACAAAGACTGCTATAAAAAGCAATACGGCAAAGCCCCAAAGGTTGAGGCTATTCACGCGGGACTTGAATGTGGTGTTTTCTCTGCAAAAATAAAGGACCTCGATTGCATATCCATCGGCCCTACACTTTTTGACGTGCATACGCCAAAAGAAAAATTGAGTATATCTTCCTTGCAAAACACCTACAAACTCATACTTTCTATTTTAAAAGACTGTAAGTAATTCTTGCTAAACTTATAATATTATGGTATACTCTTTAAGATATTTAGTCGCTCTGCGACGGAACAGGAGAAAATTATGGAAAATAAAACAGAATTTAAGCCATATATCGCTGCTTCTAAAATCACCCCTGAAATAACAGTAACCTCTATTATTATGGGTGTTCTTTTAGCAGTTGTATTTGGCGCGGCAAACGCATACCTTGGTCTTAGAGTGGGTATGACGGTTTCTGCATCAATACCCGCGGCAGTTATTGCCATGGGTGTTATCCGCATTTTAATGCGCAAAAACTCTATTCTTGAAAGCAACATTGTTCAGACAATAGGCTCTGCAGGCGAATCACTTGCCGCAGGCGCAATCTTTACCCTACCTGCCCTTTTTCTTTGGGCGGCAGAGGGCAAGTGCGGTAAACCAAGCATCGTTGAAATTACACTAATAGCCCTTATCGGCGGTCTACTTGGTGTTTTCTTTATGGTGCCTTTAAGAAACGCGCTTATCGTTAAAGAACATGGCGTTCTTCCCTATCCCGAAGGCACTGCTTGCGCAGAGGTTTTACTTGCAGGCGAAAAGGGTGGCGCTAACGCTTCTACCGTTTTTGCAGGTATGGGCTTTGCAGCAATCTTTAAGTTTATTATTGACGGTATTAAAGTAGTTTCGGGCGAGATTTCTACAAGCGTTAAAGGTTATGCAGGCGAAATCGGCTCGCAAATTTACCCCGCTGTTATGAGCGTTGGTTACATCTGCGGCGCCAGAATTTCTTCATTTATGTTTGCCGGTGGCGTTTTAAGTTGGCTTGTTATTATTCCGCTTATCGTACTTTTCGGCTCTAGCATAGTTTTATATCCCGGCACAGAAACCATCGGCGCTATGTACGAAGCAGGCGGCGCTTCTGCTATTTGGAGTTCCTACATTCGTTACATCGGCGCAGGCGCTTTGGCTGCAGGCGGTATTATAAGCCTTATCAAATCTTTGCCACTTATCGTAAAAACATTTGGCGGCGCTATGAAGAGTATTGCAGGTGGCGGTGTTGCTTCAGGTGAGCGTACCACTAAAGATTTAAACCTTAAGGTTGTTATTGCAGCAATCGTTGTACTTACTCTTTTAGTATGGATTGTTCCCGCTATCCCCGTTTCACTTTTAGGCGCATTTATTATCGTTGTATTCGATTTCTTCTTTGCAACCGTTTCTTCACGTATGGTTGGCCTTGTTGGTAGCAGTAACAACCCTGTTTCAGGTATGGCTATTGCAACGTTACTTATTGCAACCCTTATTCTAAAGGTTACAGGTGCTACCGGTATTGCAGGTATGACAAGTGCTATTGCTATCGGTTCTATCATTTGTATCGTTTCTGCTATCGCAGGCGACACCTCACAGGACCTTAAAACAGGCTACCTTTTAGGCGCTACACCTAAAAAGCAACAGATTGGCGAAATTATCGGTGTTGTTGCAGCTGCATTCGCAATTGGCGGCACTCTCTATCTATTAGATAGCGCTTGGGGCTTTGGTTCAGAGCAACTTGCAGCACCTCAGGCTACACTTATGAAACTTATTATAGAAGGCGTTATGGACGGCAATCTTCCTTGGGGTCTTGTATTTATCGGTGTGTTTATCGCGATTGTTGTTGAAATAATTGGTATCCCCGTTCTTCCTTTTGCTATCGGTATTTACCTACCTGTTCAACTAAATGCTTGCATTATGGTTGGTGGTTTAGTAAGACTTGCACTTGACAAACTCAAGAAGAAGGAAGAAGAAAAGAAAGCTATCGTTAACGATGGTATTCTATTCTGCTCGGGTATGATTGCGGGCGAAGGTTTGGTTGGTATATTACTTGCACTATTCGCTGTGTTCGGTATCGACAAGGCTATCGACCTTTCTGCACGCCTTAACATTCCAAAGGGTGTTATGGACATCGGCGGAATCGTACTCTTCGTAATTATTATTCTTACACTTCTTAAATTCTCTTTATGGAGAAAGCGTGCAGTAAAAAATGAAGAAGAATAAAACACTAGAAAACTTTTTAGATGCCGTTCCCGTTAAAAACCCCGAAATAAATTTCACCAAAGATGATAATGGCATTGTTACTTTAGAAATTGAAAACAAAGGGTTAATGAACAGGGTTTTCCAAAAACTTTTAAAGAAACCGAAAATTACCTATATTCACATGGAGGAATTGGGCAGTTTCGTTTGGCAGATTATTGATGGCGAAAGTGATATTACTGCGCTTGGCAAAAAGGTAGAAGAACACTTTGGCGAAAAAGCCAATCCCCTTTACGAGCGCCTTTCGCAGTATATTAAGATTTTGGAAAGTTACAACTTTATAACACTTAAATAAACTTTAAAGCGCCGAAAAATTCGGCGCTTTTTATTTTGAAAGCATACTGACAAATTAAAAATTATGTGTTATACTGTCTTTGTTAATTTTTTCTAGTTGGTGAAATAATGAGTAATTTAAAATTAAAGGGCAGCCTTGCGGCGCTTATGGCAAATATTATTTTCGGTTTTAGTTTTCTGTTTTCTAAAATCGCTCTGGACTACGCGCATCCGCTTATAATTCTTAGCGTTAGGTTTACGGTGGCATTTGCGGTTTTAAACCTTTTATGGTTATTTAAAATAGTTAAACTCCAACTTGGCGGCAAACCAAAAAAGCGCATACTTTTAATGGCGTTGGCACAACCGCTTTTATACTTCATTTTTGAACTTTATGGAATCGGCAGTACCTCAAGCGCTATTTCGGGTGTTATAATCTCACTGGTACCCGTTGCGGTTATTATTCTTTCTACCCTATTTTTAAAAGAAAGACCCACCCTCTCTCAAGTTCTGTTTTCTGCGCTCTCTCTAGCTGCTATTACCGCCATTAGCATACTTTCTAACGACGGGAAAGAAAACAAACTTGTCGGCATATTATTGCTTTTAGGCGCAGTTGTTTGCGCGGCGGTGTTTAACATATTAAGCCGTAGCGAGTCTACTCGCTATTCCCCATTCGAACGCACATACATAATGTTTTTGGTTGGTACTGTTGGCTTTAATTTTATAGCCATTATTTCTCTTGGTGGCGGCTATTTTGGAGAACTTGCACGTGCTAGTGTTTCTCTGCCGTTTTGGGCTTCAATCGGTTATCTTTCAATAGTTTCTTCAATCGCTGCTTTTATGCTTTACAACTACTCCACCACCGTTATAAGCACCGTTCGCTCGGCATCTTTTTCTAATATAATTACTGTAGTTTCGGTGCTTGCAGGCATACTCATTTTAGGCGAATTTTTGTCTATACCACAACTTATTTGTTGTGTTCTTATAGTAATAGGCGTATTAGGCGTTAACAGATAGGAGATTTTTATGAATTATACAACAAGTATTTGGGAAGGTTTCAAAAGAATTGATTTCGACTTCGAGGGCAAAAATGCAATAGTGATTTTCCCAGAATCCGCAATAAAAGACAATAAATGGCTATTTAAAACTGCCTATTTTGGCGCATTCCCCGAATTTGAAATAGAAATGCTAAAAAAAGGTTACGCTTTGGCTTTCGTTACCAGCACTACCCGTTGGTGCTTACCGGAAGATACCGAGCGCCAAGCAAGGTTTGCAAAGTTTTTACATAAAGAATTTAATTTTTCTAAAAAATGTGTGCCGGTTGGTATGTCTTGCGGCGGTATGCAGGCAATTTTCCTTGCCGCAAAACATCCTAAACTTGTTGCCGCTATGTATTTGGACTCACCGGTTGTTAATCTTTTAAGTTGTCCTTGTGGCATGGGAGATGCAGACGACAGTATGTTTGAAGAGTTTTTTGGGCACTTTAAACTTACCAAAAGCCAAATGCTAAATTACAGAGAGCATCCAAGGGATTATTTAAACTGCTTTTTAAAAAGCAAAATTCCTGTGTTTTTGGTTGCAGGCGATTCTGATAAAACTGTACCATACCACGAAAACGGCGAGATTGTTGATAAGTTTTATAGAGAACACAACTTAGATATAACCACCATAGTAAAGCCGGGGTGCGACCACCATCCGCACGGGCTTGAAGATAATACGGCGCTTATTAGTTTCGTAGAAAAATATTATAAATAAAGAAAAGCCCTTTTGGAATAAAACCAAAAGGGCAATTTTTATTTTTCGCGCATAGCTTTTTCCGGTATTTTAAGTATCGCATTCAGCGGCACCGAGAACGGTTTAAGAGATAAAACAATAGTTATTACCACTGCAAGCGGCAGTACCATAAAGCCTGCGCCTCTGCCAATGAAAAGCGACTCAAAAAACGAGTTAATGTGAAGTTGATTATAAAGCAAGTATATGACAATATAATGGAACACGTAAACCGCTAAAGTTCTTGAGCCCCACTTTGCAAGCACGCCAAAAGGTGTTTTGTTTGGTGTAATCGCTATAAATGCAAAGCCGAGTACTACCGATACGCAGTAACAAAGCAAGCGAATTAACGCACCAAAATTTTGATACTCGTTTAAGGTTGAGTAGGGGTTTCTACCCGTAAACATTGGGCGCAAAATATACACCTTTTCGCTATTGTGAAACACCAATGCCGCCGCTATTAAAATAACCACAACCGAAACTATCTTTACCCACTTTTTGTCTGTAATTTTTTGCAAACTTTCGGAGTTTACAATATATCCCAAATAGAAAAACGGGAAGAAAACAATTACTCGCGATGCAGCTAAAAAATCTCTTATGCTTGAATCATATCCTACTATTAGCGCAAGCAGTACGCTAACTGTCAGCACATAAGACGGCTTTATACCGCGAAAGGCAACGGTTATAATCATAAACGCAAAAATAGCCAGCATATACCAAGGAAGCCCGCCTTCAGTTAAAAGACTGATTGAAAAATTGCCCGTATTAATTACGCCGTAAAGCGAAAATAAAAGTTTTGAAAAAACATACATTAAAAGAAACCCAAACATCTTTGAATATTGCTTCTTATTTATGGCGTTTTTAGAGAATAAGCCAGATAAAAATATAAACAACGGCATGTGAAAACTGTATATGAACAAATATAAACTACGCATGCTTTGGTTATCGCTGGTATAACAGTCTGCTATATGCCCAAGAACCACAAAAAACATTAAGAAAAATTTAAGAATATCCCATTTTTCAATTCTTTGGCTCACTATATCATCCCCCATATATTATAATAACATTTTACCAAATGGAAAACATTTGTCAAGTAAATCGTCCAATTTATATTTTAACTATATGTTATACTTGAAAAAAGGTATTGTATGATGTATAATATCGGTGTAATCTGACAAATTATATATAATTTGTCTTTTCTAGTGAGGGGTAGCTAATGAAACTTAGTATTTTCCTATACTGTTCGGATAAAATCGAGCAGTCTGTAAGATGCATTAACAGTATTTTACGACAGAAAAACACCAATATAGATTTACAGTTGATTTTTGACACCGAGGATGCAAAAAATCAGGTTTTAAAATCGGTAGAACCTTTTAAACCTAATTTTATCTTTAAGGGCGACAGAACCAACAAAGCAGCCTACTCGGAACTTATAGAAAAATCCGATTCCGATTACTTTATGTTTGCTCTTTATAATCAGGTTTTTGCTATGGGTTGCTTCGATGATATAGAAAATTCTCTTAAAGGATATGATGGCGCTATTGTTAACTTTTCATACCGCACAGGCGACATGTTCTATGTAATGTATGAACAAATATCCTACTCAGATTATTTTAGCATTGCACCTTTCTGCTACAATGTAATATTCAAAACCAAAATATTTAAAGCAAACCCCATATATTTTAGTTTGGCGCACGAGCAACAACCGTTTTTTGTGGCAAGTTATTTTTCATTTGTTAAAAAAATTCTCTTTTTAGATACCGTTTTTTATTATAGAGATTCAAAGCCTTTAAACGATGTGTTTATTGCAGATATAACCTATGATGATGTGTGGTGGATAGAAAAAATTTCCACTAAACTTAAAAAAATTGGCAACGTAGACTGTGCTGCTAGTTTTTTAAGCCTTTACCTTAGCAGGATCCCACTTGCTAAAAGCCGTGCCAAAGGGTTGTGGCAAAAGCTAAAGTTCTGGCACTTTTCTAAAAAATTCGCTAAAATTCTTTTTTAAGCACACACGATTAGGTTCTGGAGGAAGTAAAATATTATGACACAAGAAATTAAAGTTTCTGTTATTATTCCGGTTTATAATGTTGAGGAATATTTGTGCGATTGCCTTAATTCTTTAGTGAAACAAACCATAGACAAAAACGAAATGGAAGTTCTTCTTATAGATGACGGCTCTACCGACTCAAGCCTTGAAATTTGCCATAAGTACGAGGAAAAATATCCCTTTTTTAAAGTTTTCGCCAAACAAAATGAGGGGGTTTCTTTTACACGCAATTTTGGCATAAAAAATGCTATTGGAAAATATATTTTATACCTAGATTCTGACGATCAGCTTACACCCGAATCGGTTAAGAGCATTGTAGATTTTTTTGATGAGGTATACGATGAAGTTGACCTTGTTACCTACTTTATTCAACCTTATAAAGACGGTGCTTTTTTACAGCCTCACAATAGGTATAAGAATCTTTTAACCCACTCTGATGTTTATGACCTTGAAAAGCATCCCTACATTGTTCAAACCACTATGAATATTTGTGTTAAAAATCTAAAAGAAAACAACATTTTTTTTAACACCGATATGCGTATTCAAGAAGATCAGGAATATATCAATCGTATATTGATGGATAAACTTAAAATAGGTTATTGTGCTCAAGCAACCTATTTATACAACAGAAGTAACGAGAGCAGCGCTGTATCTACAAAATTCCACGCTTATTACATTTTTGAATCAAGTATGTCTTATTTTGAAGACCTTTTCTCTAAATTCGAGGATGCCGTACCAAAATATTTTCAGGCGGTGTTTTTTCACGATCTAAGATGGAAACTTGTGGCAAAAGTGCTTTTCCCTTTTCATTATCCAAAAGAGGCATTTGACCGTGCTATAGGGCGCATTAAAAACCTACTCTCACGAGTGGATGTTGATATAATTACCAAAAACCCATCTATTAACAAATTGCATATACACTACTGGCTTGCATTAAAGCCTAACGTACATCCACAGCCCTACGTTAATAAAAATTATTTAAGTATAGTCGCAGACGGCAAAACAGTAACAAAAATGACCAATTATTCTATTAGAATAATTAAAATTGAACAAACCGATAATAACTGCTTTGCAATAAGGGGCGTAATTGAAAATGGCATTTATAATTATATTGACGAAGAACCCGAATTTTATGCCATAGAAAATTATTCTACAAAAAAACGAGTTAAGGTTTTCCCGTCTAAGTTTAGCTATGTGTCTTCTAACATAAAAACCAACAAAGTATACGGTTTCAATTATATAATTAATCCAGACGAGGTTGAAGCAATCTCGTTCCTCGGCGTTATAGATTCTTTTGAATTTAAAGTGCGAATTACATTTGCAGGCAAAGCCGTGTTCAAGCACGCGGTTTGCGATTACACCTATGCTCGTGGCAACTGCCTTATCAGTTACAAGAACGAGCATATAACCTTTCAAAAGTTTACTAAAGACACATTGTTTGCAACCGAAAAACAACTGTTAAGAAGCAAAAATCAACGCCCCTATGTTTTAGAGCTAAAAGAACGTGCCATTGATTACAGATATTCGCATAGAGTTTGGCTTTATTCAGATCTTGCTACCGTTGAAAAAGATAACGGCTATTACCAATTTATTAACGATTGGGATAAAGACGATGGCATCGAAAGATACTATGTATACACTAGACCTTTGGCAAATATAGAACACCTATTTACCAAAGAGCAGCAAAAAAAGCTTATAGAATTTGGCTCTGAAAAGCATAAATTACTATACCTTTCTGCAGAAGCTATAATAAGTTCTTTCTTTGGGCGCGCTTCCATTTCTCCTTTCAAATTAGATAAAGAAGAACTTGATTTTTACGATGTTCAGCATTTTAAAATCTTTTACCTACAACACGGAGTTTTACATGCTTCTTTCAAGGAGAAATATTCTGCAGAAAACGGCGAGTGCGACAAAATTGTTGTTTCTACCAATTTTGAAATAGAAAACTTAACTAAAAAATATGCTTTCAGAGAAAACGACCTAATTAAAAGCGGTATGCCAAGATACGAAAAAATAGACAGAACTAAGGCGGCTAAAAACCGTATACTTTTTGCTCCTTCTTGGCGAAGTTATCTTGCTTCATCCGTTAGTTCTAACGTATACCACATAAGTGAGAGTGGTTTTAAAGCTAGCGACTACTACAAAAACTTCAACGCCTTTTTAACCGATCCGCGCTTGCAAAAACTTTTAGAAGAAAATGATATCATTCTAGATGTTAAACTTCACCCAATAATTAATAACATTGCGAACACCTTGTTTAACATTCAAAGCACGCATATCAATTTTGTTGCACACGATGTTGAACTTTCGGACTATAAAGCCTTTATAACCGACTTTTCATCTTTCGTTTTTGATTATGCTTATTTGTGCAGACCGGTTTTGTATTTCGTTCCTGACTATCCACAATTCCTTTCGGGAATGAATCTTTACCGAAAATTAGATTTAGATTGGGAAGACGCGTTTGGAGCATTTGTTGTAAATCCCGATGATGCGTTTTTAGAACTTGAGAAAATCTTTAAAAACGACTTTGAAGCGGCAGAGCCCTATAAGAACCGAATGAGCAACTTTTATCTGCCAATTAACAACTGTTGCCAAAAGATTTATGAAGCCATAAAGCAGGCTGTAAAACTTGAATATCCTGACCAAGATTCTACTACCGCCTCAACACAAATGATTTAATAAAACCGCTATGGGTAACTCCCATAGCGGTTTTTTCTTTAATCTAGTTGTCTTAATCCTCTGCAAAGTTCATAGTATCTACCTTTAAGGGCAAGCAATTCTTGATGATTACCACGCTCTATAATTTCTCCGTTTTCTAAAACCATTATGGCGTTAGCGTTTCTAACGGTAGAAAGTCTGTGGGCAATAACGAAGGTTGTTCTATCCTGCATAAGTCTATCCATACCTTCTTCTATATGTCGCTCCGTTCTTGTATCAACCGAACTTGTAGCCTCGTCAAGCACCAATATTGGCGCTTTGGATATAGCCGCCCTTGCTATATTTAGCAATTGCCTTTGACCCTGCGAAAGATTTGCGCCATCACCCGTTATTTCGGTGTTATAGCCATCTGCTAGTTTTGTTATAAAACTGTGCGCACCTGCAGATTTTGCCGCCTCTACAACCTCATCATCGGTAGCATCGGGTCTGCCGTAACGGATATTTTCCATAACCGTACCGCTAAACAAATGGGTATCCTGCAAAACCATAGCAATATTCTTACGCAAGGTGTTACGTTTTATATCTTTAATATCAACACCGCCAATAGTAATTGTACCTGCGTTAATATCGTAAAATCTATTTAAAAGATTCGTAACGGTGGTTTTGCCCGCACCAGTTGAACCAACAAAGGCGATTTTTTGACCGGGCTTTGCATAAAGTGAAACGTTTTTAAGCACTACTCTATCCTCGGTATAGCCAAAGGTTACGTCCTTTAATTCTACCGTGCCACTAAGTGTGTCGCAGTCTACCGCGTTTTCACTATCGGGTTCTTCCTCTGGCAAATCGATAATACCAAACACACGCTCGGCGCCCGCCAAAGCCGCAAACAAGGTTGAGGTTTGGTGAGATAACATATTTATAGGCATTGAAAACTGCCTTGAAAAGTTAACGAAAACCGAAAGTCCGCCAACGTCAAATCCTGCAAAGAGGCATAAAAGTCCACCGACACCCGCGGTTACTGCGTAACTTATCTGCGAGGTATTACCCATAATCGGTCCCATTATACCGCCATAGAACTGCGCTTTTAACTGCTTTTCACGAAGGTCGTTATTAAGCATATTAAACTCTTCTTCGCAAACACTTTCGTGATTGAAAATCTTTACAACCTTTTGCCCCGAAACTGATTCTTCGATATATCCGTTTACAGAGCCTAGTGCCGCCTGTTGCGAGCCATAATATTTACCCGATGCCTTGCCTATCATAGCACCGCCTTTAATAAATATAGGAATAAAACCTACCGTTATTAAGGTTAACCACGGATTTATAACAATCATCATAGTAAGTGTGCTTATAAGGGTTATTATACCCGATGCGACACTTACAAGTGAGTTATTAAGCATAACGTCTATATTATCTATATCGTTTGTAAAACGGCTCATAATATCGCCCGTAGCGGTTGTATCGAAAAATCTTACGGGCAAACGTTGAAGTTTTCTGAATAGTTCATTTCTTATCTTTTCGGTGGCGTTTTGAGAAACGTAAAGCATAAATCTAGCCTGTAGATAATGAGCCGCTATACCAACTAAATACACCGCGCCCAAGACTAAAAGCATTACTCCAAGGTATATTAGCCTTTCTTTTGCACCGGTATCAGCCTTTGCTATGTTGTTTATTATAGGTCTTAAAAGGGTTGCGCCTGCAAGCGACGTGCCCGCGCTTGTTAGCATAAAGCATGCTACCGCTATTAGCCGTAATTTATACTCTGAAACATACGAAAGCATTCGGCGAACTACGTTTAAAGTATTTTTAGGTTTGCCTTTAGGGCCTTGACCTCTCGGTCCTCGGGGGCCCGGTCCCATCATTCTACGACGCTCTTTTACTTCCCTCGCGTACTGTTTTTTGAGTTCTTCTAAACTGCGTGCCATTGTTAAAAATCCTCCTTTTCTTCGACCTGTGAAAAGTAGATTTCCTGGTACTCGATATTTGATTTTAAAAGTTCCTCGTGGCTACCTGCGCCGGTTATGGCGCCATTATCC
This sequence comes from Acutalibacteraceae bacterium, assembly GCA_045656265.1. Lineage (GTDB taxonomy): Bacteria > Bacillota > Clostridia > Oscillospirales > Acutalibacteraceae > UMGS1532. Next base: position 22,924 of record JAZOQV010000018.1, on the reverse strand, counting down.
ATAACTACAATCATATCCGCCGCCTGCACCGACGAAATGCGTTGTGCAATTATAATTTTGGTAGAACCCGAAAGCTCGTTTTTGAAAGCGCGCCTGATTTCTGCCTCGGTTGCGGTGTCAACCGCGCTTGTAGAATCGTCTAAAATAAGAATTTTTGGTTTTTTAAGTAAAGCCCTTGCTATACAAAGTCTTTGTTTTTGCCCACCTGAAACGTTAGCGCCGCCGCGCTCTAAAGTGGTTTTATAACCCTCTGCCATCTCGTTTACAAAACCGTCTGCCTGTGCATATTTTGCGGCAGTAACCAACTCCTCATCGGTTGCATCTGCATTACCCCAGCGAAGATTATCCTCTACACTACCGGTAAAAAGCAGATTCTTTTGCAGCACCATACCAATACCCTCGCGCAAGTTATATAAAGAGTATCCTTTTACGTCTACCCCGTCAATAAGCACGCTACCGCTATCAGTATCATAAAGCCTTGGGACAAGCGAAACCAGAGTGGTTTTACCGCAACCGGTAGAGCCTATTATACCCACCGTTTTACCTGCGGGAATTTTAAGGTTTATATCTTTTAATACCGCCTCTTCGCTATTTTTATAATAGCGGAAGGTAACATTTTTAAATTCTATCTCGCCTTTTACTATTACTCTCTCTTTTCCTGAGTCGGAAAGTTCCCCGTCGGTTATATCAATCTTCTCCTCCATAACCTCTCGGATTCTTTTAGAACTTGCCATAGCGCGCGAGAACATCATAAACATCATTGAAACCATCATTAAAGAGTTAAGTATTTGGGTAACATAAGTAATAAATGCAGTAAGTTCTCCAACCGACATAGCGCTTTTAATTACCATATTACCGCCAAACCATACTATTGTTATGGTGGTAACGTTCATAAAAAAGGTCATAACGGGGTTCAAAAGTATCATTGTTCCCGATGCTTTTAGGCTTGACTCTTTTAAATCTTTATTTGCGCTGCCGAACTTTTCTATTTCGCCCTCTTCGCGCACAAAGGATTTTACCACACGCATATTAACAATGCTTTCTTGCACGGTAGAGTTAAGTCCGTCAATTTTGGTTTGCACCCTCTGAAAACGCGAAAAGCCCTTGGTTATAATTCCTAAAAGCGATATCAAAAGTAGCGGAATGGTAACCGCCAAAACAACCGTCAAGGATGGATTAAGGGTTATTGACATTATAAGCGCGCCGATAAGCATACCGGGCGAGCGCAAGCACATACGCAAAAGCATATTTACAAAATTTTGCATTTGGGTAACGTCGTTAGTAAGGCGGGTTACCAAAGAACCGGTTGAAAATTTATCTATATTAGCAAAGGAAAAACCTTGCACTTTGCTATAAATATCTTGCCTTAAATCTGCCGCAAAGTTAACCGATGCACGAGCGCCGAAATACGCGCCACCAACACCGCCAAGCATCATAAATATCGCGGTTAAAATCATGGCAACGGTTATCGCGATAATGTAAGGCGACGTACCGCCTGCTACACTATATAGGCATCTGATTATTTTTGGCGCTTCCTCCATACTTTTAGAGCCTAAACCGTAATCTATAATCAAGGACAAGAACTTTGGCATTAGCACTTCGCCAATTACCTCAACTATCATACAAAGCGGCCCTAAAATATAGTACGCTAAATAGGGTTTTATATATTTAGACCATTTCATATTACGCCTCGTCCTCCTTTAACTGTTTTTGCAAATTTTTACGCAACTTTTCGGTTACACTAATAAAGTTATCTATTTCTTCTTCTGAAATACCTTCAATCATTTTGGAATCTATACCGCCAAAGATACACTCTGTTCTTTTTACAATATCCATTCCCTTATCGGTAATGCTAACCTTATTAAACCTACCGTCGCCCGACTGCTTATGCCTTTCGATAAAACCATCACTTTCTAGTTTTTTGATTTTTACCGCAATCGCCGTTGGGCTTATCTGCAAATGCTCTGCCAATTCCTTTTGCGAAAATGATTCGCCACACCTATTAAGGTGCATTAGCAAAATATGTTGACTTCTGTGTAGCCCTAAAGATTTTATAGAGTTATCTACCGCCCTTTTATGCAAGCGATTAACGCCGATAAAACTACCTACAACCTTGCGCCCAAGTTCTTTTTTATCCAAGTTTTCTAGCCCCTTTTTGCAAGATAATTAACATGTTAATTATTATACAGCGTTATGCTTTTTGTGTCAATATCAGGTTCGAATATTTATAGTTTTATGTTAAAATATTAACCACAAATTTACAGTTTATTAAAATATGTCTGTTACCATCTTAAAAAGGGGTGTTGATATGAAAAAAAGAAAATCTCGCCGCGGTTATCGCTTACCCAAGCGCATAATAGTTACAGGTTTACTTCTACTTATAGAGATTGCATTTATTGCGCTTTTTAGCGCCTACATCACTAAAGACCATTATTTTACCTTTGCTTTGTTTGAGTTTTTAAGTATATGTTGTGTAGTTTACCTTGTTAACGAAAAAAACGAGCAAAGTTACAAAATTGCTTGGATAATTTTTATTTTAGGTATACCCTATGCAGGTTGGCTCTTCTTTTTGGTGTTTGGCGGTAACCGAGTTTTTCCGCAAATCAAGCGTAAATATTTAGAAATTGAGTCTGGCAACCAAGAACTTATACGCCAAGACGAAAACGTTACAAAAAGGCTTGAAAAGAGCGGACTTTTGGGCGTAAAACAGGCAAAATATCTTTATAGAGAATCGGGCTACCCCGTTTACGACAACACCAAAACCAAATTCTACCCACTAGGAGAAGATGTATTTACTGCTATTCTTCAAGACTTAAAAAGGGCAAAAAAATATATATTTATAGAATTTTTTATTATTGCCGACGGATATATGTGGGACGAAATTCATAAAATTCTTTTAGAGCGCTTGCAAAACGGCGTTGAAATTAAGATTATTTTCGACGATTTTGGCTCTGCTAACCGCCAATACAAAAATTTTGTAAAAGACCTTAAACGCGAGGGGTTCGACGTTTTGGTGTTTAACCAGATACGCTTTCGTTCAAATATATTCCTTAACAACCGCAACCACCGAAAAATCATAGTTATTGACGGAAAGGTTGCTTACACAGGCGGTTTTAATATTGCCGACGAATATATAAATCGTTTAGAGCGTTTTGGCCACTGGTTAGACTGCGGCGTTAGAATAGAGGGCGATGCGGTTAAAAGTTTTGTGAACGCCTTTGTTACTATGTGGAGTTTTACAAGTCGAAAGCCACTTTCCCCTAAAATATACCTCCAAAGTGAGCACAGCGTAGAAGGAGAGGGATTTGTTCAGCCCTATTTTGACGGGCCTTTTGACGACCATGGGGCCTGCGAAGGAATTTATCTGCAAATGATTAACTCTGCTAGAAAATACGTGTATATTACCACTCCCTACCTCGTTATAAATAACAATATGATGGATGCTTTGCGCAGAGCCGCACTTTCGGGCGTAGACGTTCGCATACTAACCCCTAAAAAGTGGGATAAATGGTACGTTCATCCCGTAACACAGTACCACTATAAAGACCTCTTACTATCGGGAGTTAAAATATACGAATACACCCCCGGTTTCGTTCACTCTAAACTTTTTGCGGTTGACGATAGGTTTGCCACGGTAGGTACAGTCAATATGGATTACCGCAGTTTCTTCTTCCATTTTGAGTGCGGCGCGTGGATTTCTAACTGCAACACAGTTACCGATATAAAAGCAAGCATTTTAGAAAATCTTACCGCCAGCGAAGAGATACTTTTAAAGGATTGGAACAATCGCGGTTTCTTCGTTAAAACAAAACAGTTTATATTACACCTTTTTGCACCCTTTATGTAACAATATTTAGTTATTTTTGTAATTATTTACAACAATATATAGTTGACTTTTGGGTGTTTTAGAGGTATAATGTTTAAAAGAAAGGTTGGTGCTTTTATGAGCGAACCGAGTAAAGTTAAATCTACTTTTAAAATTATAGCTTTGATTGCCGCAGTTGCCGCTATTGCCGCAGGTGTTACTTTGGCAATTACAAAGTTATTAAGTAAAAAGAAAACCAAAAAGTATTATATCGAGTGCGATTGCGGCGATGAAGAACCGGTAGCAGAGCCGGAATGCGTAACCGACGGGCAAGAAGAAACAGAATAATCCGTACTAAATGCCGTGTAAAATACTCGGCATTTTTATTTTTCTAGGAGGCAACCTAATGCAAAAATATACAGCAAACGATTTACAAGAGAGAATTTTACTAAAACTTTCACACAATTTTGGCGTTACACCCGATGCGGCTTCTAACGAATTTTTCTACAAAGCCGCCGCCCTTACCATTATGGACATTATGCGCGAAAATCGTGATGAATTCCGCAAAAAAACCTCTAAGCAAGAGGCTAAGATGGTCTACTATTTAAGTATGGAGTTTTTAATGGGTCGTTCTTTTAAAAACACCCTTTATAACCTAGGTCTTGAAAAACAAATGACATCTGCGCTAAAAAAATTTGGCGTTAAAATAGATAAACTTTACGAACTTGAACCCGATGCAGGTCTTGGCAACGGCGGACTTGGCCGACTTGCCGCCTGCTTTTTAGACGGACTTACAAATGGCGGTTACCCCGCTATGGGCTACTGCATTAAATACGAATTTGGTATCTTCCGCCAAAAGTTAGTTGATGGTTGGCAGACCGAAATGCCTGATTTCTGGCTTCCCGGTGGCAGTGTTTGGTTAGAACAACGCTCGGGCCACGCGGTTGAAGTTCATTTTGATGGTGAAATTGAAGAGGCTTGGCACGAGGGGTACCACTCTGTAAACCACAAAAATTATAATACCGTTGTTGCTATGCCTTACGACCTTATGGTTGCAGGCAAAGACGGCAAGGCAGTTAACGTTCTGCGTCTTTGGAGCGCCGAAACCCCTCAAATCGATATGGTTGCTTTTAACCAAGGCGACTATGTAAGGGCTTTGGAACAACAGGCTATGAGCGAGGTTATAAGCAAGGTTCTTTATCCCGAAGATAACCACATGGAAGGCAAATCTTTAAGGCTTCGCCAACAGTATTTCCTTGTTTCTGCTTCTATTCAGGATATATTAAACCGCCACTTAAAACAGTACGGAACACTTGACAACCTACCCGAAAAGGCGGCTATTCACATTAACGATACCCACCCCGCGCTAGTAATTCCTGAACTTATGCGCTTTTTACTTGACGAGTGCGGCTACACCTGGGATAACGCTTGGGATATTGTAAAACGTACCACCGCCTACACCAACCATACAGTTATGAAAGAGGCGCTTGAATGTTGGCAGATAGACCTGTTCCGCGCAAGACTACCACGAATTTATCAGATTGTTACCGAAATAGACAATCGTTTTAGGGCAGAGGTTTGGGAAAAGACCTACGATGCCGATTATGTTTCACGCACCGCAGTTATCGAAAATGGCGTTGTTCGTATGGCTAATCTTTGCGCTTGCACCTGCCACAGCGTTAATGGTGTTTCGCGCTTGCACAGTGAAATACTAAAAGACGATTTGTTTAACGACTATTATAGACTAGACAACGACAAATTTAAAAACGTTACTAACGGCATTGCTCACAGACGTTGGCTATGTCAAGCAAATCCGCTACTTTCAAAATACATTACCGAACTAATTGGCGATGGTTTTAAGTATAAGCCTTGGGAACTTGAAAAACTACTAGAATTCAAAGATAATGCCGAGGTTTTAAAGAAGATAGAAGAAATTAAGCGCGCTAATAAAGACAGACTTTCTGCCTACACACGCGAGCAATACGGTGTGGCCATTAACCCCGATTCTGTAATCGATATGCAGGTTAAACGCTTGCACGAATATAAACGTCAACACCTAAATCTTCTTAACATTGTTAGCGAATATTTATTCCTTAAACAAAATCCTAATGCCGAGTGGCGTCCTAAAACCTATATTTTCGGTGCGAAAGCGGCGCCGGGTTATCTCTTAGCAAAACAGATTATTGCCGCTATTTCCAGCATGCAAAAGATTTTAGAAAACGACCCTGCCGTTCGCGATAAAATTAAAATTCTGTTTATGGAAGACTACCGTGTAACCTTGGCCGAACTTATGATACCTGCCGCAGATATAAGCGAGCAAATTTCACTCGCAGGCACTGAGGCTAGCGGCACCGGTAATATGAAGTTAATGCTTAACGGCGCTATAACACTAGGTACCGAAGACGGCGCTAACGTTGAAATTCACGAGGCCGTTGGCGACGATAATATCATTATTTTTGGTATGCGTACCGACGAGGTTACAAGACTTCGCCACTCGGGTTACAGACCTTACGAATATTACAACAATAATAAAGAACTAAAGGATGCTATCGACTTTATTGCCACAAAGTTATCTAACGGCGATATTATTGCAAATATTTTGCGCGGTAACGATTACTACATGGCTCTTGCCGACTTTGCAGATTACACCTCGGCTAAAAAACGTGCCGCCGAATTGTTTGAAAATCGCGAAGTTTGGAACAAAATGGCGCTTACAAATATTGCAAAGGCAGGCATATTTGCCGCCGACCGTTCTATCGACGATTATATTAAGGGTATTTGGAAGGCTAAATCAATATTATAAAAACAAAAAACACGGCGGAAAATCTCCGCCGTGTTATAAAATCATACTAGAAAGGAGTGTTACACATTGTTCTGTTACTATGATTCGCGCGATAAACTTTTATGTTCTAGTTTCGGCGCAGTGCCCCAATGGGAATATACTAGGTTAAGACTGAGATTGCCCGAAAACTGTGGTGTGTGGCACGCCTTTTTATTGCTTACCAAGGACGGCGAGCAAACCGTTTGGCACGAAATGGAGTTCGAGTTTAAAAATGGCGACTGCCTTTACTACAAAATTGATATTTCGTTGCCTAGCGGCCTTTATTGGTATCACTTTTGCTATGAAACAGAATCAGGACAACGCTTTATCAAAAAGACCGACGGCTCTAAAGGTTTTGGTGAATACGGCACAGAATGGCAAAAGAGTGTATACCGCAAAGATTTTAGTACACCCGATTGGATTAAGGGGGGCGTAATCTATCAAATCTTCCCCGATAGATTTTACTTTAGCGGCACTAAAAAACAAGAAACCGAAGGGCGTTGGCTACGCGATGATTGGGGGGCTACTCCCCAATGGAAGCAGGACGAAAGCATCTACACCCTTTGCAACGACTTTTTTGGCGGCGACCTAAAAGGCATTGAGCAAAAGCTAGACTACATAGAAAGCTTAGGGGTTACTTGCATTTATTTAAATCCAATTTTTCTTGCTTCGTCTAACCACCGATACAACACCGCCGACTACGAAAAAATCGACACCCTTTTAGGCACCGAAGAGGATTTTGTAAGCCTATGCAAAAGCGCGCACAAAAGAGGAATTAAAATAATTTTAGACGGTGTGTTCTCGCACACGGGCCACGACAGCAAGTATTTTAAAAGCGCTTTGGAAAGCCAATCATCGCCCTATTTTAGTTGGTTTAAGTTTAATAATTGGCCTTATGATTATCACAGTTGGTGGGGTGTTAAAACCTTACCCGAGGTAAACGAAGACGACGAAGGATTTTTAGACTACATTTGTGGCGAAAACGGAATTTTACGCTATTGGTTACGACTCGGCGCAGACGGATGGCGACTAGACGTTGCTGACGAGTTGCCCGACCTGTTTTTAGATAGACTTCGCACCGCTATAAAGGCAGAAAAACCCGACGCTTTTATTTTGGGCGAAGTGTGGGAAGATGCCTCTAATAAATCCAGTTACGGTAGCCGTCGCAGATATTTCGAGGGCAGACAGTTAGATTCGGTTATGAACTATCCTTTGGCTTCCGCCATAATTGATTTTGCAAAATACGGTAATGCCGAGGGGCTGCAAGATACAGTTTTAACCCTTGCAGAAAACTATCCAAAAACCTGTCTTGACTCGCTAATGAATCACGTTGGCACCCACGACACCGCGCGAATTTTAACCATGCTTGGTATTGACGGTACAATCCCCGAAACCCGAGAAGAACAGTCTAAGGGCCTTCTTAACGATTACCAAAAAGGCCTCGCTTTAAAGAGGCTTAAAATTACCTCGCTTTTGCAGTATAGCTTACCGGGTGTGCCGTCGCTATACTATGGCGACGAGGCGGAAATGCAAGGCTTTGGCGACCCGTTTTGCAGAGGTTGCTACCCTTGGGGCAACGAAAATCGCGAACTTATAGAACATTACAAATTTTTAGGTGGTATAAGGAAAAATTCAAAGGCGCTAAAAGATGGAGATTTCGTGCCACTTATAGCAGAGAACGGATTTTTCGCTTTTATGAGAAAAGCAAAGGGCGAAACCTTACTTGTTGCTACCAACTGTGGCAATAGTGAATATACACTGCAAGATTCTTATATGAATGGCGGAAAAATTCTTAATAACGACTTAGATTTTTATGGCAACTACACTTTAAACCCAAACGAATATTTAATAATAAAAAAATAAAACACCCGAAATTTCGGGTGTTTTTGCTTTATTTATTCGTGCTTATCAATTACCGCTTTGTAACCGCCGCTACCGTAAACCAAACATTTATTTACACGGCTTATTGTTGCGGTGCTTACTCCGGTTGATTTTGATATTTCTTGATAGTTTTTACCCTCATCAAGTAAAAATGCAACCTCTAAACGTTGCGAAATATCCTTCAGCTCTTTTATCGTACAAATATCTTCAAAAAAGCGATAACATTCGTCAACACTTTCGAGTTTTACAACCGCCTTAAAAAATTTATCCAAAGCATCTGAATGGAAATTCATATTATACTCCCTTTCGCTTTTACTTATTAACATATTAACACTTTAATACGCTAAAGTCAATAGTAATTTTATAATAAAATTATTGGAATAATATAAATTTTTAACCCTTTATCTCATTTAACTTGATTTTAAAAATTTTATATGCTACTATTTTTTTAAGATGTTCATCGGGGGTAGGTATTATGCAAGGAAAATGGATATGCACCGAACAAAAGGTGCAAACACCTTTGTTTGTAAAAAAGTTTAACCTGCAGAGCGCTAAAAGCGTTAACATTGATATTTCGGGCCTTGGTTATTTCGTTCTGCTAATTAACGGCAAAAGGGTAAGCACGCCCTTTGTTCCCGCGCAGACCGACTATATGAAAAGGGATACCTCTATTTTTAAGTACCCTATTTTTGACATATTCACACACAAAATTTTCTACCTTAATTACGATATTACAAAATACACCCACGAAGGCGAAAACGAGATAAAAGTAATCGTTGGTAATGGTTGGTTCAGGCAACCATATCGCATTGCGGAGGGCTGCACCTCTTATAGCGATTTAGTTTGTACCGCGTTTGATATAAATATTACGGACGATTTGGGTCTTCGTACAGTCTCAAGTGATGGTAGCGAACTTGCATTCATTTACCCTATTTTAGAAAGCAACCTCTTCACAGGCGAAACTGTTGACACACGTATGTTTTTAAAAGATTTACCGAAAGCCGAAACTATGCTTTTCGATAGCACGCTTTTGGGTGAACTTGCGTTACAAGACTGCCCCCTAGACCGAGTTGTTCGCACTATAAAGCCAAAACATATTGGTAGCGGTATATATGACCTTTTGGAAAACATAAGCGGTAGGGTTTATATTAAAGGCAAAGGCAAAAGCGGCGATACCATTAAGGTCTACCACGCCGAAGAACTTAAAAATGATGAACTCGACTTTACCACTGCAGGGTTTGGTTCGATTGGCAGTAATGGCAAAAACCAAATCCAAGCGGATACCTATATACTTAACGGTGAAATTGTAGAACTCTACCCCGAATTTGTATTTCACGGGTTCAGATATTTTAAAATCGAGGGCGAAATTGAAATTGAGGACCTTCGTGCAGAGGTTATACACACCGACCTGCCTCAAACGGCATCCTTTACCTGTGATAATGAGATTATAAACTGGACCTATGACGCTTTTATTCGCGGTTACCTCGGCAATATGCACGGTTGCGTACCTTCTGACTGCCCACACCGCGAGCGCCTTGGTTACACGGGCGACGGACAGATTGTAAGTACCGTCGGTATGCTTACCTTTGATTCAAAAGGCGCTTACAAAAAGTGGATAGATGATATTTTCGAGTGCCAATGTAAAGTTTCAGGCCATGTCCAGCACACAGCACCCTTTATGGGCGGTGGCGGTGGCCCTGGCGGTTGGGGCTCGGCCATAGTTTTTGTGCCATACAACTACTATAACGTTTACGGCGACAGCGAAATGCTTAAAATCGCCTACCCTAAAATGCTAGAATGGCTAAAATATATGCAAGCCCACTGCGAAAACGGGTTGCTTGTACGCGAAGAAGAAGGCGGTTGGTGTTTAGGCGAGTGGCTAGCACCACCAAAGACCGAGATTGACCAACACTTTGTTAATACCTGCTGCATGGTAAAATCTATACTGATTATGGCAGATATTGCCGACCTACTTGGTCTTACTGATGGCAAAATGTTAAGATTGACCGCCGAAACACACAAAAAAGCACTATATGATAACTATTATAAAAATGGTAGTTATCTAGATGGTCTTCAGGGTGCCGACGCTTTCGCTTTATGGGCAGAACTTTTAGGCGAGGGTCTAGAAGAATCGCTAATAAAACACTATGAAGAACGCAATACCTTTGACACAGGATTTATCGGCACCGAAATACTATGCACCACGCTCTTCGATGTTGGCAGAGGCGACCTTGCTATAAAACTAATTGGCTCTGACGATACCGAAATTGGTTTTAACGCTATGCGCCAAAACAACGCTACCACCCTTTACGAATACCTATATGTAAACGAGGCAAGCCACAACCACCCTGCCTTTGCAGGCTGCCTACATACACTTTATACAGGACTTATGGGTATTAAACTTTCGGGTGGCAAGGCGGTTATTATGCCTTGTCTTAACTCGGGACTTCGCGAGTTTTCGGGCAGTGTAAAACTAGAAAGTGTCAAAATTGCGGTGAATTTGAAAGAAAATACCCTTACTATATACACCGAAACACCCACAGAGGTAATTATAAAAGGCGAAAGTTACGTTACCCAAAAAGGTGCTAACACCTACTATATTTAAGCAAAAAGCCGATAGATTCCCTATCGGCTTTTGTTGACTTTATTTTAATAGAATAGTATAATTGAAGCAGTTATTTAAAGCGAGGTAATTTTAATGGGCAAATTTAGTGGAGTACTAATCACATCGGACATAGATGGCACTTTGTACGGTAGCGATTTTACGCTACACAAAGAGAACATAGATGCTATAAAATATTTTACCGCCGAGGGCGGTTTGTTTACTCTTGCCTCGGGCAGAATGCACGGCGACGTTTGCACAATAGGCAAAGATATATGCAACACTTACTGCTTGGGTTGCAACGGCGGAATTATCGGCACTGCGGAAAAAATTATTTATAAAGCCAAGTTCCAACCCGAGATATTCTCCGAGTTTTTGAAAATTTGCGAAAAATTCCCTAAAAGCGATATAGAATTTTGCGTGCCGGGTAGCATTTACTCATTCAACTATAACGAACTTACCGACATACACCAAAAACTTATACCCGAGCCGATTATAAAGTTTGATAATTTTGCCGATGCTCCGCTTGATGCTTATATGGTTGCTTTTTGGACCGACGAGGAAACCATAAAAGAACTAAAAGCCTACGCAGAAGAAACAAATCTTAAAGAAAAATGCAACTGCTACACAGGGTTTACCTACAGTTTTGAATGCAGTCCTTTAGGGATTGATAAGGGCAGTTCGGCAAAAAAATTAAAAGAATTAGTCGGCGCCAAAACCTTGGTTACGGTTGGCGATAACGAGAATGATTTAAGTATGATAAAAGCCGGCGATATTTCTTTTGTGCCAAAAAATGCCAAAGAGGTTATCAAACCCTTTGCAACCACAAAGCTGAACCGCACCGCAGACGAGTGCATTATGCCAGAACTTATCGAAACTTTGGAAAAAATGCTATAACAAGAATTTAAGTAGGAGAACTAATATGCAAAAGCCAACAGTTAGTTACAAAGGTTTTAAACTTTCAAAAATATTTGAACCGCAATATTCCCACCTTTTACTTCTTTTAGGGTGGGTGGTTTACTTTGTGCTTTTCTTCCTTACCGAAAACTTAGTGCCGGGAGACGCTTGCCACCCTATGCACTGTGCGCTTGATGACATTATCCCCTTTTGCGAAATTTTCGTTCTGCCTTACGTTTTGTGGTATGTGCTTATTGCAGGCTCGCTTTTGTACTTTATGTTTTATAACGTTACTAATTTTAAACGCTTGCAAATTTATATAATGATAACCCAAGCCATAGGTATAGCGTGCTATATTATATATCCCACCTGCCAAAATTTAAGACCTGAAGTTTTTCAAAACAGCAACTTTTTTACCGATATAGTGGGTTATTTATACACCATTGATACAAACACAGGTGTTTGCCCGTCTTTACACTGTGCATACTCTATTGGTATAGCATCGGTTTGGTTAAGAGAGAAAAGTGCCTCTAAATTAACTAAATGGCTTATAACTCTCTTTTGCATAAGCGTTTGCCTTTCAACAGTATTTATAAAGCAACATTCGGTAATAGACTTTTTTGCCGCGCTACCTGTTTGCCTTGTTGCAGAACTAATCGTTTTTAAAGATATATATTTTAAAAATAAACCTAAAAAAATAACAGGACAAGGAACAAAAATGGATATTAAAATGAATTTTAACCTTTCAAGCAAGGAAGAAAATGGCATTATGAACTATGGTGTATTCTTCCCCGATGATTATACCGATTTGCCTTTACTTATTTATTTGCACGGTGCGGGCGAACGCGGTCTAAATTATGACCACATCTATCGCCATGGCGTTGGCAGACTGATTGGTGAGGGCAGAGAAATTCCCGCGGTTGTTTTAATTCCGCAATGCCCCGAGGAGTTTGTTTGGGATAACGTTGTAGTAGACCTTAAAAAAATCATTGATACCGTTGCAAAAGAGTACGCTATTAAGCCCGATAGAATTTGCTTAACCGGCTCTAGTATGGGTGGTTTTGGAACCTGGATGATGGGTCTTACCTACAAAAATTTCTTTTCGGGTATCGCGCCTATTGCGGGCGGTGGTATGGCTTGGCGCACAATGAATCTTAAAAACACCCCTGTTTACGCCATACACGGCAGCGACGACGAACCGGTAAACTGTGTTTATTCTAAAATGATGTGCCAATGGGTTAATAACTTTGGCGGTAATGCAAAACTCACTATATTAGACGGTTTTGGCCACAATGACGGCATATATCACGCATATTACAACACCAATGTAATTGAATGGTTGCTTAACTGCCGCCGAACCGATTTTGAGGATTTACCCGAAGCATATAGCGAGAATTTTTAAGGTGAATATATGGAACGTCAATATATAGATTCGATTTTTATTGATAAGCCTATCGACAAAGACTCATATCTGCATAGTATTCCGTCAGTTAAATACCTTATAGATGGGAATAAACTTAACTTTAACAACAAGGTAACCGTGCTAGTTGGTGAAAACGGCACAGGCAAGTCTACCCTTGTGGAAGCAATTGCTATTGCTTGCGGCTTTAATGCTGAAGGCGGATCTAGAAATTTCAGTTTTTCTACCGCCAAAGCACATTCAGACCTTTATAAGCACCTGATAATATCTCGCAGAAACACTGCTAAAGACGGATTTTTCTTGCGTGCAGAAAGTTTTTTCAACGTTGCTTCTAACATTGACGAACTCGATAAAATCATTGCCCCCACACCATCCATCATTTCATCATACGGCGGACTTTCACTGCACAACCAATCCCACGGAGAAAGTTTTTTAAGCCTTGTAAAGAACCGTTTTTCAGGCAACGGACTTTATATTTTAGATGAGCCGGAGGCGGCGCTTTCGCCAATGAGGCTGCTTGCTTTAATTACAGAAATGCACAGACTGGTACAAAACAATTCTCAGTTTATAATCGCCACTCATTCGCCTTTTTTAATGGCATTCCCTGACGCTAAGGTGCTACAACTTTCGGAAAAAGGTATCAATGAGGTTGACTATAAAGATACTGAGCACTATAAAACTTCTAAAGCTTTTTTTGATGGTCCTGAAAGACTTATACATTATTTATTACGCGATGAAAACGAATAATTTATATTGCTTTTTTATATTGTATATGTTAGAATGTTTTTAGCAATTTTTTGGAGGTAAAATAAAGTATATGGAAATTTTATATCAAAACCTTTTAGCATTCTCTTGGCAACAGGTTGTTATGATTCTTGTTGGCTGTTTGCTAATCTACTTGGCAATTAAAAAAGAAATGGAACCCACCTTGCTACTCCCTATGGGTTTCGGCACAATCCTTGTAAATATTCCTTTTTCCGATGCGCTTGCCGGCCCTATTGAAGAACTTTACAATGCCGGTATTGCCAACGAACTCTTTCCACTATTACTATTCATAGGCATTGGTGCTATGATAGATTTTGGTCCGCTTTTAACCAACCCTAAACTTATGCTTTTTGGTGCCGCCGCACAGCTTGGTATTTTCTTTACTCTCTGTATGGCACGCATGTTCTTCCCCGAAACCGATGCGGCCTCTATCGCTATAATCGGTGCAGCAGATGGTCCTACTTCTATCGCGGTTGCTAATACCCTTGGCTCGTCTTACGTTGGCGCTATTACGGTTGCGGCTTACTCATATATGGCATTGGTGCCAATTATTCAGCCCCCTGTTATCAAACTTCTAACCACTAAAAAAGAGCGCTTAATTCGTATGCCTTACGAGCAAAAGTCGGTTTCAAAACTCACCCGCATTATGTTCCCTATAATCATTACCATCGTTGTTTCTGCGGTTGTTCCACAAGCAACAGCGCTTATAGGTTTCTTAATGTTCGGTAACCTTATTAGAGAATGTGGCGTTCTAGAGTCGCTTTCTGAAACTGCACAAAAGGTTCTTGCAAACTTGATTACTATATTCCTTGGTATCTCGGTTGCATTTAATATGACCGCCGAAAAATTCTTTAAGGTTGACACACTTTTAATCCTCGGCCTTGGCTTTATTGCATTTATTGTTGATACTGCAGGCGGCGTTTTATTTGCAAAACTTATCAACGTTTTTGCCAAAACAAAAATCAACCCAATGATTGGCGCGGCAGGTATTTCTGCTTTCCCAATGTCTGGCAGAATTGTTCATAAAATGGCGCTTAAAGAAGACCCTCAAAACTTTCTTCTTATGCACTCAATCGGTGTTAACGTATCAGGTCAGATTGCCTCTGTTATTGCAGGTGGTATAATCTTAAGTTTCTTTGGTTAATTGGAGGTAAAAATGATGAAATTATTTAACGTGATTTTTAATATTCTTTCTGCCTCAAAGGTAACCGAAGTACCAAGCAAAACACCCGAAATTGTTTTCGAGCCACAAAGATTTATAGAAATGCTTTCCTATATGGGCAAAGGAATGCTTGTTATATTCGTTATAATCGGCGTAATAATCCTCGCTACAATGCTTATAAACAAAGTGTTCTCGGCTAAGAAAGAAGATAAATAAAACAAAACGCGGTAGACGAAAATCTACCGCGTTTTTCTATTTAATCAATTTTTAAAATATTTTCATAACTAGTGTTCAATAGTTTTTTGAACACTATAAGCTCGTCAGGGTAAATGTGGCGTTGCCCTACCTCTATTTTAGCAAGCGCACTACGAGTAATGTCGCACCCCTCGGTTTGCAACTGTGCAGAAAGCATTTCCTGAGTAAGCCCTGCTTTTATTCGCAAATTTCTAATGTTTAATCCTATTTGTTTTTCTATATCGTAATTCATTATCAAACCACCTGTTTGTTCTTATTTAAGAGCAAAATAGTTTGACTTTATTATATTTTAGTAGTATGATAATTATGCACTTATACAAGTGCAAGGCGAAAAAATAGGAGTTGGGAGTTATGACGGTAACATTTTTTGGCAACAGAGATGCAAGCGTTGATATAAAACCAAAGTTAAGAAAGACTATTATCCAACTGATTACCGAACAGGATGCTGATAATTTTTATGTTGGTAACAACGGTAATTTTGATAGAATGGTAACTTCTGAGCTGATAAAATTGCAAAAGGAGTATCCCCATATAAACTATGGTGTTGTGCTAGCATATTTCCCAAAAGAAAATCCTGCTGATGAACTGCAAAATAAAACCCTTTACCCCGAAAGTGTTGGCAACGGTCCTGCAAGATTTGCTATATGTAGGCGTAACGATTGGTTGATAAATAATTCAGATATAGTTGTTACATATGTTAAATACTCCTTTGGCGGTGCCCAACAATACAAAGAACTAGCAATTAAGAAAAACAAAAAGGTAATAGAACTATTTGAGTAAAACATAACGCGGTAGACGAAAATCTACCGCGTTTTTCTATTTGTATTTGTTAAATTCTGTCTGCAAAGCGGCGTTTACCTCTTGCATCTCTTTTGGGTCTACCTTTAACACAGCGCGGTCGTAGGTTAAAAGTCCGTTTGTTTCGTCCTCTACGTCGCTAACTTGAGTTAAAACCGCCCCTGAAAGCCCTTCATCCCTTATTGCAGGTAGCACCTCGCATATATACAAATCCTTTATAGCGGATTGGAATTTTGCACCGTCTTTAAAGAATCTATACCCATAGGTATTATCAAGGTTAAAAGAATGCTCGTCAATTTTATAGGAATACCCGCCAAATTCTGAAAGCACCAAAGGTCTGCCTTTTTTAGATTTTAATTTAAGTTTTTTAAAGTAGACGTGCTCGCTTTCAACATCGCTTAAATGTTTTTTAAACCAACCCGACGTTGCATCGTAAATTCTGGTGGGGTCTAGAGCTTTAAAGTGTGTATAGCAATCGTCTGCTTTAAACTGCCCCCATCCCTCGTTAAATATGGTGTAGTAAACCACCGACGGATGATTATACAAAGCATTTACAATTCCCTCGCCGGTTTTTATAAACTCGCGGCTTCTCTTTTGGTTAGCGGTGTGTTCGAAACCGCTTTTTAAAAATACGGTTGGTAACGCGGTGTCAATTAAAAAACTATACTTGCCGTTGTTTATAAAATCTTGGAAAACCGCCATACCCAGAGTATCGCAGTAATAATAGAAAAGGTCGGGCTCTAGCTTAATATGTTTGCGAAGCATATTAAAACCGCACTCTTTCATTTTTAGTATGTCGTTTTTAAAGCCCTCGCAGGTTGCGGGTAGATATATGCCATCGCTAAAATAACCTTGGTCTAAAAGACCGTTAAAGAAATACGGCTCGCCATTTAGTGTAAGCAGAGTTTTATCGCCCACCTCTTTTGTACCTATTATGCGAAGTGCAAAATAGGACTCAATTTTATCCGCACCGCTTGTAAGAGTAAAGTTATAAAGGTTTGGTGTTTCGGGGGTCCAGAGCCTTGGGTTTTCAATCTCAATCTCTATTTCGTTATCGCTAAATTTATATTCTTTGCCCTCTATTATAATAGTTTTTTCGTTTTCGCCACCCATTACCTCAAATTTTACCGAAGAAAGTGTGGGTGTTATTTTTATGTTCTCTATTGCATTTTTTGGGGTGCTTTCCAACCACACGCTTCCCCAGATACCGCTAGTGGCTGTGTACCACATCCCACCGCGTTTTTTAGACTGCTTGCCGTATGGCAGGTTAATATCTAGTGGGTCGCGTACCTCAATCCTAATTTCATTTTCGTTATCTTTTAAATAAGGAGTTATATCAAAACTAAATGGCAGATAACCACCAACGTTCTCGCTAACCAGTTCACCATTTATAAACACTTGGCATATTTGGTCGCATGCACCAATATTTAGAATAAGTTTATCCTTTAAAAAACCATCTTCTAACCTAAATCTTCGGGTGTATATAAGGGTATCGCCTTTTTTTGTTTCTCGCATAACACCGGAAAGCGTGCTTTCGGGTGGAAACGGCACTAAAATCTCGCCTAAGTCTTTCGTACCTTTTTTGGATTTTACGGAGAACTGCCACTTGCCGTTAAGGGAGAGATAACTATCTCTTTTAAACTGTGGACGTGGATATTCACTGTGCGGGATGTCGGTTATATCATCTGCAAACGGGGTTTTAAGATGGCGCGTGCGCGGTTTTTTGATTTTCTTAATAACCATAAAAAATGGTATAACCAAAACCGCTACAATAAGCGCCCACAAAAATATGTTTGCATTCGGCACAAAGGAGGTTGTACCATCGTTATTAGTAATAACTTCGGCATTCTTCAAAACCATTTTGCTAATAGTTGGGCCTATTACACCTGGCAAGAGTACCTGCGAAAAGATGCGAACGCCTTGCAACATACCCGATTTGCCTTTGGGGGTATAATCGCGTATCTGTGCACCGAACACCGCCATACCCGAAAGGTAACCGCACATCATTAGTAGCGAGCCTATAAATACAAGCGGTGTACTGCGGAATAGGTACAAAACAAAGTAGCCTGCAATTAAACCTAAAACCGCGATAATGCCTGCAAAATTAAAGCCGCGTTTATCGTAAACCTTGCCCCAAAATACTGTGGCAGCGGCGGCAAGAATAATAGCAGGTGCCATTATAAGCACATAGCCTGTAAGCCCCAAAGATACCTCATAATAAATTATAAGATACGGCATAAACACCTGAATAGAGGTATTAAAGATAATAAAGGCAAGCAAAGTTACATAAAGCATAGGGTTAGCCTTAATGGTTTTTGGCCTAAACCCGTAGAAAATGCTTTTGAAATACGGCTCTTTTGCCTTTTTTATTCGAGGCTCTTTGATAATAAAGAAGCCAAGCAGACCTATAACAAAGGTTAAAGCACCAATTATGGTAAAAATAAGTGTCCAACTCTCTGCTTTTTCGAGGTCGAAGAACATAAATCCGCCGAACACTACCAAAATTGCTACAAGCGGCATCATAGAATTCACGCCCTCGGCAGAACCGCGACAACTTTCATCGGTAGAGTCGGTAAGCCAAGCATTAAACGCGGCATCGTTAGCGGTTGAACCAAAGAATGTCATAACGCAGTCTAAAATAATTGTAAGCGAAATGCCTATCGCCGCCGCAGAACTTGCAAGTTGGAATGTTGCGCTTATAACATCCTCTCTTAAAAGGGTAAAACTGAATATTGAAACACCCCAAAGTATGTAACCGAGGCATATAAACAATTTGCGCTTGCCCACCTTATCAGAAAGCGCGCCCATAAATACAGTGGTTACGGTTGCCGCTATGGCAGATGCCGAAACCATTAGGGAAATATCGCCGGGTGTAGCGTTGAACATTTTGTAGATAAACACGTTAAAATACATATTTTCAACAACCCAGGCAACCTGCCCCATAAGGCTGAATATAGTTAACGCCAATAAAAATTTACCCGTTAGTTTAGTCTTCATAACCTTGCCTCCAATCGTTAATCTCATTATATCATTAAAGCGGTTGCTTTTCAATAACGCGAAGGAAATTGTAAAATACGCTATTTTTATTTTACATATTATCACATTTTGTATTTACAATTTGTTTTTGTGGGTGTATAATCCTTTTGGTGATTTATTTGATTTTAGTATTCGAGCAAATCTTTATTCTTATTTTCTTTGCATCTATCGGTTATTTGCTATGCCACGCAGGGATAATAGACGGAAAGAGTGCAAAACTGCTATCCACTTTGGAAGTGTACGTGTTTTTGCCCGCAACCGTTTTTAGAACATTCTCTAAAAACTTTACCGTAAAGTACCTTGCCGAAAAGTATTACTACATATTTGTATCTGTAATCGTGCTTTGTTTGGTTGTTTTAATTTCGCACTTTATTGCAAAAGCCCTTACCAAAGACCATTATAATAGAAACGTGTATGAATATTCTATTGCAATAGCCAACTACGGATATATGGGATATGCGTTAACCTCCGCAATTTTTGGCGAACAGATGTTACTTAACTTAATGATGTTTGCGTTTCCAATCTCGATTTATATCTATACCTTTGGTTTTTGTATGCTAACCAAATCTAAAATTAGTATAAAGCGTCTGCTTAACCCTATGATGATTGCTATTCTTCTTGGAATGCTTGTTGGTATTACGGGGCTAGAACTCCCCTCTGTTGCAAGCGAGATTTTAAACAAGGGTGCTGCTTGTATGTCCCCCGTTGCTATGCTACTTACGGGTATATCGCTAGCCGCGTTTAAATTTACGGACCTACTGCGCGATAAATGCTACTATATTGTAACTGCACTAAGGCTTGTAATAATGCCCCTTGCTATTTGCGGTGCATTAAAGGTTTTAGGATTAAGCGATGTTATAATACCCGCGCTTATGGCCTATGCTATGCCTTGTGGACTTAACACAATAGTCTTCCCAAGACTTGTTGGCGAAAAATGCGAAATCGGCGCAGGACTTGCGTTTATCTCAAGCATACTTTCACTTATAACACTACCACTACTGGTACAAATATTTGCATAACATTGATTATTTACCGGATAGAACCAACAACCTAAATCTACAAAAATAGCAAAAAGACAAGTCCTGATTTATTTCGAGACTTGTCTTTTTTAGTTTATTTAACCATTGATAAAACAGTTCTGTTTTTGTTAAATCAACAACCTAAAAACTTGATACGCAGTAGCGTTTAAATTTTTGTACGCATTAAGGGGGCTGAGCGCATCTTCCAAGGTTGTAACTCCCCTTACAATAGGGAAATATGCGTCTATTCCGTGCTCGTTGCAGACCTCTGCATCTTCGGTTACACAGCCCGAGAAAGCAACAACTTTTTTGCCATATTTTTTAGCGAGTTTAGCCACACCAATAGGTGCTTTACCCATAACCGTTTGCGAGTCAAGACGTCCCTCGCCCGTTACAACAATATCTGCATTTTTTATATCATTTTCAATATCAATTTCCTCTAAAACAATCTGAATCCCAGACTTCAAAGTGGCGTTAGTGAAGGCTAAAAATGCAAATCCCAAACCGCCTGCCGCACCAGAACCCGGATAGTTTTTATCGGCTTTTTTAGATACGGTTTTTGATATTTCGGCATATTTTTCAAGCCAATTATCCATATCTTTAATCATTTCGGGCGTAGCGCCCTTTTGCGGTCCAAACACCGCACTGCAACCCTTTTCGCCGCAAAGTGGATTTGTAACGTCGCAAGCGATATTAAAGTTACACTCTTTTAGTTCTGGTATAACATTATCTGTTTTAATTTTACATAAATATTTAAGTCCTTTAGCGCCTAGAGCAATAGGCTCTTTGTTTTCGTTCAAAAACTCATAACCCAAAGCAGTTAACATACCCGTTCCGCCATCGTTTGTGGCGCTACCACCTATCCCTACGATAAATCGCCTGCACCCTCTGCTAATTGCGTCTTTTATTAGTTCTCCAACGCCGTAAGTTGTAGTTTCCAATGGGTTTCTTTCTCCGTCAGAAATAAGGGTTATACCTGAAGCCGCCGCCATTTCTATAATTGCGGTGTTGGTATCTTTTAAAATGCAGTATTTCGCATTAACAGGATTTAGCAAAGGCCCCTTAACCGACAATTCAATAATCTGGGCATTGGTAGATTCGGCTAATGCCTCAACCGTGCCCTCGCCGCCGTCTGCCAAAGGCTTTACTAAAACTTGGTGCTTATCATCTAATCTATTTATTGCATCCTTCACAGCACTTCCTGCTTGCAAAGAGGTCAAACTCCCCTTAAACGAATCTATCGCAACAACAATCTTCATATAATCTCCTTGTGGTTTAGTAAATATTTTTTATCTCGATAATAAAACGCCGATAATTGCTTATAAAATTACATAGCAATCAATTAAAACGCCTATTAAAAGACTTATTGTATTTGCGGTTACAGTATAGAAAAGCAATCTTTTTACACTCATTTCTTTGAAGCGTTTTCTATAAACTATAAATTCAGCGCAATAAACCAAAAATTCAAGTATTACTGTTTCAATAAGATATGTAAAAGGCATTATAATATACAACAATCTCATTATAATTTGCGAACATGCATTAACCTTGCAAATCGTTGACGCTTGTTTAATATCATACCTAAACAAGAAAGATACAACCGCTTCTGATACTATAGATAATACCATTATAAAAATTGAGCAAAGCCCACCAAACACAAGGGCAAACGCGTTAACTCTTGTATCAATATCAAAACAGTCTTTGGAAGCATCGTAATAAATATTTCCGTCGAACACAGTAAAATATTCCTCTTTCGGTATCTTCGCAGAAGCTGAAACACACACAATATTTAAGTCTTTATCTAGTAATGCAATCTTAATATCTCTATAATTTTTACATAAGTCTTCATATTGTGTTAAGTATTGCTCATACTCCAATCCATTGCAAAAATTAACACTGTATAAGTCATCATTATCATGCTCAATTTTTATATTTGATTTTGAATTTTCATAATGAAACGTAAAACTTCTATATCCATCTTTTGAATATTCAACAATTTCCTTTGCCCCTGAAACCGTATTTGCAAAACCGTTAGGTTGAAAATCGATATAATTAGCATCGTTTTTATCAATTTTAATTAACAAATCTGCATACACAACATCTTCAGGTAAGTTTGACAGATAAACCAATAAACTGTCCGCAGGCATAGGTGCATTAGCATATACAGGCATTGACAAAGAAAAAATAAATATTAAAAACAGTAAAACCGTCATTTGAATTTTTTTAAATTTAATCATCTAATCACCATCTTATAAACATTATATCACATAATGTATTATAGAGCAACTAGGCTGTTAATCAGGGTAACACCGACCAAATTCGTGAATAATAGTAAATAATAAAGGAGAGGTTTTCGCCTCTCCTTTTAGTGTTTATTTTGTTTTCTTGGATTTGTAGGTTGACCAGGTGGAGTAGTATTTCTTGCCGTTTACTGTTTTGTAGGTGCGGACACGGACGTAGTAG
>JAZOQV010000017.1:0-42192 GCA_045656265.1 Acutalibacteraceae bacterium | reverse complement strand
TGAAACGCCCAAAAGCGTTTCAAAAAGCCACCTTATATGTGGCTTTTGCAAAATCAAACCCGTTTGTTTGATTTTGCAGAACAATCATTTCAATGGTTATGGTCAAATTTTCTTTGAAAATTTGTGATAAAATCTAAGATTTTATGTCTAAACAGTGTGTTTCGACCAACCGTATCCATTATAATAAAGAGTAAGACCCCTCATATTTCGAGGGGTCTTTTTAAATACAGTTAAACCGATTTTTTCTCGTAACTTTTGCAGAAGTGAGGAACAGCCATACTATCAGGACTTGTTTTCATATGGGTAACCTCGATTTTTTCTAAACTGCATTTGTTATCACAGCAGTTATACATACATTCTGCTACATCACATTTTACGCCAACGTTTTCCATTTATTTTCACCTCTAGATAATTTTTAGGCTAAAAGCCTAATTATATTATTACTAAAAATGCGTAAAATATTAAAGCAAAAAAATTTAAGCCTTATCGAATTTACGATAAGACTTAATTTTTATTTAAAAATCTAAAATTTCTGCTTCGGGCTCTACGTACTCTGCCTTTTTCTGTACTTCTTCCGGCTCTTCCTTAACCCTATCGAGTTTATTCATTACAAGTCCGGTTGTAAGTTTTGGATAGAAATAGGTAGATTTTTGCGGCATTTTTTCGCCTGCGGCTGCAACTGCGCTGATTTCCTCAACCCTTGTTGGATTAAGTAAGAATGAACAGTTAGCCTCGCCCTTATCTACTGCCTCGGTAGCTTCAGAAATATCTCTGGTATAGGTTAGATTTATGCCGTTTGCCATATTTTCTTTATCAATACCCATAAGTTTTTCTAAAACGAGGGTGTGTAGCACGCTTACATCAAGACCGCGAAGCGCTGCAGAAGCCTCTGGCATAAACTCTTTCATTGTGTTTATATCGCGAAGTTTCATTAAAATATACTTTTTGCCATCGTACATAGCAAAGGCTTTATGACCTTCCTCGTACATTTCGCGAAGTTTAGTCTTTGCGGTTTCAAGCGATTTGGTAGTAGCAGTATCAAAATATTCTTGACAAGCCTTAACCACTGCGCTTGCGCTAAAACTTTTTAAACTATGAATGATACGGTGGGTTGGGAAAACCACTAATCCCGGCGACTGAATGTTTACAAGCATCATCATCATATAATCTTGCTCGTTCTCGCCTGTTTCCTCAATAACACCCTGTTCACGGAGATAGTTGCGGTATCTGATTGCGGTTTCGTATCTGTGATGACCATCGGCAATATACAACTTTTTGCCCGCCATATTAGCCGAGATTTTATCAACCTCGTTCTGACGCGAAGCAATCCAAAGGCTATGTGTTACGCCGTCCTCATCTGTGAACTGTTTATCGGGTTCGCGGTCGGTAAGTCTTTCTATTGACCTATCAATTTTACCATTAGGATCTTCATAAAGTGAATAAACCTGACTGAAATTGCAAGCCGTTTCTTTCATAAGTTTAAAGCGGTCTTCCTTTGCTTTTGAAAGGGTTTCTTCGTGAGGAAGAATAATGCCACGCTCGAACTCATATAAGAAAACTCTACCGATAACACCTTTAAAACTATATTCTTTTCCGTCAACCGAGAACTGCTGACCGTAGATATATAGACATGGCTCTTCGTCGATTGCCAAAATGCCCTCTTCTAACCACTGGTCTAAAAGTTCTTTAGCCTTTTTATATTTATTGCCTTTTTCGTTAGGTAGTTCTAAACGAATTACGTTATTTTTATTCTTCTTAATATACGCTTTGCGCTGCGCCTCGCTGATAATATCATAAGGTGGGCAACAAACCTCACCTATTTCGCCCGCATTATCGGTAAAACGCATACCGTTAAATGGTCTGACAATTGCCATTTACAAATCTCCTTTTATATAATGTAGCCCGAAACTTTAATCCTCTAAAAGTTCGGCTTCTTTTAAACGCTTTAAAAACACCTTCACATCGCGCAGAGCAGTTTCTCTATCAACCTCATACTCAGAAACAATTAAATCGGTAAGACTTTCTTCTGTTTGGTCGGTCCTTAAAGCCTTCCACAAAACAAGTCCTGTTTCGTTAAGTTTTACTGCGCCGTGGAAATTATTCGCAAATTCGCCCTCGGCAACTGCAACTATATCCTCGCCATAGAATTTAACTGAAAATGTACCAATTCTTTTCATAAAAGCAACCTCTTTTTTCGGATTTTCAGATACACTGACATTTTAGCATAAATCTAAAATAAAATCAACTTTATTTATATTACAGGTCTAATTTAAGGTCGTTTTCGCGAATTAAATTCATTTTTCGCATTATTTCACAAACTACCAAAGAGATAACGGCAGGTAATAAGAAGCACAAGAGAGCCACGCCAGTCCACATAAGCGGAGTTGCCTCCATACTTGAAATTACACCTATAGGACCAACAAGACCGCAGGTACCCATACCTGCATTAACGGCTTGTGCCGAATCAATTTCTAGTTTAAAAATAGTTGTGGAAAGAGGCCCTACTACCGCCGCCGCAAATGTTGGCGGTATCCAGATAAGCGGATTTTTAACTATATTACCCATCTGAAGCATCGAAGTTCCCAAGCCCTGTGCAATAAGTCCGCCAAAACGGTTCTCGCGGTAACTCATAACAGCAAAGCCTATCATTTGAGCGCAGCATCCTACCACTGCAGCACCTGCCGCTATACCGCCAAGGCCAATCATGGCACAAAGCGCCGCCGAACTTATAGGCAACGTTAGCACGATGCCAACCACAACCGCAACAAGTATACCCATAATTACGGGTTGACACTCGGTAGCCCACATAATAAAGTTACCCAAGGTTGCCATAAGCCAGGCAATTGCGGGACCTAAGAGAATTGCGATAAGCGAGCCAATAAGTATAGTTACGGTTGGTGTAATTATAATATCAACCTTGGTTTCGCCCGCAACGATTTTGCCGATTTCTATTGCAACTAAAGCCGCCAAGAAAGCGCAGGCAGGTCCGCCCAAATCATTACCGATTGCACCTACTACCAATGCGCTATATGTAACTAGCGGAGGCGCACCCAAAGGCCTTGCAGTACCTGCCGCGATTGCCGCGCCTACTACGAAACTTTTAGCCCCCAAATAACCCGCAACGGTTGCAAACAACGCGATACCCGTTAGATTTGCTACCGTTGAAAATATGGTGCCTATTAAAAGCGAGGCAAATAGCCCTAGTGCCATACCGCTCATAGCGTCTACAAAATATCTTTTGGCGGATATTTTAATATCCTTCTTACTTAAAAAATCTTTTACCTTTTGCACTTTTTCTTCACCTTGATTTTTTAAATTATTTTAAGCCGATAAAAACCGACTAACTTAACTTACTATAATGTACGAGTATCTTTTCGTACTCTCCGGTAATGGTGTTTTCGCCCTCTACCGTAGCGCCGTTACCACTTAAAAGAACATTACATTTCGCTTTTGCTACGGGACAGGTGAAAACACTCTCCGTTCCGCAGATAATCTTTATTTCTCCATCATGCACGGCCACTCTGCCGCCTTTGCCGACTATCATATCACGAACACCGTCTTCGGTTTCTACCCTTTTAGAAACATACTGCAACTGTCTGCCCGTGAAACTTTTTAAAGCGGTTTTATTGCTATCAGTTTTCTTTTTAAATGGCCACATATTAGTTCTCCGTTTGGGTCTTTTTAAGCGGTGGGTCAATAGCCGCTACGGCACAAGAAAATTCGGTTTCACCGTCGATAGAATATATAGTGCCTACCGCACTTAACTGACCGCGATTGTTTATATATAAAGTTGAATTATACACGTTTTCTTTCGCTAGCGTTTTCTTTCTATATTTTGAATAAGCGCCCTCAGAACTGTCGCTGAACGAATGAAAATTAGCCTTGTACTCGTTGCTTAATGCATCATACACCGCACCATAACAGGTAACCCTGCTAACGTCAAAGCACCTGTATACTTCCTCGTTAGTTGCCTTTTCGCCCGTACCCAAACTTATAGAATAAACCTCGTAAATTGCGCCTTCATCTTTTTTGGTGGTTTCTACCAATATAAAGGCAAGGTTTTTGTACACTGAGCCCTGCATTTCAACATACAAATAGCCTTTTTCTTTACCCTTTTTCTTAATATCTGTGTACTTTTCGCTTAACTCTTTATTAAGTGCATCTGCGCCTTTTGAATCTACGTTGAACTGTGGCACTGCATAGCCTTCTTCTCCGCTATCATAATACCACTCTTCTACAAAATCGCTTGCTTTTTCTACTAGAATTTCCTCGTTATAACTAACCGTTTCCTGCACTTCTGCTTTTTCTTGCTTGCAAGCGCAAAATACGCTAACAAACAAAGTGGAAATTAACATCAAAGAAATTATTCTTTTCATAATATCAACCTACTTTTCTACTGCTACGCCGCCTTGGATAGCATAAACCTTATCACAAATTTCTAATGCGGCAGGTCGGTGCGAAATTAAAATTGCTGTTATTCCGCCCTTTGCTTTTATATTACTTAATACCGTTTTTTCGGTGTTTTCGTCAAGTGCCGAGGTACATTCGTCCAAAAGCAATATCGGTGCGCCACAAAGCACAGCCCTTGCTATTGATATACGCTGAATCTGACCCTCGGAAAGACCCAAACCACGCTCGCCAACGGGTGTATCAAACCCGTCGGGTAATTTTTCTATAAAATCGTAAAGGTCGGCAATTTTAGCCGCCTCGATAACCTCTTCCTCGCCCGCTTCCATATTGCAGAATCTTATATTTTCGCCAATAGTTCCCGAAAGAACCAGATTGCCCTGCGGAACATAAGCAAAAAGTCCACGCAAAGTAGAGTCTAGCGGTATATCTTGATGAGCCGCGGCAATAATCTCGCCTTTTGTTTGCGGATAAAGCCCTAGAAGCATACGGAAAATGGTCGATTTACCCTCGCCACTACCACCAACTAGCGCTACGAGTTCCCCCTTATTTATCTGCATATTAACGCCGCTTAAAATATTACGGGTGCCATCGTAACTAAAATCAACGTCTGCAAAGCGAATACCTTGCAAGTTTTTATAAATATCAGAAATTTCACTTGACGCCAATGGTTCTTTTTCGTCAGGCAGTTCTTCGATTTCCATTATTCTTTCTGCCGAGGCTAGCGCTTGATAATACTGCGGCAAAAGGCCCGACATTTGTGTTAATGGTCTACGAATATTTTGAATAATATTTAGTAACGCGATAAGTGAACCATAACTTAACGTTCCGCCACTTATTAAAAACGCACCGAAAGAAAGCGCTGCATAATATCCGCCCGTAAATACCAAATATTTTGTAGAATTTGAAATATTACCAATTAGGTTACGCTTAATTTTAAGTCTATATGTTTTTTGCATTAAGTCCACTAGTTTTTTACCAAAACTGCCCACCGAATTAAATGACTTAACCACTACAACATTTTCGGTGCACTCTTGCATATAAGAACGGGTATGCCCTTGCGCCTCTTGAACCTCTTTATGTATCTTTTTAACGAACTTTGAGTAAATTCTGATTAACACCGCTATTACGGCGCCAACAAAAATTACCGCTACACCCAAAGATTTTGAAAGGCTTATTAAGACGATTAGTGCCGCCGATAGCCTTGCTATAAAACTTACAGCACCGGGAATTACGCCAACCACCGCCATAACGATAACGTCAACGTCGCTTGTAAAGCGGTTAAGTATATCGCCCGAGTGGTGTTTTGAAATGCTTGCATATTCCTTTTTCATAATGCTAGAAAAAATGCTTTTCCTAAAATCCATTTCAAGTTTGCCCGAAGCCCTTGCCGCCAATAGCGAGTTTATAAGATTTAGCGCCACTTGGCACAATATAAGCAGAAAAAGCACAGTAATATAGAAAGCTATATCACCCTGCTTTTTACCTATTGCAATATCAATAACAAATGAAGAAACGTATGCGAGCAACACATACGCTACCGAGGTTACAGCCGAAATAAGCGCACACCCGAAAACTGTGGGAATGTGTTTTTTAGAGTTCTTATATATCCATTTTAGCGCCGATGAATTATCATTTTTCTGGCGTTTCATGCCTTTTACCTCGCAGTTTAGAATTTAGCCAAAAGATTTGAGGCCTTATAGGGCGCACTAAGCACCATAAAAAAGAATACACCTTATATCTTTTGCTGTTAACCGAAATCATTTTACCGCGCCTTTTAAAGCCTACCGCCACCGCAACGACCTTAGATTTTGGTACGTCGCGTTCAATTTCGGTTTGTGCATCGCCGCACATATCAAAAGAAGCTTTATTAACGCGAACTATACGGTGCAACACGGGGCTACCGTCTTCCCTTAAATACAAAGGAATGTCGCGCGGCTTAAGCTTTTCAGGGTCTTCGCAACCCGCCAAGACAACCTCGTCCCTACCGCTATGTAGCAGCGGTGCCATTGAAGAACCTTTGGCTGTTAGGGTAAAGGTTTTTTGTAGCTTAAAAATCTCTTGCATTAACGGAATTAAATCCGCTAAATTTACAGTGCTCATTTAGTCGATAATACCCGCGTCGGTTAATTTTAAAATAAAGGTATCGATATCTGCCGAAGCAATCTCTGCGCTTACATCATACTCATCCAAAATATCTTTAAGCATATCTTCTTTGGTTGCGCCTTTTTCTAAAAGATTCCACAAAAAAGCGCCTGTTTCGTTTAAACGAATTACCGATTTAAAATCTACGCTTGCAGCGCCTACGGGTACTACCATAAACTCTTCGCAAACCTGTTTTAACATAAACCCTTCTTTGATTTTCATTTAAACTTCTCCTTTAAATATTGTTTTTTTGACGAGGTTTACCGCCTCTTCACTAATATCACACTCTAACATATAGACGGGAACTTTACTTATAATCTTTTCAATAAAGTCCATATTCATTTTAAAAAGTCTATTATCATAAACCGATGGGAAGGTTTGGTCGTTTAAATAACAAACCGCCTCCGGTACACTTAAACGCCTGATTTTATTATTTTCGCCTCTTGCCAAGAACACAACGGCTGACAAAGGCACGCTTATATTGGTATTAAGTTCGGTTTTACCACTCCACGGGGTGCCGTACACATATATAGTGCCATCTTTTTCACGCAAAGCGGGTTTATCGTCGTTAACGTACACAACGTCTTCGCCATATAACTTTTTCCAAAGACTTGTGTGTGTGGATTTACCCGTACCGCATGGCGCCGAGAAAATCAAACCCTTGCCGCGATATGCAATACAACTTCCGTGCAAACAAGTGCCGCCTTCAAAAATCAGCCTATCGTTAAACATAAGCCCCGATTTTAAATACTCACGGTCGAGGTCGGTCAAGCGAACCTCATCGGTAGTTTTAATATGCACACAATGCGAATCTATAAAACTAAAATCGCTATTATGCTGGGTGTAGTTAAACACTTTACCGGTTTTGTCGGATTTGAGGTACATTATGTTATTCCCGTTTTCTAGCCTTCCTAAAGTAGCATCGTGAACCTTGCCAACTACTTCGTGCTTAGGCAACTCTATCTTTTCCTCGAAAGAATAACGAATATCTACACCCTGCTCTGCCCCGCTGTAAAGATAGTTTTTTAAGCGGTGCGAAAAGAAATCTTTATGATGAGGAGTATAGTTAATTACTATATCTGCAACCTTGATTTTAAACACGCCGCCACCACCTTTACATAGTTATTTATTATATTATATAATACCCTTTAACATTTTACAAGTATAAAAAAGAAAAATTTGTTGTTGTTTATTCCCGCAATCTGTGATATACTAACCACGAGAAAGAAAAACTATAAATAATTTCTTTTTTTGGAGGAATGAATTATGGCTAAAAAAGTTAAAATTACATGTGATAGCACAAGCGACCTTAGTCCCGAACTTTTAGAAAAATATGGTGTTAAGGTTTGCCCCTTATGCGTTACTATGGACGACGAGGCTTTTCGCGACGGTATAGATGCTACACCTGATGATATTTATGCATTTTTTGAAAAGACCGGCAGACTTGCAAAGTCTACCGCTACCAATATTGCCGACTATGCCGATTTCTTTAACGAGAATTTAGAAGAAGACACCGAACTTATTCACTTTACCATTTCTTCTGAAATGTCTACAACCTACCGCAACGCTTGCCTTGCAGCAGAGGAAGTGGGAAATGTTTACCCCGTAGACACCAGAAACCTTTCAACAGGTTCGGGCCTACTAGTATTAAAGGCTTGCGAAATGGCACAAAGCGGTATGTCTGCTACTGAAATAGTAGAAGAAATAAACAAATTAACCCGTCGTGTTGACGCTTCGTTCGTTATTGATAACCTTACCTATTTGCACAAAGGCGGCCGTTGTTCTGCATTATCCGCACTTGGCGCAAATCTACTAAAACTAAAACCTTGTATCGAGGTTGTAGACGGTAGCATGGGTGTTGGCAAAAAATATCGCGGCAAGTTTGAACTTACCTTGAATGATTACGTTGCCGATAGATTAGCAAATATTGACGACCTAGACCTTTCACGCGTTTTCGTTACCCACGCAGGCGTTGATATGGATACCGTAACTTCTGTTGCAGAGGCTGTTAAAGCCGCCGCGCCTTTCAAAGAGGTGCTGATTACTCGCGCAGGTTGTACAATTTCTGCACACTGTGGTAGAAACACTCTAGGCGTTCTTTTCATTCGCAAAAGCGAGGTAACAAAATAAATACTAGGTGTGAGCAAATGAAAACACTACATTATTACGAAAAACCCATCGGTCTGCATGGTATACCTAATTTCGAAAAAACAGGTATATTAGAGCGTTTACCCAAAGATGTTCGCAACGAAGTACCTACGCTACAATTTTTAGGTCGTCGACCTGCAGGCGCAAGGCTTAGATTTAAAACCAACGCTAAAAATTTTAGTATTCGAATCTTTTTTGAAAAAATAAGCGTTGATATTGGTATGTCTATCTATGCTGCACAATCTGCAGCGGTTATGATTGGCAAGAGGTATGCAGGCTTTGTTTTACCGATAAAACAGTATCAAGAGCCCGAGGCTTACGGCGAGTTTAAAAAAGACGATACTTTGGAACAAATAACGGTATTTTTACCCAGAAACGAGGTAGTTACCGATATTATCCTTGAATTTCCCGACGATGCCGAGATACTCCCTGCCGACCCTTATACCTACGAGAAGCCTTTGCTTTACTACGGCTCGTCTATAACCGAGGGGGCGCACGTTTCGCGCGTTACGAATGGTTACAACGCGCTACTTTCGGCTTGGCTTGATACCGATTATTATAACCTCGGTTTTTCAGGGTCTGCAAAAGGCGAAGAGCCAATCGCTAGGTTTATAGCGTCTTTAGACATTTCGGCGTTTATTATGGATTACGACCACAACGCCCCAGATGCCGTGCATTTAGAAAAAACGCATCAAAAGTTTTTTAATATTATAAGAAACGCTAAACCCGATATGCCGATAATCATTATGACACGACCCGACTTTGATTATGACGCAGAATGTCCTAAACGCCGCGAAATTATTAAAAAGACCTATCTTGACGCGAAAGCGGCCGGCGACAACAAGGTTTATTTTATAGACGGAGAAACATTTTTCGGCACCGAAGACCGCCACTACTGCACCTCGGACTTGATACACCCCAACGACCTTGGAATGTACCGTATGGCAAAAACAATCTACCCCGTGTTAAAAGAGGTTTTAGAAAACCTAAAATAGCAAAACATAAACCCACCCTTTATATTTTAAGGGTGGGTATTTTTTAGTCTTTCGCTTGAACGATATGTAAATTTCAGGAACTAATTGCTATTGTTTTATTTAAAATGTATTATATAATATAAATGAAAGGTAAATTTAAAACCAACGGAGGAACAATTATGAACGATTTAAAATTATACCAAAAGCCCGAAAGACCAATTCGTGTATTACAGTTTGGCGAGGGCGGATTTTTACGTGGTTTTGTAGATTGGATGCTACAAAAACTTAACGACCAGGGATTATTTAATGGTAGCGTAGCTGTAGTGCAACCAATAGCCGAGGGCCTTTGCGATATGTTAGAAGAGCAAAACTGCCTTTACACCCACATTATTCGCGGCGCAGAAGGTGTTGACACTAGTCTTATTGACGTTATTGACAGTTGCTATAACCCCTACCGCGATTTTGAGGGCTACTTGAAACTTGCCGACAACCCCCACCTGCGTTTTATTGTTTCAAACACCACCGAAGCAGGTATTACTTTTGATGCTGAGTGTAAAATAACCGACACACCTCCCAAAAGTTTCCCCGCAAAACTAACCTTACTATTAAAACGCAGATTCGAAAACGGACTTGGCGGTTTTATAATCATACCTTGCGAACTTATTGACCGCAACGGCGACAATCTTAAAAAGACGGTTTTGCAATATGCAGATTTGTGGCAGTTGGGCGACGAATTTAAAGCATTTATAGAAAACGAAAATGTTTTCTGCAACACCTTAGTTGACCGCATAAACACAGGCTTCCCTAAAGATGAAAAAATTGACCTACCTTACACCGATAATATGCTTAACACATCGGAATTTTTCCATCTTTTTGTAATAGAAACCGATTACGACCTCGAAAAAGAACTACCATTTTCTAAAGCAGGTCTTAATGTTATTGTAACCCGCGATGCGCTAGAGCGTTACCGCACACGCAAGGTGCGTATTCTTAATGGCGCGCATACCTCGATGGTACCTTACGCTTTGCTTTCGGGTTTTACTACCGTTAAAGAATGTATGGATAACGAAGATATGAAAAACTTTGTTAAAACCTGTCTTTTTGAGGAGGTTATCCCCACACTCGACCTACCCGAAAAAGAACTTTTAGACTATGCAAACGACGTGCTTGTTCGCTTCTCTAACCCGTACATCAAGCACTATCTATCCTCTATCGCACTTAACTCTGTAAGCAAATTTAAAGTGCGCGTGCTACCTTCTATTTTAGAGTACAAAAACCGCCGCGGAGAGTATCCTAAAAACCTTTGCTTTGGCTTTTCAAAACTCATAGAGTTTTACAAAACCTCTACTCCGAATGATGCCCCCGAGGTTGTGGAATTTATAAAAAATGCAAGTCTTGAAGATATACTTAAAAATGAAACTCTGTGGGGACAAGACCTTACAGAACTAAAAGAGGTGCTACAAGATGCAAATACATCCCTTAGATAACGTAGAGGTAAAAGAAAACGGGCAGAAATATGCCCTTTGCGATATACCTGTCGGCGAAAATGTTATAAAATACGGTTTTGCGATAGGCCACGCGAAAGTAGATATTAAAAAGGGCGATTTGGTTAGTCCCGACAACCTAAAATCTAACCTTGCAGGCATTAGCGAATGGACATACAAGCCTTATACCGAACCTGAAATGAAAAAAAACGAGGGTACTTTTTTAGGTTACCTTCGCAAAAATGGCAAGGTGGGTATCAGAAACGACCTTCTTATAGTTCCCACCGTTGGCTGCGCTAATGCAATAGCCCTAAAACTTGCCGAGAAAACAGGTGCAAAAGCACTTACCCACCCCTACGGCTGCTCGCAACTAGGTGGCGATGCGCTAACCACTATGCAGGTACTGTCGGGTCTTATAAAACACCCAAACGCCGGTGGTGTTTTAGTACTTGGTCTTGGTTGCGAAAACAACGGTATCGAACGTATGCGAGAAGTGTTGGGAGAAGTTGACACAGAGCGTGTTCGTTTTCTTAATTTGCAAGATTGCCAAGATGAATTAAAGTGCGGCTTAAAAATTCTAAACGACCTAAAAAAACTGATGCTTACCGACAAGCGAACGCCCGTGCCTATAAGCAAACTGCAAATCGCGGTTAAGTGCGGCGGTAGCGACGGTTATAGCGGCATTACCGCAAACCCGTTAGTTGGTATGGTTGCAGATAAATTCTACCAATATGGCGCTACTGTTTTGATGAGCGAGATGCCCGAAGTTTTTGGTGCAGAACCAATACTTTTAGAGCGTAGCTATGATGAAAAAGCCTTTAATGAAGCTAGCAATATGATTAACGCTTTCAGGCAATATTTTATCGACCACGGAGAAGGCATTGCCGACAACCCCTCGCCCGGTAATATAGCAGGCGGCATTTCTACTTTAGAGGAAAAATCGCTTGGTTGTGTGCAAAAAGCAGGCAAGGTTACTTTAAAAGGCGCTCTGAACTTTGGCGAAACCACCGACGAGGGCGGCCTATTCCTTGTAAATGGTCCCGGTAATGACCAAGTGGCTGTTACCAATCTTGCGGCTAGTGGCGCACACATAATTTTGTTTACAACAGGTCGCGGCACTCCCCTTTGCGGACCGGTGCCAACCTTAAAAATTTCTACCAACTCTGACCTTTATCTTAAAAAACCGCATTGGATAGATTTTGATGCAGGCGTTTTATTAAACGATGCTGACAGAGAAGAAGTTGCAAACCAATTGTTTGACCTTTGCATTTCCACCGCCGAGGGAAATTTAAGTTTGGGCGAAAAAAACGGCTATTTAGATATTGCAATTTTTAAAGATGGTGTTACACTATAAGTATAGTGTTATATAGAAAGGTGTTAAATTATGAGTTATTACAAAAGCGATTTTCTGCTAAACAACAAAACCGCAAAAAAACTATACCACTCTTACGCTAAAGATATGCCTATTTTTGACTATCACTGCCACCTACCTGAAAAGCAGATTTTAGAAAACAAACCTTTTTCTGATCTATACGAAATTTGGCTTGCGGGCGACCACTACAAGTGGCGTTTAATGCGTAACTTTGGTATAGACGAAGAATATATTACAGGTGGGGCTTCTAACCACGATAAGTTTTTGGCTTACTGCAAGGTTTTGGGCACCGCTTTCGGCAACCCCTTATACCATTGGTCGCAGGTTGAACTTGAAGAGTTCTTTGGTTGCACTCTTGAAATTAACGAAAAAAACGCAGAGGCTATTTGGGATAAATGCAATGCCTACATAAAGGCAAACAACGTAACCCCACAAAGCCTTATTGAAGGCTCAAACGTTAAGCATCTCTTTACCACTAACGAGGTGTTTGATGACCTTGACACATTCCGTGAAATTGCAAAAAAGGATTACAAGTTCACCGTAGCCCCTGCTTTTAGAGCAGATAAAATAATGAACATTGAAGCAAAAGGTTATCTTGAATTTTTGGGCAAATTAGCCGACCTTACAAAGCCCATCAACAACATTGACGACCTTGAAGAAGCTTTAGAAACACGCCTTTTAGCATTTTTAGAAGTTGGCGCAAAAGCAAGCGATATTGCGGTTCAAAACGTTTATCCTATCGCTACAAAATCCGCTGCCGACGAGGTGCTTAAAAAGGCAATTTCAGGCAAGGCTATTACCGAGAAAGACGCAGAGAAATTTAAAGGTTATTTGACCTATTCTTTAATGAAATTGTACGGCAAACACGGTGTTCGTACAGAGTTGCACCTTGGCGCTATGCGTAACAACAACGCGATTATGCTTAAAAAACTAGGTCTTGATACAGGTTTTGACAGTATTGCTGAGGACAACAGTATAAAACTTACCTCTCGCCTGTTTGATAAACTTAATAGCGAAGGCCTTTTACCACCTACCATTGTGTTTAATCTTAATCCAAAAATGAACACCGAGATTATGACCTTAATCGGTTGCTTCCAGTCTAGCGAGCTTCCCGGCAAAATGCAGTACGGTCCTGCTTGGTGGTTTTTGGATAACAAGGTTGGTATGGAAAACCACCTACGCGACCTTACCGCAACAGGTCATATTGCAACATTCGTTGGTATGCTTACTGACAGCCGCTCGCTTCTTTCCTACCCACGCCATCACTATTTCCGCCGCATTCTTTGCAACTACCTTGGCGATATGATGGAAAAAGGCGAAATGACAGGCGACATAAAAGCAGTTGGCGAGGTTGTTAAAAACATCTGCTTTAACAACTCTGTAAACTACTTTGGCGTGTAAGACACATAAATTTTAAGACCCCGAATTTTTTATCGGGGTCTTTTTTATATGCTTGCTATATATTTTTTTGGTGTTTTACCGAACTGCCGTTTAAAGCAACGAATAAGGTTACACGCGTCGCCAAAGCCACATTCTTCTGCCGTTTGTTGCTCGTTTTTACCGCCTTGCAACAACTCTACCGCCGCTTTAAGTCTGCACCTTAAAAGATACTCGTTTAAAGTAGTGCCGGTGTATTTTTTAAAGCCCGTCATCAAGGTCGTTCTGCCAACCTTTAACTTTCGCGCCAACTCTTCGGCAACTATACGTTCTTTATAATTCGTGCTTATTATAGAAAGCGCCTCGGTAACAAACGGGGGTATATCGAAAGCCACACCTTGTTCTTGCATATTATCTGAAACAAGCGATAAAAGAAACAGTAAAAGCAACCTTTTTCTAAAAAGACTTTCTTCCGTTTCTAACTGCTTTACAAGCGAAAAATACCTATCACATTGACCTTCTGTAAGCGTCAAAACCGTTCCGTTTTTTCCAAATATTCTGGATAAGGTTTTCCACTCGGGCAAGTTTTCACGCACGAAATCGCCATCGAATAAAATATTTCTTCTGCTATACAGTAAATCGGGCTCGCAATAAATATAGTGCGAAGCCTTTGGAGGTAGCAAAACCAATTTTGCGCCCTTACTGCTTACCACCTTATCGGCAAGCAACACGTTAACGTTACCCGAAAGTATAAGGCTTATTTCATAATACTCATGCATGTGGTAATCGGTCATATTAGGATAATAGCCCTCGTATTTATCAAGTTTTATATCCTGCCAACTTTCCTTAAACCCATGCTTATCTAATGCAACCAACATAACTTAATCCATACCAAAGGTATCAGGATTATGACCCGAACCGCCACAATATTCCATCGCGTTTATGGTTGCCATATCCTCTTTAGAAATCTCAAAATCAAAAATATCTGCATTCTCTACAATTCTTGATGGCGTTACGGATTTTGGTAGTGGCAAGGTGTCGTTCTGCAAGCACCAACGAAGGCAAAGTTGCGCTACCGTTTTATTGTATTTTGCAGCAATGTCTTTTAGCGTTTCGTTATCAAGCATCTTGCCGCAGCCAAGGGGACTCCACGCCTCAACCACAATTCCGTTTTTCTTGCAATAGTCTACCGTTTCTTCCTGCATAAATCCTGGGTGGAATTCTATCTGGTTTACCATTGGCATTATTTCACTTTCCACTAAAGCCTTCAAGTGATGCGGTAAGAAGTTTGAAACGCCAATTGCTCTGATTTTACCCTTTTTATAAAGTTCAATAAACGCGCGCCAAGTAGAGAGGTTAACCTCCTCAAAATTATCGTACTGATTTTTATGCGCAGGCCAATGAATCAAGTATAAATCAAGATATTCGAGGTCTAGTTTTTTCATAGTTTCCTCAAAAGCTAAAAGTGTTTTTTCATAACCGCGTTCGGTGTTCCAAAGTTTGCTTGTAACAAAAATATCTTCTCTTTTTAAGCCGCTCTCTTTAATTGCCTTGCCAACGCTTACTTCGTTTCCGTAAATAGCGGCGGTATCTATATGGCGGTAGCCTGCCTTTAAAGCCTCTTTTACAGCCTCAACCGCAACCTCGCCGTCGGGTGTAAGCCATGTACCATAGCCAACGCAATCAATTTCAACACCATTCCATAATTTAAAAGTATCGGTTAATTTTTGCATAATAGCAACCCCTTTTGGTATTTATACTTTAATTTTACCACAACAATTTATATTTTAAAAGACTACAATTATTTAAAATATTTATCTATTTTTAAGCCGTTTTTAAACTCGAAAATGTGTTCTAAAAGTTTAGTTGCTCTGCCTATTAGTATCCCGTTAATTAAAGCGCAAAAAACGGTTCCTATTCCAACTCCTCTGAACACACCGAAGCCGAAAAACACAAAGGATAGCGCTACCGACAAAATGGTACTTATGCAGTCATACGAAGTTTTAACCTTGTTGATATTAAACCCAAATTTATCACTTATTTCTTTAACGATAAGTTCGTAAGCCTCGGGCGAAATATAGGTATGGAAGAAAAGCGAAACCGCAAGCGAGCAACTAGCCACGCCTATAATGTACCATACAAGACGAATAGCGATAGTATCAGTAGGAAGTGTAGATATTACGCCCATAGCCATATCCAAAAGTGTTCCGTAAATAACCGCAGTTACGAAAGAAAACAGATATGAAAGTTTAAATCTTCTTACAATAAGAGTGGTCAATATTAGTAAAAAGGCTTGAAACACGTACTCCGCCACACCAAAACTAAACCACGGAAAAATCTCTACTAGTTTTAAATGCAATATGTATGCAGGTGCAACCACCATTGACATACCAAAGCCCGCTTTTTCGGTAAAGGCAGAGGCAAACGCCATAATTATAAGTCCAAAAACGTAAGCGAGTTCGGTATAAAATATCTTTTTCTTCATTTTTCCACCTCACCTCTTGATTTTACTATAAAGACTAGCATTTGTAAACAAAAAATCCCACCAAAACAGTGGGATTTTACCTTTACGGCAAGATGTTGCCCGCGGCCTTGTAAATTTCGTACCATTCCTCGCGAGTTAAAACAACCTCGCTAGCCTTAAAACTATCCTTAAGCCTTGTAGTATTTGTTGTACCCGTTACTACTTGCATTTTAGCAGGATGTCTTAAAAGCCACGCGATAGAAATTGTGGTCTTAGAAACGTTATACTTTTTGGCTAGTTTTTCCAACACCGCATTCAGTTCGGGGAACTTTTCGTTATCTACAAAACATCCCTCGAAAAATCCGTACTGCATAGGCGACCAGGGTTGAATGGTAATATTTTCAAGTCGGCAAAAATCAAGCACACCGCCATCTCGGTTAATGGCAGAATCGTTATACATATTAACGTTGATGCCCTCGTTTATCATGGATGCGTGCATAATGCTTAACTGCAACTGATTAGCGACAATTGGCATATCAAGATATTTTTGCAAAAGTTTAATTTGGTACGGGTTTTGGTTTGACACGCCAAAATGCCTTACCTTGCCACTGCTTTTTAAACTATCAAACGCCCTTGCAACCTCTTCGGGCTCGACCAACGCATCGGGGCGATGCAAAAGAAGAACATCGATATAGTCGGTGCCAAGTCTTTTTAGGCTACCCTCAACCGACGACACAATATGCTCGTAAGAAAAATCGAACATTTTACCGGGCACAATACCGCACTTTGTTTGTATAATAAAATCTTCGCGTGGCTTACCCTTTATAGCATTACCGAACACTATTTCACTTTTTCCGCCACCATAAATATCGGCATGGTCAAAAAAGTTAGCGCCGTTTTCTAAAGCAGTTTCTATAAAATCCGAAATCTGCTTTTCAGACATATCAGAAATTCGCATACAACCAACCGCAACAGTCGGTACTAAAAGTCCGCTTTTGCCTAACTCAATATTGTACATATAAACTCTCCTTTTACTTGCTTAAGCAAACACGAATAATCCGAACCTGCCCTAAACGGCATAATTTCGGTGCTTTTCGGTTTGTCATCATCCGTAGGCGTAAGCCTTACGGATTCTTCCGCACAAAAAATCCCTCGAAATTCTGCTCTTTTAGGGTCGAAGAATTTTAAAGGAGAGAGATTTTTGGCTTTGTGCGACACAAAACGCAGTTAATCCTTTCGGATTAACGAGTATTTTAACAATGCAAAGACGAAATTTCTCCCTTTAAAATCAAGTTTGGATTATTCGTGTTTGCTTAGGACGATACAACTTAAAAAGAGGGTGAAATATATGAAAAAGGGAATCGGAAAATTTCTAGGTGGTATAATTATTGGAACTTTGAACGGAATGTTTGGCGCGGGCGGTGGAATAATGGCTGTGCCAATGCTTAGAAAAAGCGGTATAGAGGATAAATCTGCGCACGCTTCGTCAATAGCCATAATTCTGCCGATTTCTTTAGTGTCGCTTAGTATGTATCTAATAGACGGCAGGGTTAATTTTACCGATGGCTTGCCATATATTTTGCCGGGTATTATAGGTGCTGTAATCGGCACGTTTATACTTTCAAAAATACCAAGAAAATGGTTGCATAGAGTATTTGGCGCACTAATAATTTATGCGGGAATAAGGTTGATTTTAAAATGAGTATTGTAGAAATTTTAGCGGGCGTAGTTTCGGGTGTACTTGGCGGTATGGGTCTTGGCGGTGGCGGTACACTAATTCTTTATCTTACAATTTTTGGTGGGGTAGAGCAGATGCGCGCGCAGGGTATAAACTTGATATTCTTCATACCAAGCGCCTTGGTTGCGTTAATTATATACCTAAAACGTGGCGCAATTAAAATAAAACCGCTTGTACCATTTGTCTTAGGCGGTATACCGGGTGTGTTTTTAGGGCTTACACTGTCTGGACTTTTGGGCTCTCAACTACTTGGTAAGGTTTTTGGCGTAGCGCTTATAGTAATGGGTGTGCGCGAAATGTTTTATAAAGAGCGTTGACAACTCCTCGCTTTATATAATATAATTTATGTGTTACAAAGGAGGGGATAAAAATGAAAAAAGCAACCTTAAAAGGATATATTCTGGCGGCGCTGTTTTCGGTTTTTATTACCCTTTGCGCATATATTCAGTTTCCGCTTGTTGTGCCGATAACTTTACAGACCTTTGGCATTTTTTTAAGCCTTAAGGTATTGGGCGGATACCTTGGTACTATAAGTGTTATTAGCTATATATGTTTAGGGTTGATAGGTTTGCCTGTCTTTAGCAGTTTTTCGGGCGGTATGGCATCTCTTTTTGGTGTCTCGGGTGGTTACATAATAGGCTTTTTGTGTATTGCGCTTATATATTGGCTTTTCCAAAAAGTAGTTTCTAAAACCTTCGCAGATTACATAGGTTTAAGCGTAGGCCTTTTGGTGTGTTATTTATTGGGCGCTACGTGGTACAGCGTGTTTTTTGCAAACGGTAAAAGTTTTGTAGCATGCCTTGTGTCTTTAACTTTGCCTTGCCTAATACCCGACCTTATAAAACTCGTTTTAGCGGTAATGCTTGGTCGTAAAATATCGGCGCACTTGCAAAAAATCAAATAATTTGCTATAATACCCTTGCTATTATTTAACTTTTGGAGGTTTTAGATGGCTAATAAATGTATGCTTTGCGGCAAAAAAATCGGCTTTTTTGCGGTCGCAGGTGAGGATATTTTCACAGGCAATTCGGCAAATGCCATTTGTAAAGACTGTATAGAAGCAACCGATATTATATTTAAAAAAGCAGAAATGAAAATTCCCGTAAAACCCGAGGATTTAGAGCGTTTTACCGAAGAAGGTAAAAGTTACGTTACCGAGTATATAAGTGCCGACGGGGTGCTTGAGGATATAGATACTCCCAAAGACCCAATGCAGTGTGAAATTGGCGAGGCTATAATTTCGCACACCTTCCAAGTAGACGATAACGAGGTTGCTCGCATTTTAGATGAACTTCATACTATGAACGCGAAAGATATTGAAAAATATCTTGACCCACTAGTTTCAGAAAACGAATCGGCAGACGCGTTTTTTAACGAGATAATGGCGTTAAGTGATGAAGAACTTGAATCTGTTTTATTAGACCAACGCGAATATTATAACAATGCCGAGTGGGCATATATCCTCTTTTTAAAAGAGCGTAGAGATGCCCTAAAGCAAACGGCAGAAGAGGTTAAAGAAGAAAAGTCAGAGGTCAAACTCGACACACCCGACCAAGTAAATGCGGAAAAAATTGCAGAGTTTAAAGAAATGTTCTCGGACCGCACGAAAGAGGAATTAGAAGAAATTTTGGGCGATGGCGAGTATCTTTACGAAGCCCGTAAAGCCGCCGAAGAATTATTGAATAATATGTAAAACACTAACTGCGATAGGTTTCTATCGCAGTTTTTACTACCTATTGAAAAATCTAATTTAAAGTGGTATAATGCATCTAATAGATTTAGCATTTTAAAAAGGAGTGCGTAGATGAATATTATCGTTATTGGCTGTGGTAAGATTGGTACGGCTATTATCGAAAACCTTGCTAATGAGGGACATAATCTTATTGCGATGGATACAAACCGCGCGGCTTTGTCCGAGGTTACAAACGTTTATGACATTATGGGCGTTTGCGGTAACGGTGTCGACTGTGAGGCACTAGGCGAGGCAGGCGTAGAAAAAGCCGAACTTTTAATTGCGGTAACAGGCTCGGATGAATTTAATATGCTTAGTTGCTTTTTGGCAAAAAGAATGGGCGCAAAGCACACTATTGCCAGAATCAGAAATCCTGAATATAACGACCAAAGCCTTGGCTTTATGAAGGAACAACTTGATATTTCTATGACCATCAATCCCGAAAAACTTTCGGCAGAGGAATTATTTAATATTTTAAAACTTCCGTCGGCAGTTAAGGTAGAGCCTTTTGCCCGCCGCAAGTTAGAACTTGTAGAAATAAGGGTTAAAGAGGGAACCGTTTTAGACGGTGTTCAAATTTCAGATTTAAGGGACAAGTATAAAGAAA
This sequence comes from Acutalibacteraceae bacterium, assembly GCA_045656265.1. Lineage (GTDB taxonomy): Bacteria > Bacillota > Clostridia > Oscillospirales > Acutalibacteraceae > UMGS1532. Next base: position 21,744 of record JAZOQV010000017.1, on the reverse strand, counting down.
ACTTCCTTGTATGCGTTGTAAAGCGCGGCGATGAGGTGTATATTCCTGACGGTAGTTTTACTTTAAGCGTTGGCGATAGAATTGGCATAACCGCTACCCCCATAGAAATTCATAAACTTCTGAATTCTATGGGCGTACTAACTCGAGGCGCTAAAAACGTAATGATTTTGGGCGCTAGCAGAATTGCCTTTTACCTTGCCAAAATGCTAACCGCTGCAGGCAACCAGGTAAAAATTGTTGATAAGAGTATAGAGCGTTGCAAAAACTTCTCAGAAGCACTTCCCAAAGCAATGGTTATTTGCGGCGATGGCGCACACCAAGAGATACTTTTAGAAGAGGGTCTAAAAGACCTTGACGCTTTTGTTTCGCTTACCGGTATGGATGAGGAAAATATATTGGTTTCAATTTTTGCTTCCTCGCAAAACGTACCAAAGGTAATTTCAAAAATCAACCGCGACGAATTGGCGGATATGGCAGAAAACCTAGGGCTAGATTCGATAGTTTCGCCACACAAGGCTATTTCCGACGTTGTTGTAAGATACGCGCGTGCGCTTAAAAACTCGCTTGGCAGTAGCGTAGAAACTCTCTATAAACTTATGGACGGAGATGTTGAAGCGGTAGAGTTTAACGTTCTTGAACAAAGCGACGTTGTAGACATTCCGCTAAGTTCATTAAAACTGCAAAAGCATATCTTAATAGCGGGAATAATCCGTGGCAGAAAGACCTTTATCCCAACAGGTAACGATTGTATTAAGGTTGGGGATAGCGTTGTTGTTATTTCCGAAAACCGCAAACTTAACAATATTTCGGATATTTTGAAATAAGGGGCAAACTATGAACCGTAAAATGATACTTTATGTAATAGGGCAAATATTGCTTATTGAAGCGGCTTGTCTTATGTTGCCCTTTGCCACCGCGCTTATATATAGCGAGTCGGTATGGTGGGTATATCTTGCCGTATCGCTCTGTGCCGCTTTCTTGGGCGCAGGTTTAATGCTTACTTGTAAAGTTCGCAACTCTGTGATATTCGCAAAAGAGGGCTTTGTTATAACTGCGCTTTCATGGATAATTCTATCCCTTGTGGGTGCGTTGCCCTTTTGGATTGCGGGCGAAATCCCAAGTTATGTAGACGCTATTTTTGAAACCGTTAGCGGTTTTACCACAACGGGTGCTTCGATACTTTCTGCACCGCAAAATCTAACCCACGCTGCTATGATTTGGCGTAGTTTTACCCACTGGTTAGGTGGTATGGGCGTAATCGTGCTTGTAATGGCGCTAATGCCATCGGTTACTGGCAGAAGTATGCATATTCTACGCGCAGAAGTACCGGGACCCAGCGTTGATAAACTTGTTCCAAAGGTGCGCGATTCGTCAAAAATCTTGTATCTTATTTATATAACGCTTACCCTTTCGGAAATTATAGTTCTATGGGCTTGCGGTATGCCACTTTTCGAAAGCATTGTGCATTCTGTTGGCACTGCAGGTACGGGTGGTTTTGGCATTAAACCCGATAGCGTTGGCGGATATGCGCCTATTTTGCAGTGGGTAATTACTATTTATATGCTAATGTTTGGTGTTAACTTTAACGTGTATTACCTGATATTGCGCCGCAGACTAGGCTCGGTTGTAAAGAGTTTAGAACTATGGGTGTATGTGGGTATAGTGGCTTTAGCGGTTGCTATAATTTCCTTTAATATATATCCAATGTATAGTGGCGCTTCTGAGACTTTGCGCGTGTCGGCTTTCCAAGTTTCGTCGATTATTACCACAACGGGTTACTCAACCGTAGACTTTAACCTGTGGCCTACACTTTCAAAAGGCATTTTGTTTATACTAATGTTCTTTGGTGGTTGTGCAGGTTCAACCGCGGGCGGTTTGAAAATATCGCGTGTTATACTTTTGTTTAAGATTATAAGGCGCGAAATACAAAGGATTTTGCACCCACGCTCTGTAACCACTGTGCAGATAGACGGCAAGCGTGTTGACGAAGATACCTTGCAAGGTGTAGGCTCGTATTTTATTGTTTATATGATTATTTTCGCAGTAGTTTTCTTGCTAATATGTTTCGAGCCGTTCGGCCTTGAAACAAATATATCAGCAGTAAATGCTTGCTTTAATAACATTGGCCCCGGATTTTCGGCGGTAGGCCCTGCGGCAAACTTCTCGATATATAGCGATTTTTCAAAGATAGTGCTTTCATTTGCCATGCTTCTTGGCAGACTCGAAATCTATCCAATCCTATTTATGCTAATACCATCCACTTGGACTAAAAAGTAAAAACCAACCCCTCCTGACTTGCTCGGGAGGGGTTGTTGCTTGACACCATAATATAAGAGTGATATACTTATATTATATTAATCTTTGGAGGGATTTATATGAAAAAATTACTAGCACTTTTCTTAAGCACACTTTTTGTTATTAGCTGTTTTTCTGTGCCTGCAATAGCGACAGGCGCAATAGAAACAGAGGATAACAATACTAGCAATCTTGCTAACAGTATATCAAACGCAACCACCATTACCGGTAAACTACAAACCATGGACGATGTTGACTGGTACAAATTTACAGCAAATGCTGATTATTTTGTTGTTGATTTTAAGGTTGGTTCCAATAACCCCGACGCTGATGTTAATCACGGTTGGAAGGTAACTGCGTATGACTCAAAATTGAATGAGTTGTATTCAGATATTACTGAAGGCAGTCTTAATTTTCCTCGCTTGTCTGTTTCGGGCATTTGTTATATAAAAGTAGAGGCTCGTTATGCAGATTATATGAATTCGCCAGAAGGTGTTGAGTATGAGGTAAAGGCAACAAATTATACCGATGCTAAATGGGAAAGCGAGTATAATAACTCATCAACCACCGCAAACGTAATTTCCGCAGGCAGTGTGTATAGCGGATATTTGCGCCACTATGACGATATTGACTGGTATACAGTTAACACAACCGATTATTTTACCGTTAATTTTGGTAAAAAGTTGGATGTAATCTACAGCGATGATATAGATAATGGTTGGAAAATAACTATATATGATAGCTCGCTAAATACACTATATTCTTTTCTTACCGAAAGCAACGCTACTTCATATAATATACCTTATGCTGGAAAATGCTATATTAAGATAGAAGCTCGTCATGCAGATTATTTGAATTCTCCCGAGTTTGTTTATTATAGCTTTAAAGTAACAAATTACACCGATGCAAATTGGGAAAGAGAGTATAACAATACTGCTGCTACTGCAAATGTTAAGAAGGCAAACACCATTTTAACAGGTATGTTGTCTGACTATGAAGACGTAGACTGGTATAAATTCACAGCTACGGATTATAGTACGCTTGATTTTGGTGAAAGCCAATACCCCGTTTTTGCAACCGATGAAAATAATGGTTGGAAGGTTACAATTTATAATAGCCAAATGACCGAGGTGTATTCCTTCACTACCGGGGGTATGTTTAATACAGGCGCAACCCCAAGATTTTCTGCAAAAGGCACCTGCTATGTAAAGGTAGAGGCACGTCATGCGGATTATTTAAACTCTCCTGAGTTGGTTTATTACAAACTTAGATTTAATAACTATACCGATTCTAAGTGGGAGAAAGAGCCCAATGATACACTAACAAAGGCTATTTCAATTAAATCAGGCACAACATATAAGGGTAACTTGTTAAAAGACGGCGACGTTGATAACTATAAAATTAAAGTAACCACCGCAGGTACTGTTACAATCAAATTCAATCGCGACGTTGCAGATAATGATGGAGATGGCTTCTACGTTGAAGTTAAAACATCCGGTGGTTCTTCGCTGAAAAAAGTTAATGTAAATGATAAATCCAAATCCTCAATATCTGTTAAGGTGTCTAAAGGTACCTATTATGTTGCAATTTACACCAGCACTAGTGGTTGGTTCTCAAGCCCTGTTAGCGCATATATTAACTATAAAGTTTCTTACACCTTTAAACCATCAACACCTTCCCTTAAAAAGGTTACACCTGCTAAAAAGGCTTTAAAAGCGTCTTGGAAACAGGCTAAATATGTTGACGGTTATCAGGTGCAGTATGCTACAAGCAAGAGCTTTAAAAAAGCAAAAACCACAACCGTTAAGAAGTATAAGACTACAAGTAAGACCATTAAAAAGTTAAAGGCAAAGAAAACCTACTATGTACGTATCAGAACCTTTAAAAAGGTTGACGGCAAAAATGTTTATTCTTCTTGGTCAAAGGCAAAGAAAGCAAAAACTAAAAAATAAAAAGTAAAAGCAAACCGCGATAGATTTTCTATCGCGGTTTTTGTTTTATGTTATTTAATCGTGGCGGGTGTCGTCGGTAAAGCATTCGCAAAAGCGTGCCGCAAACGAGGGTTCCTCGTCTGCGATATACAGGTGCGAAATATCGCCTATGCCGCAGGCTCTGAAATGTGCAATACCCTCTCTGCGCTCTTCAGTAAAAAAGGTGCTTACTGCAGAAGGTAGCGTTACACAGTGTTGCAAAAGTGAGAAAGGCGAGCAGTTCATCAGGTGCGACATAAGTATACACGAAACACCCATGTGGCATTGTAAAACAATGGTGTCGTGGTTTGAACTTTCGGCGCGGTAAATCTTTCCGTCGCGGCGGTAGCCGTGTCTAGATAACATTTTGTCAAACTCTGCAACTACATAATTATAACTTTCTTCTACGTTACTGCCTTTTGCAAGGGCGGAGTTTTGCCAATTATCCTGGCTATAACAATCGGGAGCCATTTCGTTAATATATTCGGGCAGAATATCCCAACAAGCCTTCTCCTCGCAGTCTACAAGATAGGGTAGTTTAACCTTGGCATAACTAAACTCTTGCAACCAGTCAACATATTCGGCGCAAACACCTAATTCTTTAAGGGTTGGCTCGATAGTGAGTTTCGCTCTGCCAAGAGGTGAGCAGTATACCTTTTTAATATTCTCTTTTTTTAGGCGGTGTTTTAATAGTTCCGCCTCTTTTTTGCCTTTTTCGGTAAGCCCGTCGATAGCATAGTCGGGCTCGGCGTGGCGAATGATTATAAGTTTCATAACCTATTACCTCTTACCTTTTACTTATTACTTTAAAAAGCTCCCCTAAGGGAGTTTTTGTTATTCGTCATCAGGTTCCCAGTTGTGCCAGATTGCTTGAACGTCATCGTTATCCTCAAGCATATCAATAAGTTTTTCCATTAAAACAACACTATCGGGGTCGGGAAGTTTGGTCATTACATTAGGTACGTACTCAACCTCGGCGCTTAAAAACTCATAACCTGCAGCCTCCATAGCGTCGCGCACTGCACCTAGTTCGTTAGGATGTGTAGAAACGGTAAATACGTCGCCATCGCCCTCGAAATCCTCTGCGCCTGCTTCCAAAGCGGCTTCCATAACTGTATCCTCGTCTTTGCCTTCGGCTTCAATGCGAATAATACCCTTGCGGTCGAACATAAACATAACCGAACCGCTTTGACCTAGGTTGCCACCAAATTTATCAAAATAGTGTCTAACGTCGCCTGCAGTTCTATTGCGGTTGTCGGTAAGTGTTTCAACAACAACTGCAACGCCATTAGGACCGTATCCTTCGTATACTATTTCTTCATAGTTATCGGCACTGGTTTCGCCTGCCGCTTTTTTAATAATTCTATCAATATTATCGTTAGGCACGTTTGCTGCCTTTGCTTTTGCAATAACGTCTTTAAGTTTTGTGTTAACGCTAGGGTCGGGACCGCCTGCTTTAACAACGATTGCAAGTTCGCGACCAATTTTTGTGAAAACTTTTGCGCGCTGCTGGTCAGTTTTCTCTTTTTTTCTTTTAATTGTACTCCATTTTGAATGTACTGACATTTATTCGGCACCACTTTTTACAGAAACAAAATATTACTAGGTTATTTTACCACACATTATCCGTCTTTACAAGTGCGAAAAGGCATAATTTAATGTATTTTTTAATTGACAGTGTTGGTATATTAGAATATAATTATTTGGTAAGAGATAAGTGAAAAGGATTGCATTTTATGAAAAAGGATACCTATTTAGCATACGGAGAAATGGAAGACACTTCTGCTTATTTGGCAGAAGATAATACGTATGTAGATTCATATAAGGGTGGATTACCTCGTTGGGCGATGATTGTTTTTGCGGCTATCGTGGTTGCTTTAGGCGTTGCTTCTGCTATTTTTGTTATGAATAACGAGTGGTCGCACAATGTTGATAAATACAATAAAGGTGCAGAAAGCACTTTGCGCCAAGACCAAAAACAAGAGCAAGAGCAAATTGACAAACTTAACGTAATGAATTCGCGCGAGCAACCTTGGTTTTCGGGCGACGATAGCGGAACTCTTTATTTTCATAGCGAGAAATTTGAGGGCGAGAAGTTGGTGATTCCTGCCGCTTTTGACGGGGTTTACATTACCGCCTTGTCGGAAGGATTTGGAGAAAAGAACGAAACTATTAAAGAGGTTCAAATAAGCGAGGGTATCGTTACAATAGAGTCTGACTCTTTTAGTGAGTTCGCGGCACTCGAAAAGGTTAGCATACCAAAAACTGTTAAGTATATTGGCGGAAATTCGTTTTGCAATACTCCGTGGTACAAGAATATTCAAGAAAAGTTTTGTGTTGTGGGCGACGGTGTGCTTATTAAATACTGTGGCAAAGAAGACAATGTAATTATTCCCGTTAGGGTTAAGACTATCGACTGCTCTGTATTTAAAGATTTTAAAGATGCCGCTAAAATAGTAATCCCCGAAACCGTAAAATACATCGGAAAGCAAGCCTTTATGAATTGTACCGCAGATATTAGCGGAGGCGAGGGCATAACTTATGTTGCAAATAACGCATTTTTCGGTAGCAAATTGGTAGAGGATAATAAAGATAAGTTTTTGGTTATAGGCAAAGGTTGTATGGTTAACTATGTAATTGAAAACGATGCGGTTTATATCCCGAACGGAGTAAGGCAGATATCTGGTGTTGATTTTAAAGATTTAGATAAAAAAATAACACTTCATATCAGCAAGGACGTTAGAAAAATATCCGATATAGAGCAGATAGGATATGTGCGTGCTATTAAAGTAGATAAAGATAACGAAATGCTATCGGCAGAAGACGGCGTGCTTTACAACAAAAATCGAACAATGATTTACCGTTATCCCGTTTATAAAACCAACGGGCGCTTTTATGCAGAAACTAAATTAGAGGCGGTTGGCGATAAGGCTTTTTATGGTTGCGACATCGAGGTAGCAGAACTTTATAATGGCGTAAAAACTATAGGTAATATGGCTTTCTATGAATGTGCAAACCTCGAGCAAATAGAACTGCCCGACTCTTTAATAAAACTTGGCAACAAGGCGTTTTACGGCTGTGAAAAACTAAGTTCCGTTGCGCTTTCTGATGAGGTTACCGTAATACCATATAGTGCATTTTCGGGCTGTGAAAACTTAGAAGAATTCATTTGTTCCGAAAGCCTTACAACCATTTGTAGCAAGGCGTTTTACGGGTGTAAAAATCTTAAAACCTTTACGCTTCCTAAAACCTTAAAAAAGATTATTTATGATTCTTTCGAAGGTAGCCGTGCCGAACTTTTTGTAAAGGATAACCCGTATTTCGAGATTAAAGACAACAAAATAGCGGTTAAATAATTTTACGCCTCCGTTACGGAGGCGTATTTTTATAGATATTTCTGAATGTCTTTGCCAAGTTTTTCTTCTAGTTTTATAAGACGTTTTGCAATATCTTTCGATTCTTCGTCGGCGGCTTCGTACTCGTTAAGGTATTTATTAAGCGATTTAACCCCCATGTTGCAACCATCGGTCATAAGGTCAGCTATCGTGCTGTCGCTTTCGTGCATAATCAGTTTCATATTGGTTTTAAGCCACGACATTGAACTGGCTATCGGGTTCGGGTTTTTGCCTTCGTCGTGAAAGCGGTGTAGTGCTTTTTCAATATCTACGCTTAGTTTGTCGTGTTCGTCTTTGCAAGCATTGAGATGTTCTTTTAACGACTCGGATTTAACATAATCAATAACGTCGTCTATGGATTTTACACCCATCTTTACACCCGCATCGCACTCTCGCAAAAGTTTTATTGTATCGTTTTCAATCATTTTTGTTGCTCCTTTCGGTTTTATTAAAAGTTTACCCAAAGTAGCCGAAAATAATCATATAAATCGCCAACAATAAGCATATTCTACTTGCGGTAGAGTTTAATTTCAAAACTCTACCAATGAAATTTATTTAGTATAGTAGATATAACAAACAGTAGGTTGAGTTTTAAATTATTTTAATAATATAATTTTCTTGTAAAGTTTTGCTAACAGGAAAGGAAATTATTATGGATTTAAGTAAAGTAAAAATAGTTGCAGATTCTGCGTGTGATTTGGTTTCTTTAGACGGTGTTGATTTTGCCGTTGCGTCTTTAAAAATTATTACTGCGGAAAAAGAGTACGTTGATAATAGCGATTTAGACGTTTTGGCTATGGTAGAAGAGTTAAAGTCTTATAGGGGGAAATCATCAACCTCTTGCCCAAACGCTTCGGACTGGTTAGAAAATTTCGGTAATGCCGAATATGTTTTTTGCGTTACAATAACGGGCGGTCTTTCGGGTAGCTATAATGCCGCCCTAGTCGCCAAAGAAGAATATGAAGCGAACAATAAGAATGCAAAAGTTTTCGTGCTTAACACCTTGTCGGCAGGCCCTGAAATCACCTTGATTATCGAGGAACTAAAAAGGCTAATACTACAAGGATTAGAGTTTGACGAGGTGGTAAGCGGTATTACCGAGTATGCAAAAAACACAGGACTTTTGTTTATTTTAGAGTCGCTTCAAAACTTTGCCAATAACGGTAGAATTAACCCCGCAGTTGCAAAAATTGCAGGTGTTTTAGGCATAAGGGTAGTTGGCAAAGCAAGCGATGAGGGAACACTTGAACCACTTGACAAAAGTCGAGGAGAGAAAAAGGCAATAAAGGCAGTAATAGAGCATCTCGAAAAGGCGGGACTAAAAAAAGGCAGAGTGAAAATAGCCCACTGCTTTAATTGCGAGGCGGTTGAAAATCTTGTGCATAGTATAAACGTTTATTTCCCCGAGGTTAAAGTTTCGGTGCATACACTTCGTGGACTTTGCAGTTTTTATGCCGAAATAGGCGGTATACTTATAGGTTTTGAGAAGCATTAAGATAGCGCTAATATTATTCGCATTTTCTAAAGCCCCAAAGGTGTCTTGGGGCTTTATTTTTAAAATTTTTGTTACATAATATAAAATACACTTGGCAAAACGGGAAATATAAATTATAATACATAATAGATATAAAGGGAGGCAGAGAAATGTATATTTCGGATAGCATAAAATATATCGGCGTTAACGACCATAATATAGACTTGTTTGAGGGTCAGTATGAAGTGCCTAACGGTATGGCTTACAATTCCTATGCAATTATTGATGAAAAAATTGCTATTATGGATACGGTGGACCAAAACTTCACTCACGAATGGCTTGATAATATATCGTTAGCTTTAGGCGACAGAAAACCGGACTACCTAATCGTGCAACATATGGAGCCTGACCACTCGGCTAATATTTTTAACTTTAACAAAACCTACCCCGAGGCTAAAATTGTGGCATCTGCAAAAGCGTTTACCATGATGCAGAACTTTTTCGGCACAGATTTTAAAGATAATCAAGTTGTTGTGGCAGAGGGAGATACCTTAACCCTTGGCAAGCACACCTTAACCTTTGTTACTGCGCCAATGGTACACTGGCCTGAGGTTATTGTTACTTATGACAGTTTTGATAAGGTGCTATTTTCCGCCGACGGATTTGGAAAGTTCGGCGCGCTTGATATAGAAGAGGATTGGGATTGCGAAGCAAGGCGTTATTATATCGGCATTGTCGGTAAGTACGGTGTGCAGGTGCAAAACCTACTTAAAAAAGCGGCTACGCTTGATATAAAAACAATCTGTCCTTTGCACGGACCTGTTTTAAGCGAAAATCTTGGCCACTATATTGACAGATACAACACTTGGTCTAGTTACCAACCTGAAGAGGAGGGCATAATGATTGCCTATACCTCGGTTTACGGCAACACCAAGAAAGCAGTATTAAAGTTAGCAGAAACTTTAAAAGAAAAGGGTTGCCCAAAGGTAGTTGTAAACGACCTTGCTCGTTGCGATATGGCAGAGGCGGTAGAAGATGCGTTCAGATACAGCAAACTTGTACTTGCTACCACAACATATAATGCAGAAATCTTTCCATTTATGCGTGAGTTTATAAATCATCTTACAGAGCGCGGATTTAAAAACAGAACGGTCGGTTTTATTGAAAACGGCAGTTGGGCGCCCCTTGCCGCAAAGGTTATGAAGGGTATGTTAGAGGGATGTAAAAATCTAACCTTCCTTGAGCCTACTGTAACCATTATGTCGGCATTAAATGAGAAAAGTGGCGAGCAGTTGGATGCGCTTGCAAACGAATTAAGTCGCGAGTATGTTGCAATTAGCGGTAAAGAGGTTAATAAAAACGATTTTAACGCTCTTTTCAATATTGGTTACGGACTTTATGTTATTACTTCTAACGATGGCAAGCGCGACAATGGTCTTATCGTAAATACTGTAACTCAGGTAACCAATACGCCAAATAGAATTGCGGTTACAATAAATAAGGAGAACTATTCCCACCACGTAATCAAGCAAACAGGTAAAATGAACATTAACTGTTTGACCGTTGATGCGCCTTTCGAGATTTTTGAGCGTTTCGGTTTTAAAAGCGGCAGAAATGTAGATAAATTTGAGGGTATGTCGGTACACCACTCGGATAACGGACTTGCATTTTTAGAAAGATATATCAACTCCTTTATGTCGCTTAAGGTAGAACAGTATGTAGACCTTGATACCCATGGAATGTTTATCTGTTCTATTGCCGAAGCACGTGTTATTTCGGATAAAGAAACTATGACCTACACATACTATCAAAGTAATGTTAAGCCCAAACCCGAAACCGAGGGTAAAAAAGGCTTTGTATGTAAAATTTGCGGTTATGTTTACGAGGGCGACACCTTGCCCGACGATTTCATCTGCCCGCTATGTAAGCATGGCGCTGCAGATTTTGAAGAAATAAAATAAACTTCACTCAGGAGGTGAAACGATATGAAATATATTTGCGACGTATGCGGCTGGGTTTATGACGAGGCCGAGGGTTACGAAGAGGGCGGCATCGCGCCCGGCACCAAATGGGAGGATATCCCCGAGGATTTCGAGTGCCCACTTTGCTCGGTAGGTAAAGATAGCTTTAGCCAAGAATAATAACCACTTAAAAAAACCGCGGTTTGCATACCGCGGTTTTAATTATAGTTAACTTTTAATCTTTTAATAAATTTTTTAGTACGTTAAATGTTTTTTCGCTTATCACGTGTTCTATTCGGCAGGCGTCTTCAGAGGCAGTCTGCTCGTCAACCCCAAGTTTAATTAGAATATTGGTAAGTGTGGTGTGTCGCTCGAAAATGCTGTGCGCCATTTTTTCGCCCGCATCGGTCAGGGTAATAAAGCCATCTTTATCTACCACAATATAGCCTGCGTTTTTTAAAAGACCTACACCGCGGCTAACGCTTGGTTTAGAATAATTCATATACTCCGCAACGTCAATAGAGCGTACTTCGGGTCGCGATTTACAAAGAACATAGATTGATTCTAAATACATTTCGCCCGATTCTTTTAGTGGCATAGAACACACCCCTTTTCTTTTAGTGTAGTTATATTATAGCACAAGAAGAAATATAAATCAACTTTTACAAAATTTGTAAAAACAAGTAAAATAAGGCTTGACAAAGCAGTGGTTTGTGGTATAATAATTGGTGGTTAGCGAAGGCTAACTAAAAATAATAGGTTGCAGTTAGCCGTTGCTAACTGAGTTTTTACGGTGATGAAATGACATTAAGAGATGCTAGCGAAGGTCAACAATACATAATTAAAGAAATTAACACGGGCGACCATGAATTAGACGCGTTTTTGTTTTCGCTTGGCTGTTACAGTGGCGAGCAAATAACGGTAATATCAAAGCTTAAGGGCGGTTGCGTGGTTTTAATTAAAAACGCAAGATATAATATAGATAATCAATTAGCAAAAGCAATATCCATTTAAACTTTTAAAAGGAGGGGAATAAAGTGAAAATTGCATTAACGGGTAACCCAAACTCAGGCAAAACCACAATGTTTAACGCCCTTACGGGCAGTAATGAAAACGTTGGTAACTGGGCAGGCGTTACGGTTGATAAAAACGAGCGTCGCATAAAACGCGCTTACGCAAAAAAACATAATATCGTTGCGGTTGACCTACCGGGTGCATACTCTATCTCTCCGTTTACTACCGAAGAGAGCGTTACAAGGGATTACATAACCCGTGAAAAACCCGACGTTATTGTAAATATAGTTGATGCTACAAATCTTAGCCGCAGTCTTTTCTTTACAACCCAACTTTTAGAGTTAGGCATACCCGTAGTGGTTGCCCTTAACAAAAGCGATATTAACGATAAAAAGCAGACGCTTATTGATTTAGATGCGCTTTCAAAGTTCCTTGGTTGTAGCGTGGTATATACTAACGCTATAAACTCAAAAGGATTAAAAGAGTTAGTAAACGCTATCGTTAGTGCCGAGGGCGCGGTGCAAAAAACACCGTATAACGAGGGCGAGGTTAATAAATCCTCAAAAGAGGCGGTAGAACTTGCCGATAGAAAACGATTCGAGTTTGTAAATTCTATTGTTAAAGAGGTTGAAACCAGAGCAATATCTCCACTAGAGAAAACTGTGGGAGATAAGTTTGATGCCTTAATCACAAATAAATGGCTTGGTATACCAATATTTGCCGTTGTTATGTATCTGGTGTTTCAAATTTCACAGGTCTGGGTTGGCACACCCATTTCAGAGTGGTTAAGTGCCATATTAGAAAATTTTCAGGCTTATGTTGGCGGCTTGTTCGAAGGCGCCAATCCGTTACTTACCGCTATTTTGGTAGACGGAGTTTTGGGCGGTCTTATAGCAGTTGTTGGCTTTTTACCGCTTGTTATGGTAATGTATTTCCTAATAGCGCTTTTAGAGGACTGCGGATATATGTCGCGTGTTGCAGTAGTGCTTGACCCCATATTTAAAAAGGTAGGTCTTTCGGGGAAATCGGTTATTCCGTTTGTTATTGCGGTTGGTTGTGCAGTGCCCGGTGTTATGGCAAGCAGAACTATTCGTAACGAGCGCGAGCGTAGGGCAACTGCAATGTTAGCCCCTTTTATGCCTTGTGGAGCAAAAATTCCGGTCATCGCCTTGTTCGCGGGCGCGTTTTTTGAAGGCGCCGGATGGGTAAGTACCTTGATGTATCTACTCGGTATCGTAATCGTATTTTTAGGTGCGTTACTCGTTAGCAAGATTACAGGATATAAGAAAAAATCTTTCTTTATTATAGAATTGCCCGAATATAAAGTGCCATCGCTTTGGGGCGCTACAAAATCTATGTGTAGCAGAGGTTGGGCATATATTGTAAAGGCAGCTACAATCATCTTGCTTTGCAATATGGCAGTACATATAATGCAAACGTTTAATTGGCAATTTACAGTTGCCGAAACCGCAAACACATCTATACTTGCATCCGTTGCTTTTCCTTTTGCATACTTGCTTGTGCCAATTGTTGGCGTGCTTTCGTGGCAGTTAGCGGCGGCAGTAGTTACAGGATTTATCGCGAAAGAGAATGTTGTTGGTACTTTAGCGGTTTGCTTTGTTGGGCTTCAAAACCTTATAGATACCGAAGAACTTGCCCTTATGGAAGGCGCAGGTGTAGAGGTGGCAGGTATTATGGCAATTACAAAGGTTGCCGCTTTGGCTTACCTTATGTTTAATCTGTTTTCGCCACCTTGCTTTGCGGCAATCGGCGCCATGAACGCCGAAATGAAAAGTAAAAAATGGCTTTTCGGCGGTATTGGCCTGCAATTAGGTGTAGGCTATGCTTTATCCTATTTTGTGTATACCATAGGCACACTTATAACAGCACCTGAAACACTTAATGTGAATGCCGCAATTCTTGGCGGTATAGCGGTTGCTTTAATGGTACTAACAGTGGTGCTTTTAATAAACAATACAAATAGAAAGTTAAAAAGTGCAAAATGAAAAATGCAATAGTGATTTTAATAATAGTGGCAATCGCCACTGCAATAATTTATTATTTATACCGCCAAAAGAAAAAAGGCAATAAATGTATCGGTTGCCCCTATGCAAAAGAATGTGGCGGTAACTGCAATAATAAATAAAAACACCCGTCCGACCTGTGAAAAAAGTCGGGCGGGTTTTGTTTTAATTATTCAAAATAAGGCGAGGATAAAAATATACCGTCCTCTAAAGTTAACTCTACATAATAGCAAATTGCATGGGGGAAGCAGGTGTTGGGGTTGTTACCTTTTGGGTCAAATTCAGTGTAATACTTAATTTTTGGTGTAATACTAAAAAAGTTATCAAAAGAAATCATAACAGCACCAACTAACCTTAAGCAAACACGGATTATTCGTGTTTGCTTATTACTGATTTAAGTCTATCACACAAACAAAAAGCAATATAGTAATAAACAAAAAGCAAAAAACGCAATTGACTTTTATTAAAAAGTGTGATTATATTTGAGTATAAAGTAAATTTAAAGGTGAAGTATATGGGTTTTGTTAAAAAATTAAAAAACATATCCAAAGAAGGTCGACCTAAAATGCGTTGGTGGGTGCCATCTACTCTAACCGACGAAAACGAAGCAGCTCGCGAAATCAAAATGATGAAAGAGGCGGGCTTTGGGGGAGCAGAGGTTGCCCCGAGATATATTCTTAACCCCGCAACGTCTAAAAACGAATTTGGCTGGGGCGCACCTGAATGGGGCGAAACTGTAAGAAAAATTATAAAGGCCGCAAAAGAGTTGGATTTTGAGATAGATTTAATGGTTATGCCTTCAAGTTCAATGCTTTTGGATATTATCAAGGACCCTAATGATATAACACAGGGCGCGCGTTGGGAATTAGACGGCGCATTTATAGACGGAATAACCAAGGATAATCCTTATTATGGCGCCCTTCCGCTTAATAACTGGGCTTTAAGAAACTCTAATTTTGTAAACGGGCACTGCGTTCTTTATGCGGTTACGGTTGCGAAATACATAGATAAAGAAAACCGCATTCTTGCCTTTGATTCCGCAAAGGAATTAGACCTTGAAACCTGCGTTGAAAAGACTTGGGACGACCCAATTTCTTATAAAATTAAATTTACCCCAAAGGACGAGGGCGAGTACGTTCTGTTTGCTTGGTGGGAGCATCCATCGGGAATGAATAGAGATGGTATTCCGCAACTCGATTTTATCGGGGAATATGGAACAAAACGTTTTATAGAGTATCACGAAAAAGAGTTTTTACCAAGTCTTGGCGACCTAAAGGACTACATAACCTCATATTTCGTTGATTCTATCGAGTGGTGCACACATCTTAACGTACCGCAAAATTTCCGTGAAACTTTTATTAAAAAGCAAGGATTTGATATTACAAAATATCTGCCCGCTATTTACGAAAAAGGATATGGCGGATGTTATCGTATGCCTTGTCCAGAGTTTAAATTTGAAAAGAACAGCGCGCAACTAATGAATTCTTACGGCGAGTTTATTACTTCGTTGTATATAGAAAATCATATAAATCCTTTGCGTGAGTTCTGCAATAAAAATGGTATGACTTTGCGTTACCAAACCTCTTACGGAT
The DNA here is from genome assembly GCA_045656265.1 of Acutalibacteraceae bacterium. Taxonomy (GTDB): domain Bacteria; phylum Bacillota; class Clostridia; order Oscillospirales; family Acutalibacteraceae; genus UMGS1532. Next base: position 6,019 of record JAZOQV010000017.1, on the reverse strand, counting down.
GCTTTTTTGAATTGCAAAAAACCGCAGGATTTGTAGATATTCCTGACACCGAAACGCTGTATGGCAAAGATATAATAGACTTTTATCGCGCGCAGTCGGGCGCTATGCACGTTACCGGCAAAGATATTTATTCTATCGAGGCTTCTGCCGAAAAACCCGGTAGGGGAAACGGTAAAGAAAACAGTGGCAATTTCGCCCAAACCTTTAAAAATCATCTGTGGCATTTACAAAGAGCGTATGCGGGTGGTGTAAATCAGGTCTATTTCCATGGGTGCAGATACAGAGGTCATTATTACGGGGTTGGTAACCAAAATGGTGTGTTGCCTAATGTTCATTGGCCCGGATATGAGCCAATGGGGGTTATCGGCGGTTGGTCTAACTCTTGGGATGATAGGCAACCTAACTGGTATGGTATGCGCCAATTAACCGACATGCTTTCTAGAATACAACAAGTGTTGCAAGCGGGCAAACAGTTGGTGGATTTGGCGATTTACAGGCACTCTTACCAAGAAACGTTAGACGTGTGCGGCGCAGAAAAAGCCTTTAAATCCACCTGCCTTGAACAGTTGGGGTATAGTTACGACTTTTTAAGCCCTGCACATTTTACGGATAGTGTAAAGTTTAACGGTAAAGGTTTGTTTTCTGACGGGCCTTGCTATAAAGCTTTAATCTTTAATAATCAAAAGCATTTGCCTGAAAATTTTGCAAAAATACTTGTAGAATTAGCAAAACAAGGACTGCCAATAATTTTTGTGGGCGAAGTTCCAAGCGAGCCAACCTTTTTCGGTGAAAACTCAATAATCGAGCAAATGGCAAACCTTAAAACATATAAAAATGTAGGCTTTTGCGATGGGTTAGAGGATTTGCCAAGCCTTTTAAAAGAAATGTCTATTACACCCTACGTGTCTTACGATAAGCCTCAAAAGGTATTAAATGTTTACAGAAAAACCGAATCAAAAGATTACGTTTATTTTTATAATTACGCCGATGCAGACACTTATCCCGAACTCGCGGGCGCAGAAAAGGTAACCTTTAAGGTCTTCATAAACGGCAGAGGAACTCCGTATCTTTTGGACCCTTGGACTGCAGGGGTAAAAACTCTAAAAGTTCTTTCGCAAGATAGTGATAAAATTTTAGTAGAGTTAGAACTTGCGCCTAACGACAGTGTTATTATTGTTGTAGACAAAGAGACTGATTCGAAACTTGCTGCTTTGGCAGAAAAAAGCAGGGTGTTAGATGTTCAAAATAGTTTTGAAATAAAAAACTGGGCTTTAGCGGTTGAAAGTTGGACTGCAGGCGCCACTGCGCTTGAAACAAAAAAAGAAATAGTAAAGAAGACTGCGATTGAAACACCTATTTGCTTTACTAAAATAAAAGGATTAGATGCGGTTTCGGGCGTTGGATATTACAGTTCAGAGTTTAATTGGAAAACCGAGGGCTACGGCGCATATATTAGCGCAGAAAAGATAGAGGACTGCTATAAGATAGAGGTTAACGGGGTTTCAATTCCTGCAAATCAGGTAGAGCCGCTTGTAGATATCGGGCCATATCTTAAACTTGGAAAAAACACTATTAAAATTACTGTTTATTCAACCCTTTTAAATGCAACCATTGATTATTGCAATAAAAATAATATTGCAAATAATGGTCATTTTGAAGATTATGGTCTCGAAGGCCCTGTAAAAATAATCCCCTACAAAATCGAAAAATAAAAAATGACACCTAATGGAATGTTCCAATTAGGTGTCGTTTTTTTGTGATTATATTTCTGTTTCGTAACCGTCGAATGCTACTTCAACGCCGTGCTCTTTCATTTGATTTTCTAGTAGTGAGTGGCTTTCGTGCAGAGTATATCATAGCAACGAGTTTTTTCAAAAAAGGGTATACGCCTTGGTTTAATTATAATAATTAAATTAGAAGGAACGAAGGGTACCTAGGGTTGTAATACCGTCGGTGTGTACCTTTGGCTCGGTGTTCTCTTGAGGTGTTTCTTTTGTAAAATTAAACTCTGTGTCGGCAGTTTTTGTAAAGAGATAAACTTCATCGGGCTTTGTTTCGAGGGCGATTATTTCATCCTCAAAAGCCTTGCCATCAAGATATGTCTTGCCCCAAGGATTTTCTAACTTCAGGGTGTTACCATGAAGTGATTTTATTGCAACGAATTGCAATTCGCCTCCATCTATTTGCGCCATAACCACAAATCCGCCAACAGCGTGTAACTTAAATTTGGCAGTTTCTTTGTTGTAGGCGGGCGCTATGCGGATAACGCCATCGTAACTTTGTAATAGACGCTCGTTCATAGTAGCCGAAAATACGCCGTGTGGTTCAAGACCCATGTGCCTAAAACGAAATGCCTCAAAAAGCATAGGCTCTTTTGTGTCAGCATCTTTCGCGGTATCAAGGCGGAATGGCATATTTGCATCAGGCACAAAAACTGGGTTAGGTCCATAATGACCAAAACCGTTGTTGTAATACTGCCACATACGTGGGAACTCGTAAATATATTCGTCAACCGCGTCGGTAATTCCAAGTCTTGCAAGGGCTAAAGGAATAGGGTCAAAGCCTGCAAAGTTCTCGTTTCTAATGGTCAAGGCGGTAGTAACCGCGGCATTGTATACGGGTGTGCCCTTATCTTTAATGCCGATTGCGTGCATCGGGAACATTGGTGCAATACAGGCCTGCGGATGACCGCTAAAGGTACGAATAAGTTCCTCTTTAGAATTAGAGGGTATTCGATGCTCACGCAAACCGCCACGCAGAAGTTCTACACTGCTTAACGGCTCGTCTGTGCTAGGAGCGTTGTTTTTAGCAAAGTGAGGAACATACTTGTTTACATAATCTTTATAAACAATCGGTTCGGTGCTTTCAATGCGCGAACGGCCATCGTATTTGCCAAGTGCAAAAATAGTGTTGCTGTTAATGATTTTTCCTTTAAATTTACCCAAAAGAATTGTATATGTGCCATCGCCATTGTCTTTTAAAATTCTTGGGTCGGCAGGGATAATCGGGAACTCTACAACATTTTTTAGCATATCTTTCCAAAGCTCTAAGTCTTTATCGGTTTGGCCGGTTATCTCTAGTGCTTTTAGGGTGGCGTTAAGCAAAGAACGTAGCATAGCAAGGTCGGTTATAACGTCGTAAAATACCTCCCAACCCTCGTAAGCAGAGCCGCCTTTAGCGTGGTACTTTCCATCATCTTCTTTAACAAAGCAAGATGCAATAAAGCGAGATGCACCCACCATAAACGGCAGTGCTTTTTGCTTTAAAAAGTCAATGTCGCAGGTGTATTGGTATTGACGCCAGAAATCAAGCGCAATTTCTCCAACAGGGGTGTGGTTGTTGCGTTCTGTGCCACCGTTGGTATTATAGCCAAGGCGATTTGCAACGTCAGAAATAAACAAAGCATTATCGACATTGTATATAGATTTTGCATTTTCTTTTGCTATGTCGTAGCAACTAAAGCGGTAGTTAAGGTAAGGCTCGCAAAGTTCGTGATGACCTGCCGCGTTAAGACCCCAATAGGCTTGTTGTTGATTCCAGTGGAAATAGTTTGTCCAGGGCTGAACGTCGCGGTTCCAGTTCCAAAGTGAATTTATAAATCTGCCGGGATAGCGACCTCGTTGGCCCGAGCAAGAGTAGTACATAACAAGGTGCCAAAGATTATCTAGATAATCGTCGTCGGTTTCGATAAAGGATTTTTCCCAAAATGCTTTCCAACATTTTTCGTTTTGGCAAAGAAGCTCGTTAAAATCTGTCTTTTCCGCTAAAGCAATAGCCTCGTTAGCGGCAGTTTTATCGTGTTTAGAATCAAATGGACTTGTAACGGTGGCAAAGAATGAAAAACTTTTAGCATTACCGCAGGCTGTAGATGTGTGCGAGTTCTTGCGGCTGCAGGTAAAACCGTTACCAATAGGTTTAAGCGCGCATACAAATTCGCCTGTTGTAAGGGTGTGAGTAATATAAAGATTTTCACTGTCGGTAGAGGCTTCTGTGCCGCAAAGACCAATAGAAGCATCACGCTTAACCTGTGCATACCAACGCGAGAAGGTGCGTGAACCATAACGCTCTAGAGAGATTTTAACCTCGTCTTGCTCTATAAAATCAGTGTCGATTTTACCGCAGAGTATGTTACTGTCATAGCAGATGAAAAACTTTGCCGAAAGCGAACCGAAAGGACCGCTTAAACTGAACTCGATACAACCGTTTTTAAGGTGTAATCTACCATTAAAATCGGTAAGATAAAACGAGTCGAAAATAGGTGTGCCAAAGTCGATTATAATTCTACAACCGTGGCGAAGGGTTGTGGCGTTTTCCTCGTGTCCTCCTATCTCAAAAACGCCTTCAGGGCCATCGTCCCAAAGGTCAGACTTATTAAGCGCAAGGTAAAGTTTTTGGTCATCGCACCAAAGAATAGCGCCTATATCGCCGTTGCCAATCGGCATACCGTACTGCATAGGGTCGGTTGGTGGCGCTTTGTAAACAAGGTCGTGGCGCGAAACTCGTTCCGGCCAAGCAATATCGAAATCGCCCAAAGTTTTGTTAAAATTTGTAGTTACCATAACAAATCCTCCTTTGATTTAATTATATAAAATGCAAAGGGCAGTGTCAAAACTATTTAGCCTAAAAAAGTCGCTTGTTTGTTGACACAAAATTTTAAAACCCCCATTTGATAGAACAGATGGGGGTTAGTTTTATATTAGTCCCATGCACCAAATAACGCCGAGTGCTGTTAGGGTTACCAAAGTATCGATGGTGATTCCGTAGAACATAGGCTTAAGTCCTGCTTTTTTAAAATCAGTTATGCTTGTCGAAAGGCCAATGGCTGCCAAGGCAGTAACCATTAAAAATTTGCTTGCAGATTTCATAACACCGCCCAATGCGGTAGGAATAAAACCAACACTGTTGAGAATTGCAAGCAATAGGAAGCCGCCAATAAACCAAGGAATTATTTTTACAACTTTTACTTTTTGCCCTTTGTTTGCCGCTTTAAGTTCTTTTTGCTTTATTCGTGTGCCAATATAGGCAAAAACCAACACGGTGGGGATAATCGCTATGGTGCGGGTAAGTTTAACCATTGTGGCAAAGTCGCCCGCGATTTCAGAAAAGGCGTACCCCGAAGCCACAACGCTTGCGGTATCGTTTACCGAAGTTCCTGCCCATATACCGTAAGCAATATCGGTCAAGCCTAAAAGTTTGCCCATAATTGGGTAGAGCGCCACCATTACCATATCAAAAAGGAAGGTAGAGGACATGGCAAAGGCAATATCTTTATCGTCTGCATCAATTACGGGAGAAATTGCCGCAATCGCAGAGCCTCCGCATATACCCGTTCCGGCAGAAATAAGATTGCTAAGTTTCCAGTTAAGACCAAAAATCTTGCGAACAAAATAACCGCCGCCAAAGCACATAGCAAAGGTGAAAATCATTACAAAAAATGTCATTTTACCAACAGACATAATCGTATTTATCGACAAGGATGCACCTAAAAGGATAATCGCAACCTTTAAAATTCGTTTGGAGGTGAATTTCAACGCCGGCTTTATCCAATCGGGATGAAAAAAGCTGTTGATAATGGTGCCCATAAATAAGGCGATAATCGAACCTCCGAGCAGTCCACCCGGGATGATATTTTCTAAAAATACAGATGCTGCCGCCACTGCAAAGCAGATGGCAACACCAAGTAAAAATAAACAACGTTCTTTTGTTTTGGGTTTCATAAAACTTCCTCTTTTTTTAAATTACGACCGACATTATAGCATAAGAAGTCGGGGTTTTAATGATATAAAATTTTTAGTTAGATGTGATATTCCCGTCTAATATGTTACTTGACCCCTTGGTGCGTCGGTTTCATCACCTTAAGCAAACACGCATAATCCGCACTTGATTTTAAAGGGAGGATTTTCGTCTTTGCATTGTTAAAATACTCGTTAATCCGAAAGGATTAACTGCGTTTTGTGCCGCACAAAACCAAAAATCTCTCTCCTTTAAAATTCTTCGACCCTAAAAGAGTAGAATTTCG
>JAZOQV010000016.1:0-18218 GCA_045656265.1 Acutalibacteraceae bacterium | reverse complement strand
TATCGCGAAATGGGTAGATTCTTCTTCACACCCGGCGTGCTTACACCATCGCTATTTAATGATGAATCTGTTTTCAAACTTTTACTTAACAGAGATGTTAAACCCGAAGACCTACCCGATTATTCGGTTGCTGGTTGCCAAGAGCCGCTAATCATGGGTAAAGATAACGGCAATACGACTAACAGTTGGTTCAATATGCCAAAAATACTTGAACTCACATTAAATCAAGGTAAATCTATGTTAACGGGCAAAAACATTGGGACTTTTGTAGAGACTGATGCAGATATGCTTAAAAATATTCGTGAACTATTCTACGAAAACGCATCTCGCTTTATGGACCTTATGTGTGACGCTGCTAATAGCGCATCTAAAGCATTAAGTAACCTACCTGTACCTTTTCTTAGCGTATTTATGGGTGGCGTTGAAAGTGGTTACGATATGCGCGATACCGAGCATCAAGGTTCTCCTTATAACGGTAGCGGTTGCCTAATCCATGGTTTAAGCGTTATGGCAGACTCGTTTGTTGCCATTGACCATTTGCTAAATGAGAAACCTGAATGGGCAGACAAACTTGTTGATGCCTTAAGAAACAACTTTGAGGGTTACGAAGAAATTAAAGAATTCTTAAAATCCGCACCAAAATTCGGCAACAATATTGAAGAGGTTGACAACGAGGCTGCAGAGATTGCATCGCGCATTTCAGATATGGTTACCGCACACAAAAACTATCTTGGCAACTCATTCAGAGCAGACTGGGCAAGCCCAACAACTCATCTAACATACGGTTACTGGGTAGCCGCTACACCTGATGGCAGAGATGCTCGCGAGCAACTTAACTATGGTGTAGACCCATTGTTTGGCGATGCTGACCAAGGTATGGGATTCAGAATGTTGTCTTACTTTAAACTCCCTTATGAAAAAATGGGTGGCGGTTATGCTTCACACCTAGGCGTTAACCCAAAATACTTTACCGCAGAAGACCTTGAGGGCAAAGGTTCGGATTTTGCACAAAGAATCGTTAAACCTTTATTCTTTAACCCTCTTAACAACAAGGTAGCACCTTTCTATCTATACGTTAATGTAACTACTCCTGAAATTTTAAGAAAAGTTTTAGCCGACCCTAAAAAATATGCGCCTAACGGCGTATATATCATGAGAATCCACGGCACATTCGTTAACTTTTTAGACCTCTCGCCTGAGATTCAGCAAGATATTATTAAGCGTCTCGACCCAAAATCAACCACAATGTAAGGAGATAACAAATGCTAGCTATTGGATTAGATATTGGCACCACTTCTGTATGCGGAATATTGTATGATATAGAAAGTGGCAAGCAAATTAAAGCCATTACCGAGGCAAACGATACCTTTATTAAGGCTGATAAGCCTTGGAAAAAGTTACAAGACCCCGTTGCCTTAATAAACAAACTTTGCGACATTGAGGAGCGTCTTGAAAGCATTGCTAATAGCAAGATTGCTTGCATTGGTATAACCGGTCAGATGCACGGTATAGTTTACCTAAATGACAAAGGCGAGCCTGTTAGCCCGTTAACAATTTGGCAGGATGGCAGAGGCGACCAAATATATAGCGATAACAAATCTTATGCCGAGTATTTAAGCGAGTTAACCGGTTATCAACTTGCAACAGGATATGGCGCTGTTACATATTTTTACGATACAGTAAATAACCTTGTTCCACTCGAGGCAGTTACATTCTGCACAATCCACGACCTTGCCGCTATGACCCTATCAAACAGCAATACGCCATTACTACATACAAGTGATGCCGCGAGTCTTGGATTGTTTGACCTAAATAAGTGTGCTTTTGATACTGATGCAATAGTTAAAGCAGGACTTAACCCTGCTCTTTTCCCTGCTGTTACTGATGGTTTTAAGTGCATTGGAAAAACTGATAGCGGTATTCCCGTTTCTATTGCTATTGGCGACAACCAAGCAAGTTTTATTGGCTCGGTTGCAGATATGCAAAATTCCATTTTGATAAATGTTGGAACAGGTAGCCAAATTTCAGTAGCAGTTAATTCTGTTCCCATGGAAACTAAACTTGATTGTAGACCTTTGATGCAAAACGATTACATTATGGCGGGTTCTTCCCTTTGCGGTGGCAGAGCATACGCTATATTAGAAAAGTTCTTCCGTGAGGTAGCAAGCATTGTTACAGGTCAAGAGATAAAATCCGCCTACCCTGCTATTGATAAACTTATGGAGAACTATTCACAAACCACAGAGCCTTTATATGTCGATACTACTTTCTGTGGTACGCGCACCGACCCTAACAAGCGTGCAACAATTAGTGGAATAAGCATTGACAACTTCACAGTTGGAGATATGTGTAATGGTTTTATGCATGGTATTGCAAATGAACTTTATGAGATGTATAATAGTATAAAACCGCTTCTTGCAAACGAGCCCACAGTTATGGTTGGCTCGGGTAATGGCATACGTTTTAACAAACAACTTTGCAATAAATTCAAAGAGATGTTTGGACTTGATTTGATGATACCTGCCCACAAAGAAGAAGCGGCTTTTGGCGCAATGCTATACTGCTTGGTAGCAAGCGAAGTTTTTGATAGCATTTCTTCTGCCCAAAAACTAATTAAATACGTTTAAGGTGATATTATGATTAACGCAACCAACGAAACTATTAAAAAGCTACTTTCAGGGCCTATCTTCTTTAAAAAGAACAGGGTTGGTAGGGTTTACACAGGTGGCGCACTTTTTGCAGATTTCTTCGGTGATGATTCAACCGACGGATATTTACCTGAAGAATGGGTTGTGTCTACCGTTTCTGCGCTAAATAAAGGCAGTACAATATACAAAGAAGGCGTTTCAGTTATTGCCGATACCGATATTTTCTTTGATGAATTCGTTAACGAATACAAAAAGGAAATGCTTGGCGACCGAGATGAATTTGGAGTGCTTACTAAATTTTTAGACAGTGCTATCCGCTTGCCCGTCCAAGCGCATCCAGATAAAGCTTTTTCAAGAGTTCATTTTAATAGTAACTACGGCAAAGCAGAGTCATGGCTAGTGCTAGGCACTCGTCCAGATGCTTGCCTATACTTCGGTTTTAAAAACAAGATAACAAAAGAAGAATTCAGCAAAGCGGTTGAGGAGAGCGAAACCAACCCCGATGCTATGGAAAAATTACTTAACCGAGTACCTGTGAAAACCGGCGATGTTTACTTTGTTCCTGCTAAAATGGTGCATGCTATTGGCAAAGGGTGCTTAATTCTTGAAATTCAAGAACCAAGCGATTTTACTATTCAGCCTGAATATTACTGTGGCGAATACCGTTTAAGTGAAGAAGAGATGTATATAGGCCTTGACAAAGATACAGCACTTGACGTGTTTGATTACGACGTGTATGGACAAGATGCTATCAATCTTGGCAAAAAAGAGCCTACCACCGTTTTTAAAAGTAATTCAATCCACGAAGAAAGCCTTATCACTTATGACGACACACCGTGTTTTGCAGTAACAAGATATACAATTAAAAACGCGCAGCTTGAGTTAAAACATTCTCCAGCAGTATACGTTGTTACAAACGGCACAGGATATGTAAACGGACATATTAGATTAAAGAAAGGCGATTATTTCTTCCTTCCCTATTCAGCAGAAAAAACCAGTGTTGAAACCAAAAGTCCAGAAGGATTAGAGATTATCGCTTGTTTACCACCTAAAAAATAAATCACACAAAAACTCCCAACGCTTTTTAAAAGCATTGGGAGTTACTTTTTATAGCACTTTAAAAATTTTAAAACTAATCTTTTTAAAGAAAGATAAATTTTTGTATACTTTTTTAGAATAATCCATTACAAACCATCTTGCAAACTGAGCATCCTCACAGGTTGGTTTTTCTAACGAATAGGTGTTTTTAAGCATTATATCAAAAAACTGCTTTAATTTTTCTGCATCTATTCTATCAGAGATTTTAGACGCCATTTCGGTATACAAGCGATAACTATAAATGTTTGTTATTCGTATACCGTCAGCTTTTGCTAATCTATAATAGTATTTGTATGCCGCTTTTAAAACGGTATTTATGTTTTTGGATTTTAGCCTACTATTACGTATCAATCTTATAACAACCATATAGCAAATCCAAGATAGAATTAGCAATATAATCATTAAAACAATAAGCGCAATTATTATTAAAATAATGCCAATATTTATAATCGTGGTTTCAACCAAAGGCTCGTCTTCGGTATTGGTTTCGTCCTCAATATCATCGGGTTCGGATTTTTCGGGCTTTTTCTCTGTTGCCTCTTGCTCCTCCACCACGCCGGGTTCGACTGCTTCAACCTTGCCCTTTTTATATTTTTTCATAACATCTTCAAATGATTCGTTCCAATATCCCGGAGCAACTTCAACCGGTATCCAACCGAAATCCTCGTCATAAACCTCAATCCAAGCGTGTGCATATCTATCGGTTACATCAAAAGTAATATAACCATATTCATGCTTACTTTCGGTTTTGTTAAAATCGTCTTTCGGTATAAAATAACCCTCAACATACCTTGTAGGAACGCCTTGAGACTGAAGCATTACTGCAGCAGCGGTAGCAAAATGCGCGCTATAACCTCTCTTGGTTTTAAATAAGAAGTTTTCTACAAAATCAACGTTGGCGGGGCTCTTTTTCACAGTTAGTTTATGCGAAAAATTATCTTTAAAATACCATCTGATTTTATCAACTAATTGATACTTATCCTTCGCTTTGAAACTGCTTGCGAGTTTTTTAACAGATTTTGTAGCGTCAGATACAGTATACTCTTTGTTGACAAATTTTGTATACTGGGCTTTAGCTGCCTGAAATTCGGGCGTTCTATATAAGTTAGACTCAACTATTTTAAATATGTACTCGTACCCTAAATATGCATTATATGAATATACACTACGATCTTTAGGTTTCATAGATATATCCATATTACTAGTGTACTCATCATTAAAATCAGCATAATAAAGTTCGTAAGCATAATCTTTTTTACGCCTAAATCGCCCTATCGTTATGCTAGCGGCATTAAACTTATCATAATCCTTATGTGTTGATAAAAGATTACCATTTATACCGCCAAGTCGTAAAGAATAGTCGTCGAGTTTTTTATAAAGAGCGTTATATGTAGCATAGTTATCTATCTGTTGCCATTTATTATTTTTGTATACTGTTGCAGTATAGCCTTTAATTTTAAGATGTTCTTTAGTCTTTTGCATAGAGGTTGCAAGAGAGAAATAGTGCCTATCTTTGATAACTCTATCGCCCATTTCAAGCAAGTTGCCCTCTTTTAAACTACCATCGTTATCCTTACCCGTAATATAATCTATAACGTCGGCTGACACAAATTTCACATTTTTACGAAGTTCATCTACATCCTCTGCCCTTTGAAAATTGATTGAATTTAAAAAAGCGGTTATAGAAGAAAGCAGTATTACCGTAATAATTGCTATAGATAATGCGCTGGTAGAAAATCTGCCTCCAACTTCTTTCATCTTCGAAACTACCAATTTGCCGTTAGGCTTTTTAACCTTTGTTTTGGAGTTGGTCGCAATAGAATAGGCTAAAATCGACGTCCAAGAAGCAACCATCAAATACATATAAAAATACTCGGGCACTGCGCCGAAAGCGGCACCAATCTCGAAGAACGGAAAGGTCAGCAAAACAATTGCCAAAAAACTTGGTTTTACAACAATAAAATATGAAATCGCCGAACATAACACAAAAGAAATTAAAACCATTACCCCGTTTGTAAGTGGCAAAAAAGTGCTATCAAACACATAGGTAGGCTTAAAATTGATATCCCAAGCCATAGCATCGTATATCGCCTCTAAACCTTGATAATAAAGTACGTTTGCACCTTTTAAAATTGATTCATTGAATATCCAAAACACCGACAACGAAATAATTATTGCAGATATAATAACAAGCCAATTGTATTTTTGTTTCTTTAATATACCATAAACAATAGAAAAGAACGCACAAAAACCAACCGTAGCGTATATTACTACAGCTGGTTGTATTTTCAAATGTAGCATTGTAGAAAGTGTCATCAATGCACTTAAAGTCGTTATAAAACTCAATAGTGCTAGAATTATGCTACTAAGAAAAGGTAGTTTAATTCGTTCTTTGTTTATCGGATAGCACTGCAAAGAAATGCCGTTATCTACCGCAAGTTTGTTCTTTTTCATTATATCCCCTAAATTTCTGAACCGTTAAGGCTATCAAAAACTTTGTTTTCAGTAACTGTTATTATGTTTAGGTCTTCTGCTGTTATTTGCTGTACTGACTCACTATTTTTAACTACATTTATAGCGGTACATAAGGTCGCGCCGCCTCCCAAACGATTTATAGACTCGCAATATTCCGAAGTAAGATTTGGCAAGATATAGACAAAATGAGACATATCTCTTATGTTATCATCATCCATATTCATAACCTTTGGTTCGCTATAATACTCATTAGAAAATATCGCGCCCATTACCGTATACAAATCATCTATATTTTCAATCTTCTGCGTAGAAATTGCTTTTACGTCGCTATTATACCACGCAACGTAATGAATGGTATTGTTTTCTATAAAAGTGTTAGAAAGCGAAAACAGCACCTCTAAAGCGCTATCTATTAGAAAAATATCCTCCTCTTTTTTAAAAACAAGTTCAGGATAAAGTAAAACCGCTTCGCTTATAGGCAAGCTGTAATCCTTAACCATAAATTTTTCTTGTTTTGAACTTAATTTCCAATGTATGCGATTAAGTTTGTCGCCATCTATATAATCTCTTATCGCAAAAACTTCAGACGGGTCGTCTCCGGGTTTGTGCTTGGAATATGTAGTTGCTTCGCTTAAAGTGTACATGTTTTGCCTTAAACTAGCATCTATCTCATATCTTTTTGGCATAAATGAAAGCGTAAAACTTTTATTTATTTTAACCTTGAACGAAAAAACACCAAAGTAATCGGTTATCTTTGCGTCCTTAAAATAAACCTCAACATTACCATAGTGTTTAGAGGTTAACTCTACCTCGTATTTGTTTTTAGAAAACGGATTGGCAAAGAAAGATATTTTGCCTTTATCACTGTTGGATAAAAGGTTGTTTTTATATTGCGCGTTTATTAAAACCTGTGTTATCGGCAAAAAAGAATAGTTATTTATGCCCACATTAACAACTACTTTATTCTCTGAAAATACAACCTTTTGTTTACACTCAACGCTTATTCTCACGCAAATTCGCATGATTAAAGCAGATAAGAATAAAAAGAATGTGATTACTAAAACCGACAAAAACAAAATTAATGCTAATCTATCTCGGTACAGAATAAAGAATACGCACGACGCTACAATTAACGCCAAATAAATCAGTTTGTTTTTTAACATATTATTTTCCAATATTAAGGGTTGGCACAGGCACTAATTCTAATATCTCGGTAAGCAACTGCTCGGTTGTTATATCGGAAATCTTTGCCTTTGGACTAAGTACAATTCTGTGGGTTGCAACGTCTAGGAATATATCCGAAATATCATCAGGTATAACGTAGTTTCTACCATGCAAGAATGCAATAGCACGTGCCACTCTGGCAATAGCTAAAGAGCCGCGAGGACTTAGACCAAGTTTCAACATTTCGTTGTTTCTTGTGGCATCGGAAATAGCGGCTATATACTCGTATATTTTATCATCGGTATAAACATTTTTTACTAATTCACGCATTGCAATTATATCTTCTTTAGTTGCAACAGATTTAACTTCGCTTAAAGGATTATTCTCTTGCCTTCCTTTTAATATTAAGACCTCATCAGTAATAGATGGGTAGCCCATTGTAAGACAAACCATAAACCTATCCAATTGTGAATCCGGCAACATCTGTGTACCAACAGAACCAATAGGATTTTGTGTTGCAATAACGACAAATGGATTTGGTAATTCGTGCTTATTACCATCAACAGTAACACTACCCTCTTCCATAAGTTCAAGCAAGGCAGACTGTGTTTTAGATGAGGTACGGTTAATTTCGTCGGCTAAGAAAAGATTGCACATCGCAACGCCTTCTTTATACTGAAAACTATCCGTACGCTTATCGTATATCGAAAAGCCAGTTACGTCGGTAGGTAAAACATCAGGTGTGAACTGTAAACGATGATAATCCATACTTGTAGCATACGAAAAAGCAAGTGCAAGCGTAGTTTTACCAACACCCGGAATATCATCTAAAAGCACATGTCCACCCGCAAGCGAAGTAGCAAGTATTTTTTCAATAACTTCATCTTTACCTAACACCACTTTGCGAACTTCATTTTGAATGCTTTTAGCAATGCTATAATATTGTTTAAATTTATTTGTATCCATACTAATCTCCCAAACAAAATATTTCATATTATTTTACCATAAATACATTGTTTTAGCAACTGACAATTATAACAAATCAACTCACGATATTTTGTCGAAAACGACACTTAATTAAAATGCACAAAATTGTCTTGGTTTTTTTGGTTTTTTGTTTTGATATTTGCTTTTCTGTGTTTTTGTAATTTTTTCTTTGAAAAAGTATTGACTTATTTATCTTGATGTAGTAATATAATAAATGTAGAATTTTGTAAATTCATTTCGCTATAAAAGGAGGGGCAAAAATGCTAGAAAATTTTAATTTTCAGGATAAAATGCGCATAGTTCAAGAACTTGTTCCCGGTAAACAAATCACACTAGCGCACATCATTGCAAATCCTGATGATATACTATATAAAAAACTAGGCCTTGACCCTGCAGTTGATTACTCAAAATCTGCTATCGGCATTGTTACAATGTCCCCTGCCGAAACTGCAATTATCGCCGGCGATATTGCCACAAAAGCATCGGGCGCAACACTTGGTTTTGTTGATAGATTTAGCGGCACTCTAATCGTTACAGGCACTATTTCAGACGTTGAAGCATCACTTAACGCTTTGGTTGACTATTGCCGTGATACGCTTAAATTTGCAGTATGCCCTATCACTAAAACATAATGAAAAAGTTAATTTTAATGGGCAGAAGTGAAAGCGGCAAAACAACGCTTACACAGGTTCTGCGTGGCGAAGATATAAATTACGACAAAACTCAATACATAAAATTCGAAAACTGTCTTATTGATACACCGGGAGAATATGCTCAAACCAATCATCTAGGTCGTGCTTTGGCGCTTTATTCGTACGAAGCGGATATTGTAGGTTTGCTTATCGGCGCAGATGAACCATATTCTCTATTTCCCCCTTGCGTTACTTGTATGGTAAACCGTGAAGTAATAGGTATTGTAACCAAAGCAGAGCAAGAGGGTGCTAATCCAAAACGTGCAGAAAACTGGTTAAGGTTAAGCGGTTGTGAAAAAGTTTTTATTGTTGACTCGGTAACGGGATTTGGCATTAACGAGTTAATTGAATATTTAAACCATAGTTAATTATGCTTTTAAAAGCATTAAAATATTTTTAAGGAGGATACTTAAATGTCTCAAGAAGCATTAGGTATGATTGAAACAAGAGGTTTGGTTGCAGCTATTGAAGCTGCCGATGCAATGGTTAAAGCCGCAAACGTTGTGCTTATCGGCACCGAGAAAATCGGTTCCGGTTTAGTAAGCGTTATGGTACGTGGCGACGTTGGCGCAGTTAAATCTGCTGTTGAAGCAGGCGGAAGCGCAGCATCTTCTCTAGGCGAAGTGGTTGCTACACACGTAATTCCTCGTCCTCACGGCGACGTTGAGAAATTGCTCCCTACTTTAAAATAATCTAAAAAATAGCAGGCGGCAACTGCCGCCTGCTACAAAGATTTTAGAACGGAGGGAACACAATGCTTGCACTTGAAAGGCAGAAAAAGATTTTAGATATTTTAAATCAAGACGGCTCTGTTATGGTAAGCAAACTAAGCACCGAACTCGGAGTTACAGAAGAAACAGTACGCCGTGATTTAGAAAAACTAGAAGCCAAGGAATTATTGCGCCGAACACACGGTGGCGCTCTACCTATCGACGAAGGTAACTACGAATTTTCTTTAGAAAAGCGTAAGGAACTTAATGTTGAAGTAAAGCAAGCATTGGCTAGAAAAGCGGCAGAATTTATTGCTACCGGAGATACTGTTTTTCTTGATGCATCTACCACCACTTTCTATCTTGCAAAAGAAATAAAATCAATGAAAAACATAACAGTTATTACAAACTCAATACGGGTAATTAACGAGTTATGTGGAATCGAAGGTATAAAGGTTATTTCGGTTGGAGGTATCGTAAGTAACAATCAATCGCTAGTTGGTGCGATGACCGAAAACTATATCAAAGAAAACTTTTTTGCCGACAAAACCTTCTTTTCAAGTAAAGGTATAGGAAATAACGCAATCATTCTTGAAAGTAACGAGCAGGAGTGTTTTATTAAGCAAAGCATGGTTAAAAATTCACGCGTTAGTTTTTATCTGTGCGACAAAACGAAGCTTGGTAAAGTTGGTTATATGAGAATAACCTCTTTTAATGATATTGATTATCTTTTAACAGATGCCGATATAAACGGCAATTTAAAATCCACATTAGACGAATGTGAAGTTGAAATAATTAAGGTTAGTTAAATTTAATTGGAGGAAACAACATGTTAGTTAATATGAACGAAGTTTTAAGACCTGCAAAGCAAAACAAATATGCTATTGGCCTTTTTAATGCAGTTAATCTTGAACTTGCACGTGGAATTATCAATGCCGCAGAGAGCACACGCTCACCTGTTATTATGGGTACTGCCGAAGTGCTTCTCCCCTACGGTCCTTTGGAAGAAGTTTCCTACTACTTAATTCCTATGGCTAAAAAGGCTTCTGTTCCCGTTGTTGTTCATCTAGACCACGGCCTTTCACGAGAATTATGTATAAAAGCTCTTGAACTTGGTTTTAGTTCGATAATGTACGACTGTTCTACCGATTCATACGAAGATAACGTTCGTAAAGTTAAAGAGATGGCAGACATTGCGCACTCTTATGGTGCAACTATCGAAGGTGAACTTGGTCATGTGGGCGATAACGAAGGTTCTGCCGAGGGTAGCGACCATTTAGCCGACCCATCAAAATTCTTTACTGACCCCAAACTCGCAAAAGACTTTGTTGAAAAAACAGGTGTTGACGCTTTGGCTATTGCGGTTGGTAATGCCCACGGCGCTTACAAACTTCCTCCAAAACTTGATTTCGAGAGAATTCGCACAATCGCCAATACCGTTGACGTTCCCCTAGTTCTACACGGCGGTTCAGGTCTTACCGACAACGATTTCAAGCAAGCAATAAAAGAAGGTATTAGCAAAGTTAATATCTTTACCGACATAAACGTTGCCGCTGTTGAAGCAGAGTTTAAAAAGTTCTCTACCATGGACAAAGGTATTATAGACCTTATCCCTGCCGCAGTTGAGGCTGTTAAGCAAGAGAGTATGAAGAAAATGAAACTATTTGGCAGTGATGGTAAAGCAGATTTCAGAAATAGCGCATCCGCAAGCCAAACAGATGTTGAACTTATAACAAAACTTGTTGCAGCAGAGGTTGCAAAATATCTAAATAAATAATCAGATTTTAAGCCCGAGATTACTCGGGCTTTTTCTTTTTATAGTTAATAATTATTAAATTACAATCATATATTGTTACTAAAACAGTATATGGGAGTGATTAGATGCACAGGTCAATTGAGGACCGCACGCTAGAAATTGCAAACTACATAATTGAAAATAAATGTACTGTAAGGAAAGCTGCTTCACAGTTTGGAATATCAAAATCAACCGTGCATAAAGATGTTTCGGATAGACTGAAATATGCAAATATGAATCTATATAATCAGGTTAAGGAGGTTTTAGAGGTAAATAAAAGTGAAAGGCATATTCGCGGTGGACTCGCTACACAGAGAAAGTATAAAGGTGGTTAATAACGACTTAAAAGCGGAGAATACTCCGCTTTTTTTGGAGGTAATTATGTTTTATATTCTTAAACCTGTTAATATTAAAAGGCGACGACACAGAAGAATTTATCCCAAAAAGGTTGATGGTCTTCCCTGTTTTTCATTAGACCTACCGATTATTAAAGGCATACCTGATTGGGACGGAATTGTATCAGACGAGCGATTACTAATACCAACAGACATAACGTCGCCGCCGCAGATAAACACTTACGGTAGCAAACAGTGGTCTATGAAAATTGCCACACTAGCGGGAGAAAATTATTTTAAAAAAACCAATCAAGATTTAGTATTTTACGACCAAAAGGGCGATTATATAGATTTATTTCAAAATATTGCGCCGAAAGCAAGGAATTGCACAGTTTTCACTAGCGATAAGCGAAGATACGAAAACTGTTGCAACGCACTTTATAAAAGCCATGGTTGCTTTATTAGAATCAATAGCATGTTAGGGATTGAAAGCGGCATTGCAATTACTGATAATGAATACGAATTTAAACTTCCAAAACTTAAATATTTTTCACCTAGTTTTATATCGCAAAACGTAGTAAGGGTGCCGCCTCAAATAAAAGAGAAACTACCAATCAATGCAAGTGAATTTGCCCTTTCGGAAGCACTCTGTGTAGATTGCGGCATAGGTAAACCAGAGGACTATGTAAACCTTAGCTTTTATCCTTGACAAAAGGATAAATAATATATATAATAGAATAATATGTTAGGCAAATACCTAATTGAAAGGAAAGAAAATAAATGGCTAAACAAATTGTTGTTACCAAAGAAGGCTTAAAAAAATTAGAGAACGAGTTAGAGTATTTAAAATCCACCGCTCGTGCAGATGTTGCTGAAAAAATCAAGGTTGCTCGTGGTTTCGGCGACCTTTCAGAAAATAGCGAATATGACGAGGCTAAAAACGAGCAAGCTAAAATTGAAGCTCGTATTACCGACCTTGAGGTTATGCTTAAAAACGTAAAAGTTATCAGCGATAATGAGATTACTAACGACAAGGTTATGCTTGGTGTTACAGTTGTTGTTGAAAACCACGCAACTAAAAAAGATATGACCTTTAAACTTGTTGGTACTGCCGAAGCAGATTCTATCAATGGTAAAATCTCCGACGAATCCCCTGTTGGCAAAGCACTAATGGGCCATTCTACAGGCGAAACAGTTGTTGCAGAAACTCCACGCGGCGAAATGAAATTCACTATTAAAGAAATCAAAAGATAATTTACCTAAAGGTGATAAAAATGGCAGAAGAAAAAATTGTTGAAGCAGTAGCAGAGCCTACCGCCGAAGAACTTAACGAAATATTGCGTGTAAGACGCGAAAAACTTGCTAATTTGCAAAGTGAGGGTAATGACCCATTCACAATAACTAAGTACGACGTAACCCATTACACAAACGATATTAAAGAAAATTTTGATACACTTGAAAATACTACCGTAAGTATCGCAGGCCGTATTATGAGCCGTCGTATTATGGGTAAGGCTAGTTTCTTTAACCTGCAAGATGGTAAAGACAACATTCAGCTTTACATCCGTCGCGATGATATTGGCGAAGATAATTATGCAGCTTTCAAAAAGTACGACATTGGCGATATCGTTGGTGTTGAGGGCTTTGTTTTCCGCACCAAAACAGGCGAAATTTCGGTGCATACACAAAGGATTGTATTACTTTCGAAATCACTTCTCCCTTTGCCGGAAAAATTCCATGGTCTCCGCGATAATGATTTAAGATACAGACAAAGATACGTTGACCTTATTGTTAATCCTGAAGTTAAGGATACTTTCGAAAAGCGTTCAAAGATTTTGAAAGAAGTTCGTGCTTATCTTGATAGCAAGGGATTTATTGAGGTTGATACACCTATTCTTGTTCCGCTAGAAATTGGTGCAGCTGCAAGACCTTTTAAAACCCATCACAATACACTTGATATGGATATGTATCTTCGTATTGAAACTGAACTTTACTTAAAACGTCTTATCGTTGGTGGTATGCACAGAGTTTACGAGGTTGGTAGAATTTTCCGTAACGAAGGTATGGATACTAAACATAACCCAGAGTTCACAACTGTTGAACTTTATCAAGCCTTTACCGATTATTATGGTATGATGGACTTGGTAGAAGAAATGAACACCATGCTAGCCGAAAAGATTTGCGGCAGCAAGGTTATTACTTACCAAGGTAAAGAAATTGATATGGGCCATTGGGAAAGACTAACAATGGTTGAGGCTGTTAAAAAATATGCCGGTTGTGATTATAACGATTGGGCTACCGACGAAGATGCAAGAGCCTGCGCTAAAGAAATGCATGTTGAAGTTCCTGCTGATGCAACAAAGGGCACAGTTCTTATTGAATTGTTTGATGCTTACGTTGAAGACAAACTAATTCAACCTACATTTATTTATGATTATCCGGTTGAAAACAGTCCTCTTGCAAAACGCAAACCCGAAGACCCTGCCTTTACAGAGCGTTTTGAGTACTTCATTAACGCTACTGAATTTGGTAATGCATTCTCCGAGCTTAACGACCCAATCGACCAAAAAGAGCGTTTTGAAAAACAGGTTGCCGCTAAAAAAGCTGCAGACCCCAACTGTAATAGCGAAGTTGATTATGATTACATCACTGCTCTTGAATACGGTCTGCCCCCAACAGGCGGTCTAGGTTTCGGTATCGACAGACTTGTAATGCTACTTACCGACAGCGCATCAATTAGAGACGTTCTATTATTCCCCACAATGAAACCAATTGATTAATATAATTTACACCCTATGATTTTTGTCATAGGGTGTTTTTATGTATCATATAATAAACGACAAAATTCAGTCTGTCTCTTCTATAATTTGATACAAAATTTGAGTTTCTTCTTCAGAGCATTCAACTGTAAATTTGGTGTATTCTTCTAAATCGGTATAAATAACAATTTTGGTCGGATGTAAATGAAATAGGTATTTATTATCAATTGTAACTTGGTAATCACCTGCACATTTACAAAATTCTCTACCGGCGGGTTTTCCGTTGATTATGGCAATTAGTTTATCGCAAAAGGAAACGTCTTTAATTTCAATTTCTTTATCTTCAAATGCAACTGAACAAACAAATTTTGGTGTGTTTTGAGGTTTATTAAAATAAGCAGTACCAAATTTTGTGCCAATTATATCATCTCCGGCAGTACATCCACAAAAAGAACGTGTAATAAACAACACCAAAAAGATTAAAATATATTTTTTCACACAACGCATCCTCCTTAAATTGAATTCAAGATTGCCATCTGATAGTATCATAACATAAATTATTCAAGATATCAATATGCTTCACGCTACCGCTTAAATTCTTTTACTTTCCCACGATAAAGCCTCTCAATTAATAAATTACTAAAACGTAAAATATCAGTTGATATCTTACATTTTTTAATGTTATAATATATACGATTCCATCAGAAAGAAGGATTATATGAAAACCGAGAGAAATATTTTAATTGCATTTATATTAAATTTAGCGTTTTCTGTATTTGAGTTTATTGGGGGAATGCTAACCGGAAGTGTTGCCATTCTATCAGATGCGGTTCACGATATCGGCGATGCCACAAGCATTGGCATATCATATTTTCTTGAAAAGAAAAGCAAACGGCAACCAGATGAAATGTACACTTATGGTTACGCCAGATATTCTGTTATAGGTAGTGTAATAACTACACTTATTCTTCTATTTGGTTCGGTAGTTGTTATATATAACGCTACCAAAAGAATAATCCACCCTGTTGCAATTAACTATAACGGAATGATATTATTTGCAGTTCTTGGCGTGTGTGTAAACTTTGTTGCAGCATTATTCACTCACAAGGGCACTTCGCTTAATCAAAAAGCAGTTAATCTGCATATGCTTGAAGACGTTTTAGGATGGGCGGTTGTGCTGTTTGGTGCAATAGTTATGCGTTTTACAAACATACAGTTAATTGACCCTATTCTATCTATTTGCGTTGCGATATTTATTCTTGTTAACGCTATTAAAAACTTAAAATATGCATTACAGTTGTTTTTAGAAAAGACGCCGCAAGGAATTGATTTAAACGAAATTAAAGAGCATATTTTAAAAATTGACGGAGTATTAGGAGTTCATCATATACACATCTGGAGTATGGATGGGCAAAACAATTATGCTACAATGCATATAGTTACAAACGCCTACTCTCATACAATAAAAGAAAAAGTTAAAGAAGAGCTTAAAGAACATGGCATAGCACACTCAACGTTGGAACTTGAAACAGAAAACGAAAACTGCCAGGAAAAACACTGTAATATACAAACAGAAAACATAGGCGGACATCATCACCATCATCATAACTAAAGTTTAATATCCCCACATATAAAGTGGGGATATTTTTACTTTGATATTTGTTTCCCTGTGTGATCAATAGTGTAGTTATCTTTATAAATCAGGTCTTCTATTAATACAAATTCATAACCTTGGTCTTGCAAGGTTTTTAGTATTGTTGGTAACGCTGCTGGTGTATGCTCGGCATCGTTGTGCATTAAAATAATCGAGCCATCGGTCGCTTTTTCTGTAACGTTCTTTATTATACTATCGGGTGTAGCGCTTTCGAACCAATCGAGGCTATCATCATACGAAACAAAAGTAATATACAAGTATTAAAAAATACGATAGGTTTATCTATCGTATTTTTTAATAAAAACTTTTAATAAATGCGGCAATAGCAATTAAGATACTTATAATAGAAATAGCGAAATTTACCCATTTCATCCACTTACCTTTATTCAATTGCTTTCTTAATTTAGTAATCTCACTGTTAAGGTTCTTTGTTTCTTCCAAAATTTTTTTATTGTATTGCGGAACATCAGGAGTGTTCAAATTTTCAGTCAAGTTCACAGGTAATCGTATGGGATTTTTTCCATAATCACCATACATTTCAAGCAATCTGTTTTTAGTTTCTTCGGGTAATTTCTTATTAATCATTTCGTTTAAATCCATTTTATTCACCTAAAATGTTGATTTGCATTTTTTGCATTCGTAAGTTTTACCTATTTTGTTTGAGCCGAGTCCCCACATAAAAACTGAAGCACCTCTATTAAGTGCAGCAAGTTTTTTAAGATTTGTTGAACCACAGATTGGACATTTGGGTATATTTTGCCTTTCGTTTCTTTGAATATTTTTGGTTACATGATTACTTTTGTTATATTCCTCATCCGTTAAAAAGATATTAGTGTTTGGTAACGGGTGATTACATTTAATACAATAAAAATCGTTATCTTTACAAAGCACTGAACAATTAGGACACTTTTTCATATTATCACCACTTATACTTACAGTTTAAGCACTCATATGTTTTGCCTATTTTACTACTCATAATGCCCCACATAAACATTGAACCTGCACGATTAAGGCCAGAAATTGGTCGGACATTGGTTGAGCCACAAGTGGGACATTTGGGAATATTTTCTGATTCTGTATAATGATTGTTTTGGGGCTGCATTTGAGCCTTCATTTTATTAAGTCTTTTCCCTTCAACCGAATTTGGGTCGTTTAATCTGTCTTGAAGAGCCATATATTCATCATAATCTTGTAAATCCATTTCTGCTTTTGGCATCCAATTAGGCATTGACTTTATCTTGTCATAACATTCTGGACAATGTTCGATATTTTCATTTTCAAATACTGTTTGACATAAAGGACATATTTTTTTCATAGTAAAAACCCCTTATTTTTTTAATCATCGTTTTTGTATTCTCTGTTTTAAAACATACAATACATAAAATTACCCTACTGCAAATGTGCAATTAAATTATATCACATTTTTAAATTTATAACAAGTCATCGATTAACTTTTCTTGACAATGTTTGAAAATTATGCCACAGTTACATTGTATTTAGATAATACAATGTAAGAGGAATTTAAAAACGAAATAAAGGAAGGAGAAATATTTTATCTTTGAAAATCACACACAAAAGAAAACACACACATTAACCCCAAGTCATTGTGTTTGTGTGCCGCCGACAAATTGTATAAGAACCTCAAAGGCACACCTTATCTCTTCACTCTTTACTAAAAAAGACGATGCTATTCGGCATCGTCTTTTTTGCGATATATTGCTTCGCAATTCGATATGTTTCGCTTTGCGAAACTCGATATATTTACCTTTCCGTAAATTCGATATGATATAAATTTCTGGTGAAATTTATATCGCTGCAAAATATCTATTCGGATATTTTGCACTGCGTTCCATCATGCTTGATTTCATAATTTTCTTTATAAATCAGGTCTTCTATTAATA
>JAZOQV010000015.1:0-12716 GCA_045656265.1 Acutalibacteraceae bacterium | reverse complement strand
AAGCTGGACCGATGCAGAGGACAAAGTTCTAGTAGCAGCACCTACAGGCACACTTTATGCTTGTGGTACAGAAATGAATTTGTATCCTGTTTCTACACAGTTAACTGCAGATGCAGTAGCATTTGTAGGCAAAGAAATGAAGGACGGCAAATTCACAGTATTTGCACACGCTGCACCTACTGCTGAAGTTAAGGCATACGGTATAATCTTTGCTTCTAACACCTATAAGCTTAATTATGATGCACAAGGTGAAAACACAGGCGATATGTTTACCTTAAAAGATACAGCTGCTATCAACAAAGAAAAACCAAGCCTAAAGGTAAGCGAAGTTAATGTTACAACAGAAGGCGTAGTAGACTTTATGGCATCGTTAACCGGTTGCGAAGGCAAAACACGTCATGCACGTGCTTACGTAACCTATACAAACGGCACAACAGTTTACAGCGACGTTATCGTAACTAACAACTAGGAGGTGCGACAATATGAAAAAATATATAGCACCCGAAGTAAATCTTCTAAAAGAACTTTCAAACGATTTCTGCGAAGGCCTAGAGGCTTCCGTAACCGATTCAAAACAAATGGGTTACGTTCAGTTAGAATCCGTTGAAGACGATATGGAAGACTAAGCAAAACACAGACGTTTTGCAGGTAAAAGTGAATAGTGAAGAACGGAATGAAACTATTTACTGTTGATTAAGTTAAAATATAGTAACACCAACAATCACTATTTCTCTCTTAAAACAAGGCAAAGGACACCGCTTCGGCGGTGTTCTTTGTTTTCTAGATATTAGACCCTGAATTTAAGATGCTAGTCTTCATATATCAAATAAATAAGCACCCAAGTTTAAAACTTGAGTGCTTGTTTTATATAGTTAAAATCATCACGGAAAAACCAAGGTCTGACTTCAAGATATAATATTGCCCGAAAATTATTCACTAAGCAAGGTTAGGTATCTGTCGCCGGTGTCGGGGAGGAGTACTACTATGGTTTTATCCTTCATATTATCGCGTTTTGCTAGTTGGGTTGCGGCATATAGCGCCGCGCCTGCAGAAATTCCGCAAAGTATACCCTCTTTTTTGCCTAAAAGTTTTGCCATAGAATATGCCGCCTCGTCCGAAACGGGTATAATCTCATCGTAAATACCAGTATCCAACACGTTGGGAACAAAACCTGCGCCAATGCCTTGTAACTTATGCGCGCCACTAGGTTTCCCCGATAGCACCGCCGAATTTTCGGGCTCGACTGCCACTATCTTAATATCGGCATTTTTCTCTTTAAGATATTTACCAACACCACTAATAGTACCGCCCGTACCAACGCCTGCTACAAAGTAATCAATTTCGCCATCTAAATCGCGATATATTTCGGGACCGGTGGTTTTATAGTGCGCCTCGGGGTTGGCGGAGTTTGTGAACTGTCCTGCGATAATGCTGTTTTTATATTCCTTGTGTAAGCTTTCCGCTTTATCTATTGCGCCGCTCATACCAAGACTGCCGTCGGTTAATATAAGTTCCGCGCCAAGAAGTTGTAAAAGCAAGCGCCTTTCTTTCGACATAGTGTCGGGCATAACGATTATAAGTTTATAACCCCTTGCGGCGCATACCGAGGCTAGACCTATCCCCGTATTGCCCGAGGTTGCCTCGATAATAACGGTATCGCTATTTAGTTTTCCCTCGCGCTCGGCTTTATCAAGCATATTAAGCGCAACGCGGTCTTTTACCGAGCCTGCAGGGTTAAAACTTTCAACCTTTGCTACAAGTTTTGCGGCAAGAGATAACTCGCGCTCGATATTATTAAGCCTTAAAAGCGGTGTATTGCCAACAAGTTCTGCGGCAGAAGAATAAATTTTCATAAAATTCCCCTTTAAATTATTTGCTTTTATTATATGTCTATTTTAGAAGATAATCCATTCTGTCTCTGGCAATTTTTAAGCCCTCGTCGCCGTCTAAAATGGTAATTTTCAAATTAAAGTTTACAATTTCATCGGGTGCGATAAATTTAAGTTTGCCGTTATCACTCAAATACTTTCTACCCTCGACGGTCGCGCTACCCGGCTCTAACCCGAGCGCATAATCGCGAAACTCAAAGGTTTTCCACTCTGTAAAAGAATCAAGAGTTTTTCGGTCTGCGGTTATCATAACACCGATGTTTAGTTTATGGTTGAAAATAGCAAACGAACTTTCTCCGTCTTTTTCGGCAAGTTTATGGTCAAAGCATTGTTCGGGTTCTTGCGGCAAAACGTCGGGGAACTCGTTCCAAGTGTCAATGCCCTTTTTGGCGTCGTCGTTATAAGGTGTAACCTCTAGTGAGGGCACAAACATCTCGATACCTTCGTCCAAAAGCGGATAGCCAAAGTTGATGTGGTATAAAAGCATTAAAGGCTGCTTTGTTCCGCCCCCGTTTTCCACTTGGTCGTGGATAAGTATTTCGTTTTTATCGGTAAACATTTCTATTTTGCGGCGAAGTTGCAGTTTCTCTGAGAATAGCACCGCCTCGTTCATAACACCCTCAGCAGTGATGGCGGGTTGCGCACCGCTATAATCTGCCTTGTAACTTACATATTCGGCAGGGGTGTTACCAATTCTGCCGTGCATTAAGCCTTGGCCATACTCATCGTCTGCCGGTCTGCCACAATTAGTAATGCCGCAAGTGGTTATAAAACCTGCGGTAAAGGAGCGCAAAAATTCGTTTTTATCGTAGTATTCGGGCGCAACGTAACCGCAAGGCGAAAAGAAACCAAGGTTTATGCCTTTGTACTCTAATCTGTAAAGGTCAAGGCAGCGGTCGGCAGCAAATGTAGCATTAAGACCTTTGCCGTTACGCATATTTATAAGGCGCATTTCATTTGCCTTGCCGCCCACAAGTTTTAATTCCTCAACCGCATATAGTTGGGTAGGGTGGCCGCATTTTTTTAGTTCGTTAATTGGCATATTAGTTACCTCCAAAAAAACAAAAAGAGGACTTACAAAACGAAGCCCTCTAATTAAATAGATTATTTTACGATTTCGCCGTATGCTTTTCCGGGAACTGCTGCGGCGTTAGCTTCGTCGGTATCAATGTGCATTGCAAGAGCATAACTGTCAGATGCGCGAACAACAACGTCGCCGAAGATAGTGGTTCTGCCATCGGTAGCGATTTTAACGTTAACAATCTCGCCATCGGTAACACCGAAATCTGCGGCATCTTTGGTGGTCATATGTATGTGGCGTTTTGCAGCGATAACGCCCTCGGTAAGTTCAACTTCGCCGCAAGGACCAACAAGTTTGCAAGCGCCTGAACCTGCAACGTCGCCCGACTCGCGAATAGGAGCTACAACGCCGATAGAACGAGCGTCGGTAAGTGAGATTTCAACCTGTGTTGCCTTTCTGCAAGGGCCAAGGATTGAAACACCGCTTAAAGTTTTTTTAGGACCAACAACGTCAACACGCTCTTCACAAGCGAACTGACCAGGTTGAGAAAGGTCTTTTTTAGGGGTAAGTTTGTAGCCTTTGCCGAAAAGAATCTCCAAATGCTCCTCGCTTACGTGTAGGTGTCTTGCTGAAATTTCAACTAAAAAGTTCATTTATATTTCCTCTTTTCTAATATTTCCAGCCAAATCACTTAAAACTCAAATCAGATTTTGAAACAAGACTTTAATTTCTTTGGCTAATTTTATTTTATTATTCTTCGTTATCAGATTGTTCTTCGGGGAGGCGTTCTGCGCGGATACGCTCAATACGGCGCTCCTCCATTTCTTCAACGGTGAATTTAAAGCCCTCTGCCTCAATTTCGGGGCGCTCGTCCTCTCCGGGAATGCGTCCAAGTTCGGACATTATAAATCCGCCAAGTGTATCATACTCGCCTTCGGGCAGAGTGATGTCTAAAGTTTCGTTAACCTCTTCAATATCGGTCATACCGTCAAAGTTAAAGAGGTTGTCGTTTACCTGCTCGATTTCTTCTTCCTCGTTATCATACTCGTCTTGCATATTGCCAACGATTGATTCGAGTAGGTCTTCTATGGTAACGATACCTGCAGTAGAACCATATTCGTCCGAAACGATAACCATTTGCAAATGCTTTTCGGTCATTTCATTGAATAGGTCGCCACAGCGTTTTGATTCGGGAATAAAGTACGCCTCGCGCATTACCTTTGAAATTTTGAAACTTGACGGTACCGACTTACCTATATATTTAAGTAGGTCTTTTACATATATAATACCGCGAATGTTGTCAAGTTCATCCTCATAAACGGGTATACGCGAATAACCCTCGTTAAGCGCAACTTTTACGATTGTTTCAAGTGAATCGTTAATTTCAACACACTCAAGTTCGGTGCGGTGTGTCATAACGTCTGCCGCAACAATATCGTCGAACTCGAATATATTGTTAATCATTTCTTTTTGGCTTTCTTCTATAACGCCCTTTTCCTCGCCCGCGTCAACAAGCATACGGATTTCTTCTTCGGTAACCACGTTTTCGTCTGCATTAGGGTCGAAGCCGAAAAGACGAACAATAAGGTTGGTTGAAAAAGATAGGAAAACTATAAAGGGTTTCATAGTAGCCTTTATAAAGAGAAGTATTGAAACAACTCTGAAAGAAATCTTTTCCGAGCATTGCATAGCGATACGCTTTGGTGCAAGCTCGCCTAAAACTAATGAGAAATACGAAATAATAATTGTAACCACAACGGTTGAAACGCCTGTTAACCAAGACGGCACTGCGCTAAAACCAACAAGTGCGCTAAACCAAGCGGACAACGGCTCTGAAAAAGACTGTGCCGCAGAAGCCGAGGTTAAAAAGCCTGCCAAGGTTACACCAATTTGTATGGTAGAAAGGAATGCCGAGGGGCTTTCTAGTAGTTGCAAAACCTTTTGGGCCTTTTTGTGTCCATCCTCTGCCTGAGCGCGAAGTTTATTGTCGTTTAGGGAAATAAGCGCAATCTCACTCATTGCAAAAAAGGCGTTAATGATGATTAGTACTAGTAGCAGTACAAGTTTTAAAATAATAGATGTGGCAGGATCGGGGTCCATTTTACTAAAATCTCTCCATTCATAATAATAAATACCGTTAGACATAACAATCTAACATACCTATAATATATGCAAAAAGCGGTTTTGTCAATATAAATAAAGGTGTAGATAGTTAATATAAATAAAAAATTTAGCAAAAATAAGTAATTTTGTTAAAAAATTAACCTTTACATATTGAAAATAAAGTGTTATTATATACTATGTGAGAAAATGCGTTGTCGCGTTTTGCGATAGCGTATCCGCAATAAACATTTTTAGTAGGAGGCAATTAAAACATGGCAAGACAAAAGAAAACCATGGACGGTAACAACGCTGCTGCGCACGTTTCTTATGCGTTTACAGAGGTTGCAGGTATTTATCCTATTACCCCGTCCAGCCCAATGGCAGACTATGTTGACCAATGGTCCGCACAGGGCCGCAAAAACATTTTCGGTACAACCGTAAAGGTTTCCGAAATGCAATCAGAAGCCGGCGCAGCCGGTACAGTTCACGGCTCACTCGCAGCCGGTGCTCTCACCACAACATATACAGCATCACAAGGTCTTCTCCTTATGATTCCTAATATGTACAAAATCGCTGGTGAGTTACTACCTTCAGTATTCCACGTATCAGCTCGTTGCGTAGCTTCACACGCACTTAACATTTTCGGCGACCATTCCGACGTTTACGCTTGTCGTCAAACAGGTTTCGCAATGCTCGCAGAAACTAATACTCAAGAGGTTATGGACCTTGGCGCAGTTGCTCACTTGGCATCTATCAAAGGCCGCGTACCTTTCATCAACTTCTTTGATGGTTTCCGTACTTCTCACGAATTACAGAAAATCGAAATCTGGGATTATGAAGACCTTAAAGAAATGTGCGATATGGATGCTGTTGAGGCATTCCGCAAACGTGCATTAAACCCAGAGCGCCCTGTTATGCGTGGTTCACACGAAAACGGCGATATATTCTTCCAACATCGTGAGGCATGTAATGAGTATTACGACAAAATGCCCGCTATCGTTGAAGAGTATATGGATAAAGTTAATGCTAAACTTGGCACAGACTATAAACTCTTTAACTACTACGGCGCACCTGATGCAGAGCGCGTTATCGTAGCAATGGGTTCTGTTTGCGACGTTGCAGAAGAAGTTATCGACTACTTAACCGCTGCAGGCGAAAAAGTTGGTCTTGTAAAGGTTCGTTTGTATCGTCCTTTCAGCGCCAAAAAACTTTGCGAGGCTATCCCTGCAACTGCTAAGAAAATCGCAGTTCTTGACAGAACTAAGGAGCCTGGTTCTTTAAGCGAACCTCTTTATATGGACGTTGTTACCGCACTTGCAACAAATGGCGTTAGCGCTAAGGTTATCGGCGGTAGATACGGTCTAGGTTCAAAAGATACTCCTCCTTCAAGCATCTTCGCTGTTTACAACGAACTTAAGAAGGACGAGCCTAAGCATCAGTTTACAATGGGTATTGTTGACGATGTTACCAACCTTTCTCTTCCTGAGGAAGCAGCGCCTAACACCGCAGCAGAAGGCACTATCGAATGTAAATTCTGGGGTCTCGGCGGCGACGGTACTGTTGGTGCTAACAAAGACTCTATCAAAATCATCGGCGACCATACCGATAAATATGTACAAGCATACTTCCAGTATGACTCTAAGAAGACCGGCGGTATCACCATTTCTCACTTGAGATTCGGCGACAAACCTATCAAGAGCCCATACTATATCAATAAAGCAGACTTCGTTGCTTGCCACAACCCATCTTACGTAATCAAGGGTTACAAGATGGTTAACGACGTTAAACCAGGCGGCGTATTCCTTATCAACTGTCAGTGGAGTGCTGAAGAACTTGATAAGCACCTAACCGCAGAGGCAAAACGCTACATCGCTAACAATGATATTCAACTTTACACAGTTAACGCTATCGATTTGGCAGCACAAATCGGCCTTGGCAAGCGTACTAACACTGTTTTACAGTCTGCATTCTTCTCACTTTCAAAGGTTCTTCCTGCTGAAGAGGCTATCGGCTATATGAAGGAAAAAGCCCAGAAGTTTATGAAGAAGGGTAAAGAAATCGTTGAGATGAACGAGAAGGCTATCGATGCCGGTGCTACCGCTTACGTTAAGATTGACGTTCCAAGCGCTTGGAAAGACGCTAAAGACGAAGTAGTAGAAGAAGTAAACGATGGTACAAAACTCGGCAAAATGGTTAAAAACATCATGGAGCCTGTTGGCAAAATGGATGGTGATAGCCTACCTGTTTCTGTATTTATGGACCATGCAGACGGTACCTTCGAGCAGGGCGCATCTGCACACGAGAAACGCGGCGTTGCAGTTATGATTCCTGAGTGGAATGCTGAAACCTGTGCTAAATGTAACAAGTGTGCATTTGTTTGTCCTCACGCAACAATCCGTCCATTCGCATTAACTGCTGACGAGGTTGCTGCTGCTCCTGCACAGATGAAAAAGGCACCTAAGCCAATCGTTAAGACAGATTACACCTACACTCTCGCTATTTCTCCACTTGATTGTATGGGTTGTGGCGTTTGCGTTGGCGAGTGTCCTACCGATTCACTTAAGATGGTTCCTGCCGAATCACAAATGGCAGAGCAAGAAGTATTCGATTACTGCGTTGCTAACATCGACGTAAAACCTGAAACAGTTGCTGTTTCTAACGTAATTTCTAGCCAGTACAAGAAACCTTTACTCGAGTTCTCGGGCTCTTGCGCAGGTTGTGCTGAAACCGCTTATGCACGTTTAATCACACAATTATTCGGCGATAGAATGTATATCTCTAATGCAACAGGTTGTTCTTCAATCTGGGGTGGTCCTGCTGCAACTTCACCTTACACCGTTAACGGTAAGGGTCAAGGTCCTGCTTGGGCAAACTCACTATTCGAGGATAACGCAGAGCATGGTTACGGTATGTACCTTGGTCAAAAGGCTGTTCGTAACAGACTTATCGACGAGATTAAAGAAATCGCTGCTTTAGACAATGCTCCAGAAGATGTTAAAGCTACCGCTGCAGAGTATCTTGCAACTGTAGAAGATGGCAAGAAAAACGGCGCTGCTACCGACGCTTTTGTTGCAGCATTAGAAAAATGGAATTGCGGTTGCGCACTTTGCAAAGACGTTCTTTCAAACAAAGAATTCTTATCAAAGAAATCTGTTTGGATATTCGGTGGCGACGGTTGGGCTTATGATATCGGCTTCGGCGGTCTTGACCACGTTCTAGCAGCTGGCGACGATGTAAACATTATGGTATTCGATACCGAGGTTTACTCTAACACCGGCGGTCAGGCTTCAAAGGCTTCTAACATCGGTCAGGTTGCACAGTTCGCTGCTGCAGGTAAAGCAATTGCTAAGAAATCTTTGGCAGAAATCGCTATGTCCTACGGTTACGTATATGTAGCACAAATCGCTATGGGCGCTAATATGAACCAGACTCTAAAAGCAATTGAAGAGGCTGAGGCATATCCAGGTCCATCAATCATCATCGGTTACGCTCCTTGCGAAATGCACAGCATCAAGGGCGGTATGGTTAACTGCCAGAACG
Source organism: Acutalibacteraceae bacterium (assembly GCA_045656265.1). GTDB lineage: Bacteria > Bacillota > Clostridia > Oscillospirales > Acutalibacteraceae > UMGS1532. Next base: position 4,163 of record JAZOQV010000015.1, on the reverse strand, counting down.
AGATGAGAAGAGCAGTTGATTGCGGTTACTGGAATATGTTCCGCTTCAACCCAGCACTTAAAGCAGAGGGCAAAAACCCATTCACTATGGATTCTAAAGCACCTACTGCAAGCTATAAAGACTTCCTACTTAACGAGGCTCGTTATTCTTCACTTACACGTTCATTCCCTGACCGTGCAGAAGAACTCTTCGCTAAAGCAGAGGAGACCGCTTTAGAGCGTTACAACCACCTTGTACGCCTTGGCGAACTTTATGGAATTAAATAATCTAACGGTTAAATAATTCTTACCCCGCATACTTTTAGTGTGCGGGGTATTTTTTTGCATTGTCGTATGTATTGACAAATTATGTTAGCAGTTGTAAAATCAAAATAAGGGGGAAGGCTTATGAAACCGTTGTTTTGTTATGATAAAGCAGTTAAAGAGGAAATTCTCACAGGCGAAGAGTTTATTGTAGATAGAATTCCGCAAGAACTTTCCGACGCTATTGATGCCGAAACCGAAAAGGATATAAAAAGGCTTAATAAAGAGTTCGGCCCGCCATTTGCGTTACTTTGCGCAAGTTACATATCGTTTGCTTTAACAATTGCTTTCCTTTGCATAAGTATAAGCGAACTTGTAGAGCAGGGCAAATTTTCTCTTAACACAATCTTGTCCGACTATCTTTGGGTTGTGGCAGTTCCTGTTGTTCTAGTGGCTTTAGGCTTTGTGTTCCGCCATTTTTCTAACAAAATGTTCGATAAAAACGACGATTCGGTAGAGGGTTTAAACCAAAGCAACGGCGATTATCTTATAGAGCAGGCAAATAAGTGCCTCAAAAAGCCGTCCCACACCGAAAGTCTTGAAATTTTGAATATACAGTTTAAAGCAAAGGGCGACAATGTCCGCCTTATTAACGAGGAAGAAAACATTAGCACCGATAGTACATTTTTCGACGCTTACGTAGAAAACGATTGCCTTAATTTGATAAACATAAAGGAAAAGTATGCAATCCCGCTAGAATCTATAACAGGATATAGCGAGGTTAAAAGAAAAACTTCGATTTGGTGGCTTGAGGAAGAGAACCCCGACAAAGAGTTTTTGAAAAAGTATAACCTAAAATTTATCAATGATAATGTTGTGTGCAAATACATATATAGCCTAAATATTTTAAAAGACGGCGAGGAATATTGCCTATATCTCGCCCCGTATGAATTAGAAAAAGCAAAAGAAATCATCGGCAAAGACCTAGCATTACAATAGAAAAAGCACCGCTTCGGCGGTGCTTTTAATGTTTGCTTATAATTTCTTTTCTAGTAAAATAAGTTGTACGCCGTGGATTCCGTTAAAGGTGCAGGGAATTATTCCGCGCTCTTTAAAGCCTAGTTTTTTATACATTTCACGGGCTTTAAGGTTTTTTTGATTTGTGTCCATTCGTAAGTAAGGGCAACCATTATCCTTGGCATATTCCTCATAAAATTTTACAAAAGCCTTGCCGTAACCGCGCCCCATTTCCTGCGGTGAAATTACAAGGGTATGCAGTACCATAATTTCGCTGTCATCGGCCTCAAATTCCCAGTCTGCACCGTAATATTCTGCAACCTGTATTTGATTTATTACCGCAGTACCAAACACCTTTCCGCCCTCAACTCCAACAAAAAGGTCGCCCCTATCTAGTGCCGCAAGGGCGGTTTCGCGTGTTGGGTAAACCTCGCGCACCCAACCAATCTGCGTCTTACCCGATTCTTCCAAGGTGTGAGTGTCGCTATAAATATCTGCAATCGCGTCAATATCCCCTATTACCGCTTTCCTGAAAATCATTTTATCAATCCTTAAAATAATATACAAATATTATATATTTTATAAGGCAAAGTGTCAATGAATGTCGCAAAGATTTATAATTTCTTTATTTTTTGTTTTGGCGTAATTCACTGCGCTAAATGCACCACCACAAGTGCCTTTTTGGTATACAATTACTAAATCGGCTCGATTTATCATAGCTCGGTTTCTTACTGTGATTGAGTTTTTATAATGCGCGTTAAGTGCATCTTCGCAAATTTCTATTTCATCGTAATAGGTTTGCAAATCTTCTATATTTTTCTTTTTGTTTGCTAACACTAGCACCAAGGCGCAGTTACCATAAGAATATTCTTTCATTGCTCGTTTTATACAAGAGGCGGCTAGTATATCAAAATCCCCATTATTACCAATCAAAAATTCAACATACTCTTTTTCTTTTATTAAGTTTTTAATAATCGGTTTTAATTTATTATACAAAACTAAAGATTCTTCTAAATGCCTATGCCCAAAAAGAGCAACGGTAAATGTTTCAATCATACAACTACACCCCTAAAAATACTAACATATTTTTGAAAAATACGCAAATGCGTATACGCAACCGCGAACAGTTGCATACAATAACGCTAGAGGTGTATGATATGAGCGTTAAAGATGCAGTTGCAAATAGGTTTAGGGAATTATGCAAAGAGAGAAACATTAAAATAAACGAACTGGCAAACATTTCGGGTGTAACGCCATCAACTGCGTATAGTATGATGGACGAAAACCGCCGTGATATATCCATTACCACCATTAAGAAGTTCTGTGATGGTTTGGATATTACTTTGGGCGAGTTCTTTTCTGCCCCCGAGTTTGACGACCTAGAGCAAGAAATACAATAATATTCAGTAATAATAAAAAAGCCACTCCAATAGTATTATGTTGGGGTGGTTTTTTTGAAGTTCAATTATTACACTGCGCTTTTAGAGGAAGCGCGGCGGATAGATAAAGACTGTAATTGCATATCAAGGGATGAAATATTAGAAAGAAAGCTGGTTCACGACAAGTGGCGCGACGGTGTAATGGATAGACTTTACACCGATTTTTTACCGCCGATTGAACGCCGAGATTTGCTGACTTTGGTGCAAAATATTGGATATATAGCCTATGAGGTGCGCGAGGTGGTAACCTTAAAGAGTATTACTTCGGCAGAGGGTGTACTGCTGCGTGAAAAACTGCAAACTGCCATAAGTTTTTTAGCAAAAGAAACCGAGGCGTTACCCAAAAAGCGATGCAATCCAAAAAGGCTAAGAGAGGCGGTTTATTCTATGCTTTCCTTTTGGCGCGATTGCGTAAAATCTGGCGGAGAACCCTCGCTTTGCGATGGAATAGAGGCAGTATCCGAAGCGCTTTTAAAATATGCCGACACTCTTGAAACTATTTGCGTACTTATGTAAAGACACTCGGGGTTTCCCCTCGAGTGTCTCGGCTTTTAATCTGCGCAACATGCAACACACTTAATATAACAAACGGTTGCGGATATCAAAAGAGAAAAGAAAAATAGTAGTAATCCTACAAAAATCGCACCAATAACGCTGGTAGCCGCAAAGGTTACGCCTAAGAGGATTATAGAAAAGAGTATAGTTCCAAGCGCACCTATTAGCGCCGCGCCTAAAGAACCGCAACAGTATGCTCTGCCTCTAGAAAGGGAAACGCTTAAAAGCGCAACCGCGATATAAACGATAGCAACCCCTAGTAGCACCCAAAGGAACGCAGGTGTTACAGTAATTACAGCGGTAATGGTTAGAAATGCAGCAATAACGCCGATAATTAAAGAGGCAACAACGCCAAGTGTAGTGCAGTCGTATCTGTTTTCACAGCAGAAAAGTCCCATGTTTTTCACCTCCTTTGTGGCTTCACTCCACACTACTTTATATTCGCAAACTGCCGCTTAGGTTAACATTTTCCTGTTTCGCCTAAAAACTAAACTTAATAGTAAAACTGTATAATAATTTTTGTATTTTTAGAGCAAATTTCTGTCATTAGAACATTCCGAATTCCGTTGACAAAACTTTTTTTGTATGCTATACTTTACTTGGTTATATAACTGGCGGAATTAAGCAAGAATCCTTGCGTGAAGTATAACCTATATTGGCCGACCGTCTGGGCAACTTAAATTGCGCCAGTTGGTTGGTTTTTTCTTTTTGTTCTTACATTTGCGGTTATAATTTGGTTGCCGCAACAAATTTTCGTTTTTATTTTGTTTTCATTTTTGCAAGGCACAAAGCCTTGCTGCAAATTTCAAACTGCCTAAAAACCAAAAAATTTGTTAGTGGCAATGTTCCAAAAGATAACCGCAAACGTAAGAACGGTGCATAGTATTAGATTGTGAGCAGAAACCTTGTA